>NZ_CP054011.1:325696-651392 GCF_013267595.1 Prevotella melaninogenica | reverse complement strand
AAGGTACGAACACCAAAGAGGTTACCTGCCTTGTTCTGGAATTCATAACTAATAGCCTGAATGATAAAGGTGAAGAGAATCAATACCCATACCCAGTAAGCACCACCAAAACTGGTACTATAGAACAGTGGGAAAGAAGCAAAGAATGCTCCACCGAACGTAACGAGCGTTGTAAAGGTGAACTCCCACTTACGACCAGTTGAATTAATGAGCATGCGGCGCTCTTCTTCTGTCTTACCCAATTGGAAAATCATTGAGTTTGCACCCTGCACGAACAGCAGGAAGACAAGTAGCGCACCTAAAAGTGAGATGATGAACCACCAGTAGTGTTGCAGAAAATCGTATGTCATAGTTCTGGTCCTTTCTTAATTTGCTTACACATAATACTAACTTCAACTGTCAACATTGCAGTAAAGAGAACAAGGAAGAGGAAGAAGGTGAATGCGATACCACCACTTGAGAGGTCGCTCACTGCTGCCCATGTTGGAAGCATATCCTGGATTGTCCATGGCTGGCGGCCAAATTCGGCAACAAGCCATCCACACTCACTTGCAATAAAAGCTAATGGGATGAGTGCAATACCTACTCTCTGTAACCAGCGTGGACGAGTAATATCTTTCTTGTAAACAATAAACAATATCACTGCAAAGATAAGAATGAAGAAACATCCAAGGCCAACCATGATTCGGAATGACCAGAAGTTAACAGGAATGAATGGTACAACCTGCTTAGCATCCTTAATATATCCATAGCCAAAGTACTTCATATCCTTTTCAAGAACTTTGAGATTAGACTCTTTGTCCTTTCCTGCACGATAGTCTTTAAGTGCTTGGATAGCATTACGACCACGTTCCTGCTTCTCCTTCAACGATGGTTCCATTGTGCCATCAGTCTTCTTATAACCACGGATGATATCCTTTACACCAGGGACATAGCCATGAGCATCCTTTGTTGCAAGGATAGAAAGCATATTAGGTACAGCTATTCGCATAGGAGGTTCAGACTGGTTCATGTAATCAGGCTGCTCAAATGGGTTCACCCAAGCAACTGCTGTCAAACTCTGATCAGTACCTCCTTCATAGAGAGCTTCCATGGCTGCAAGCTTCATTGGCTGTGATTGCGCTACCATATAAGCAGAGTTATGACCTGTAGAACCTGCTAAAAGAGAAGCTACAAGACCAACAGCAGCACCAACCTTAATACTCTCCTTTGCAAGCTCTATGTGACGCTTACGAAGCAGATACCAGCAGCTTACACCAACTGTGAATGCTGCGCCCAATATCCAAGAAGAAGTAATGGTATGTGTGAACTTGTCAATTGCAAATGGACTCAGTGCAACATCGAAGAATGAGGTCATCTCATTACGCATCGTATCAGGATTGAATGTACAACCGATAGGATACTGCATCCACGCATTAGCCACGAGAATCCACCATGCTGAGAGCGTTGCTCCCAATCCAGTGAGCCATGTTGATGCAAGGTGGAAGCCCGCTGAAACCTTGTTCCAACCGAAGAACATCACTGCAACGAATGTTGACTCCATAAAGAAAGCCAAGATTCCTTCGATGGCAAGTGGTGCACCAAAGATGTCACCAACGAACCAAGAATAATTGCTCCAATTAGTTCCAAACTCGAACTCAAGGATGATACCAGTAGCAACACCCATGGCAAAATTAATACCAAACAATCGCTGCCAAAAACGAGTTGCAGTACGCCAAAACTCCTTTCGGGTGCGATAATAACAAGTCTCCATGATTCCCATTACGACAGCTAAGCCCAGTGTCAAGGGAACGAAAAGCCAGTGATAGATGGCTGTCAGTGCAAATTGTGCACGTGACCAGTCAACAGTTCCTGGATCAATGGCTAAAAGTAGGTTTTCCATTGTTTGTTGTTATTTATTAAAATGTTATGAATTGAATATATTGCTATCGGTAATAAATGATGATAATAACTGAAGCTCGTTATCTTTTCATCAGTTGTTGCTCAATGAATTCACCCTCTTTTCCTTTTTCCGCATTCGCTTTTAGAAAGTTTGGAAAGAAGAAAATCTTTAACACAAGGAACATAATAGCCAACTTAACTATTATCACTGTCCAAAGTGTTTTACCCAATGTCATGTGCCGAAACCCGTCATAATAGAGGTCAAACGCACGATAAAAGAAATTGTTTTTGTTCACTGTATGAAATGTTTTCGTACTTGTATTTTATACAAACCTATCCTGCAAAGTTAAACATTTATTTCCAAAGTTGTTCTATATTTCCCTAAAAATAGGCATATTTTTGTATTTTAATGATTATCAGCCTACCTTTCCTTGTTAATCAATATAAAAAGGCTACTTTTGCAAAAGATATTTTTAGAGGCATTTAACAATGAAAAAGTTATTCACCATAGCAATGTTATTGGGTGTCACCTTGGGCATTCATGCACAGGAGGTGTACTCTCTGCAGAAGTGTCGTGAGCTGGCTTTACAAAACAATCGTCAGCTAAAGGTTTCGCGTATGACAGTAGATGTGGCAGAAAACACACGTAAGGCAGCTAAGACAAAGTATCTGCCACGTGTTGATGCACTTGCTGGTTATCAACACTTTTCACGAGAGATTTCACTTCTCAGCGATGATCAAAAGAATGCATTTAGCAATCTTGGAACAAATACCTTTGGGCAGTTAGGTGGTCAGATTGGACAGAACTTAACCTCGTTAGCACAACAAGGTATCCTCAGTCCACAGATGGCTCAGCAGCTTGGTCAGCTCTTTAGCAATGTTGCGACACCACTCACTCAGGTCGGAAACAATATCGGACAAAGTATCAATGACGCATTCCGTTCAAACACAAAGAACGTCTATGCCGGTGGTATTGTTGTCAATCAACCTATTTATATGGGAGGTGCTATTAAAGCAGCTAACGATATGGCAGCTATTGGTGAGCAGGTTGCACAAAACAATATCAGCCTTAAACGACAGTTAGTCCTCTATGGAGTTGATAATGCGTATTGGCTTGCTATCTCCTTAAAGAAGAAAGAAGCGTTAGCAACTCGCTATCGTGATTTAGCTCAAAAGCTCAATGAGGATGTTAAGAAGATGATACGCGAGGGTGTAGCTACTCGAGCTGATGGATTAAAGGTTGAGGTAGCTGTTAATACAGCTGACATGCAAATTGCTCGTATTCAAAGTGGTGTATCATTGGCTAAGATGGCATTGTGCGAACTTTGTGGTCTTGAATTGAATGGTGATATACCTCTATCTGATGAAGGTGATGCCGATCTCCCTCCTACTCCATCAACACAGTTTGACAACTATACAGTCTCTTCATCAGATACAACTGGGCTTAATGAAGCTCGTCCAGAGCTACGTCTCTTGCAGAATACAGTTGATATGAGCATACAGAATACCAAACTTATTCGTTCACTTTATATGCCTCATGTACTTCTTACTGCTGGCTATTCCGTATCGAATCCGAATCTCTTTAATGGTTTCCAGAAACGTTTTACAGATTTATGGAACATTGGAGTAACAGTTCAAGTACCAATATGGAATTGGGGAGAGAACAAATATAAGGTACGCGCAAGTAAGACTGCTACGACTATAGCACAGTTAGAAATGGATGACGTACGTAAGAAGATTGACTTGGAGATAGAGCAGAACAGACTCCGTCTTAAGGATGCAAACAAGCAACTTGCTACCTCTCAGAAGAATATGGCTGCAGCAGAAGAGAACCTTCGTTGTGCTAACGTAGGCTTCAAAGAGGGTGTTATGACGGTTACAGAAGTCATGGCTGCTCAGACTGCTTGGCAGACTTCACGCATGGCAATCATTGATGCAGAAATCAGCGTAAAGTTAGCACAAACAGGATTACAAAAGGCTCTTGGCGGTTTATAATACAGGTTTGAACTTTGAGACTTGCGTTTCATGGAGCATTAGAAAGTCACAAACTCATATCTTAAAGGTTCACATTACAAGAATAAAATACTTAATACATAAAAATTAAACCTCAAAAATATGTCAGCAAAATCACAACATAACAACATACTTTTAGCCGTAATAGGCTTTGTATCTGTAGTAGTTATCGTGGCTGTTATTGGTTATTTCACCATTGACCGCACAGAAGAGACCATACAAGGAGAAGTAGAAGTAAGTGAATATCGTGTAGCTTGTAAGTTCCCAGGACGTATCACAGATATTAAAGTGAAGGAAGGTGACTTTGTTCACAAGGGAGACGTCCTTGCAACATTGGCTATTCCTGAGGCAAGTACACAAGAGAAAGTGGCTGAAGCTGCGGCTGGTGCAACAGATGCTTTGAGTGCTTTGGCAGAAGGTCCTACACGTCGTGAGACTGTAGAAAGTGCTTATCAAGTTTATCAGCAGGCTATTGCAGCAAATGATATTGCCGAAAAGACCTACGGTCGTATGCAACGTTTGTACGACGAAGGAGTGATGAGTGCACAGAAACGTGATGAGGCTATGGCAGCATACGAAGCAACAAAGGCTGGTGTACAAGTTGCTAAATCGCAGTGGGAACTTGCCAAGAATGGTGCCCAGCGTGAGACTAAAGAGGCTGCAAGAAAGCAAGCGCAGGCTGCTCGTTCTGCAGTTGATGTAGTTCGTTCTGTCTTGAAAGAAACCGTACAGCGTGCAACAGCAGATGGAGAGGTTGAAACAATCTATCCAAAGGTTGGCGAACTTGTCGGCTTAGGTAGTCCGATTATGAGCATCTCAATGGTTGATGATATTTGGGGAACCTTTAATGTTCGTGAGGATCAACTCAAGGATATGAAGGTTGGCACTGTTCTAAAAGCCTATGTTCCTGCGCTTGATAAGAATATCGAACTGCGTGTAACCTCCTTAAAGGATAAAGGTTCTTACGCTGTATGGAAGGCTACAAAGACCAATGGACAGTATGATCTAAAGACATTCCAAGTTAAGGCAAAACCAACAAAGAAGGTTGAAGGCTTAAAGCCTGGTATGTCGTTGATAATAAAGAAGTAGGACCTCCCCCAGCCCCTCCAAAGGAGGGGAGTTGCCTAACGGGATAAAATTGGTTGTTTTTTAAGTAACAATCAGTTATTGAATAATGGCAAAATAAAAACCCTCTTAGCATCTTCTATAGATGTGTTGAGGGTAAACACATATGGTGCTGATGGCAAGCACCAATGGTGCTAAGGCTTAACACCAATGATTGAGGGGCTTACTTTACTAATAAGCTATTAAAAAATCATTATTTAAAGACCATCTAACAAAGACAATTAAAGGCAGTTCTCCTCACATAATATCCCTTTATAGAGGGAGTTGAGGAAACTTTTTAATCATAATGAAGAAATTACTCTTATACATAAGAAGGATTGTTAATCTCTCTGCTCGTGAAGTTGGATTAATGATACATAACCCCATCTACATCTGTTGTATGGTGGTTTTTCCTCTTGTTATCATCTTTTTCTTTACATCTCTGATGAGTACTGGGCAGCCAGAGAAACTCCCTTGTGGTGTTGTCGACAACGATAATACTTCTGTTACACGTGCTATGATTCGTCAGTTGGATGGTTTTCAAAGTACACGTGTCGCAGGGCATTACAATAATGTATCTGAAGCACGTAAAGCCATACAGCGCAATGAGATATATGGTTTCCTCTATATCCCAGAAGGAACAACGGCTAAGCTTATTTCTCAGCGGCAGCCTGAGATTTCTTTCTATTATAGTAATGTGACACTCGTTGCGGGCGGTATGATTTTTAAAGACCTCAAGACGGTAACGACTTTAAGTTCTGCGGCTGTTGGTGCAGCCAAGTTGCAGATGCTTGGAAAGACACCTGATGAGATTAAAACAATCATTCAGCCAATAGGTCTCGATGTACACATGGTTGGTAATCCTTGGATGAACTATAATGTTTATTTGAGTAGTATTATGATTCCTGGTATTCTGGTGCTATTCATGTTTCTCATTACCGCCTACTCTATTGGTACCGAGCTAAAATTTGGTAGAGCTAATGAGTGGATGTCTATGGCAGGGAATAATATTTTTTTAGCCCTTACAGGTAAACTATTACCACAGACACTCATTTTCTTAACCATATTCTTAGGTTATGAATGGTATGTCTATGGCTATTTGAACTTTCCACACCCAGGTGGTCTGGGTATGATTGTCTTCCTTGCCATACTTACTGTATTGTCTTCTCAGGGATTCGGTGTTTTTGTCTTTGGGTTGATGCCTTCTCTGCGAATGTCAATGAGTATATGTTCTCTTTGGGCGGTGGTAGGCTTCTCTGCTTGTGGTGCAACCTTCCCACTATTTACTATGGACGGTATGATTGAAGCCTTAGCACAGATTATTCCACTGCGCCATTACTATATGATTTATCAAATCTGTATCTTCAATGGTTATCCATTGATAAATGCGTGGGTGAATGTCGTAGCACTGGTGGCTTTTGCCTCACTGCCAATCCTTGTGATTAGAAATATTAAGCGAGCAATGGTTGAATATGTGTATATACCATAAAGATATACAAGTATCATCCATTAACGGTCATAAAGGATGAGTTTATTTACAGAATACTACCAAAGGAAAAGTTCTATAAAGAGCTATATTTCTGTGTATTACTCATCACTGATTAAATAATCTCTCAAAGAAGAGGGTTTAACAAACGATCAATTATGTCAGAAACAAAGAATACAACGAAGCCTACTAACAAAAAGAAAACAAGCTCAGGACTGCTGAGTTTTCTATCTTCTCTTTGTTATATATGGTGGTTGGAAACGAAGAGTACGATTAAAGACGAAGGAGTATTAATATTCTTTCTCCTTGTACCTTTGGCTTACCCACTGCTTTACTCATGGATATATAATAATGAGGTGGTGCGTGAAGTTCCTGTCGCTATTGTCGATTTATCTCACTCTTCAACTTCACGTGAGTTTATTCAAGACTTTGATGCATCACCTGATGTACGTGCTGCCTACTATTGTAATAACCTGCAGGAGGCTGAAGCATTAGTAGGGAAACAGGCTGTACATGGTGTACTCTACTTTCCAAGTGACTTTGAACGCACTTTGCACCGTGGTGAAAAGGCTCATGTGGGTGTGTATTGTGACATGAGTCTGATGCTTACCTATAAGGCTATCTATCAGACTGCATTGGCAGTATCAATGGAAATGGGTACTGACATAAAGAAAGAACATTCTCTATCGTTTACAGAAAGAGACGAAGAGGTTAGCACCGAACCAATGATAGTAGATGCAGAGCCTATCTTTAACACAACGGGAGGTTATGGTAATGCTATTCTTCCTGGTGTATTGATTCTTATTCTACAGCAAACATTACTTCTCGGAATTGGCTTATCAGCAGGTACAGCACGTGAAAACAACCGTTTCCAAGACCTTGTCCCTATCGGTAAGCACTACAATGGAATTATGAAGATAGTACTTGGCAAGTCCTCTTGCTATTTCATGATTTATTGTGTTATGGCAGCATACGTAACAATGGTTGTACCCCATTTGTTTAACTTCACTATGCTTGCCCGTCCTGCTGACCTCTTTTGGCTTCTTTTGCCATATCTGTTAGCGGTTATCTTCTTCGGTATGACCATCTCATGTCTTGTGCGTTATCGTGAGAATGTGATGCTTTTAGTGGTTTTCACGTCTATTCCATTCCTCTTCCTTACGGGTGCATCATGGCCACAGACCAGTATTCCTGGTGGCTGGCAGGGTGTTAGTTGGCTTATTCCTTCTACATTTGGTGTTCGTGGATACCTACGAATAGCCTCTATGGGTGCGACCATTGATGATGTATTGCCAGAAGTTCGTGCCTTATGGATACAAGCAGCTGTATATTTTGTTACAACCTGCTTTGTCTATAGGTTCCAGATTATCAATGCTCGTAAACATGCTATCTCACACTATCAGATGATTCAAGATAGAATTAAGACTGCTCGTGAGAAGAAGTCTAAGGATAAATAACTCATGAGTATAAATATGAGCGCAATACTATAATATATCTTTGTAAATAATATAGGACTTGTGTCTACATTTGAGTTTACGTGTGTTGCTGTAGGCACATAGAGAAATCATAAATATTATCAGATAAGGAAATGAATATTAATTACGTATTTTCATGGGCAGAGAATTCGAATGGAGAAATGGTACATGTAGATAGTGTACCAAGAGGGCAACAGTGTGGTTGTATTTGTCCTCGCTGTCACGAGAATTTACTTGCACGGCATGGGGATGTGAGAGAACATGGGTTTGCTCACCATAGTGATAATCGCGGAGCTAATCTTAATATTTGCTATGAAGTTACCTTATATAAGCTTGCAGAACAAATTATTAAAAATAAGAAGAAAATACATACTTCATCATACTATGATATTTTTCCAGCAACAGATATTTACTTTGTAGATGTGAAAATTGATAGTTATTATAATAGAGAAGATAAACAACCAGATGTAATTGCAATAACAGAAGATGGGAAACAATACCTTATAGAGTTTACCTTTAATTCTAAGGTCCAGCATAAAGAAAAAATTGATTATAAGAATCTTACTTGTCTCGAGATAGATATAACCAACCAAACTCTTGAGTCATTAGAATCTTTTCTTTTAGAGTCAGACAAGGAACGTAAATGGCTTAATAATCAAATATATTTTAAAGGCATTGAGGAGAAATATAGAAATAATGGCAAAAAGATAAAAGTCGTAGAGGAATCTATTTGTGCAAATTGTAAGATTAAATATTATTGCTGTGGTGTTAAACAAAAGAATAGTTTAGATCTATTGGTTATAGAGCATAGTGGAAAAAAATATCGTTTATGTAAACAAAAAGAGTTACACAAAAGGATAGAAAAATTAAATTCTCAGTTTTCGGGTGCTAAACTACATAAACATATAGAGAATGATAAAGATTTATCTATAAGTGTAAACATGTCCAATTATTGTGATTACGGACAAGATTTGCAAGAAAAACTTGAAAATATTAAAAGAAAGGAAGAAGAGGAAAAACGTAGAAGAGAGGAAATGGAATCCTTACACAATCCCTCAGATAGAACTTGTTTTGAATGTCGTTCAAATCTTGTTTGGGCTAATAAAAATGGTTATGCTAATTGTGGAGCATGGAAAAGTCTAAATGTACCTCAAAAAACACCCCCAACATGTGCGAAAACATGCAAGAATTTCAAACGTAAATGATAAAATAGATAATGCTATTAGATAATATTTTATTTCTTATAGGATCATACCCACAAAAAAGTGATTACATATATGTAAAAATAAAATCATACAATCCGTTTTGCATAACGATTAATAGCGCTTCAACTGAGGCTTAAATGGCTTGCAAAAGGTGCCCTTTTGAAGTCTTACTAACGCCCTTTTAAAGTCCTATTAAGCACCTCTTATCATGCAATCTTGTAATAACTTAATAACAAGATAGTTACAAAGGCGAATAAAATGGTACTTTTTTACCTAATTTTTACAAGTAGACTAAGGGTTGATGTAAATATATTTCGCAACAGTATGATTATTTTTATGGCAGTATATAATAAGAATTATTGCATGAGATTCATCCCATTTATATCATATTTAGTTTTTTAAAAATCCCATATACCAACGAGATGATAGCACCTATCCACCCTCTTATATACATATATTCGCCACCTCCTCCAGAATGATGAGCCTTAGAACATATCCATATCATAATGATCCCTACTATTATATAGTTTGTTCCCTCTAAGACTTTATTAAACAATCCTATAAGACCTAAGGTAAAAATAACACATAAAGAAATATATGCAACTGAAGAAATCAAAGTGTTTATCTTTTGAAAATGTCTCAAACAATAAAAGAGATAGCAAGACAAACATATAATCAGAAGTCCAGATATACTATATAATCCCATTACTTTAATTTATTAGTGTAAACAAATAGATATTGGGTTAACTTTATCGTTTCACAACAAGAAAGGCGTTGCTTATTTTAATCATCCCTTGTGTAATACTTTATAAGAATATTCTCCAAACAATTAATGTCAATTTGATCACAATTAATGTCAATTTGATCACAATTAATCTCAATTTTATCGTACATATCTGGTAATGATATGGTATCAATAATGTTATAGTCTTCTAAATCTACAACAATAACTTCTAATTCAGTTGCAATAAATAATTTTTGGTTAACCTTTACCATTTCACAAAAAAGAAACATCAAGTCCAAATACATAATTCTGTGTTTCTTTTCAAAATCATAAATGGCAAAATTTTGGTCAATCCCTATTGCATATATTTTCGAGGATAAATCTAAAAACTGAGGTAGTAATAGGTCGCTTGACCATGCAATTTTTATATATGAGTTGGCATTTATTATTTTTCCATATTTCCGATAAACATCATTATGAAGGTCATCAAAAATGGCTTCATAATCTAATTCTTTATATGTATTATGGTCAATAAATTCAAGTTTCATTTCTTCTGCATATTTAGTAAAGTAAGTAGAGATACGAGTTCATACGTCTATTTCTGACCAACTATAATAAACGTATAAACCTGTATCCTCACGCTATAATTACTTTTTATTTCTCTTTTTTGCTAATAAAAACACTTTGTTTATGTGCTAAAAGCTATCCAAGGTGACCGAAGAAAGTTGATATTTACTTTGATGTGTCTCTATGTAGCACACTTCCATTTGCCTGATGCGTAGCAAGAACGAGCACTTCGGCAATCTGGACATGGGCTGGTGCAGAAGCAGCATAGAACACAACCTCAGCTATATCGGCGCCAGTGAGTGGCTTAACACCCTCATATACCTTTTCAGCACGAGCATCATCGCCATGGAAACGTACGTTAGAGAAGTGGGTCTCTACCAATCCTGGTTTTACATTCGTCACACGTACAGAGGTATGTGCAAGGTCAATACGAAGTCCGTCGGTAATCGTCTTAACAGCTGCCTTTGTACCACAATAGACATTACCGCCTGCATAAGCTGCGTCACCAGCTACAGAACCGATGTTAATAACATGTCCGCTATCACGTTTTACCATTCTTGGAACAACAAGGCGTGTCATGGTTAAGAGTCCTTTGATATTGGTATCAATCATCGTTTCCCAATCCTCAAAGCTGCCCTCATATTCTGGTTCTAATCCAAGAGCCAAACCAGCATTGTTTATTAAGACATCTATCTGCTGCCATTCAAGTGGTAGGCTATTGATAGCTGCGGTTGCTGCATTACGATTGCGTACGTCAAAAGCAAGTGCTAACACTCTTACTCCTTCTGCTTCGAGTTCTTTCTTTAGGTTAGCAAGAAGTTGTGCTCTACGCCCAGTAATGATAACATCATATCCTCCTTGCGCAAACTTACGTGCGCAGGCTTCGCCAATTCCACTGGTAGCACCAGTAATTAATGCTATTTTTTTCATATTATGACTAAGTTATTATTTAAAGACAATATAGTTTAAGTCGGACTAATAGAAAGGTGAGTTTACCCTCCTATCGGTTTCTTATCTAATAGTTGGTATCTACAAAACATTACTTTTATTTATTCGACACCGCCACACCTATTAATATCAACGCACTCCCGACATACGCTATGGCTGTCATCGGCTCGTTGAGGAAGATAGCACTGGTTGCTACTGTAGTGATAGGGTTAAGGTATAGATAGTTAGATGATGTCATGGCACCAATCTTCGCAATGACTAATGTCCACAGAACAAAGCAAAGGAAAGATGCTACAAGTCCAAGGAACAATAGGTTTAAGATTACTTTTGGTGTGAGAAGCATGGAAGTGGTTGCCGTCCATGGGTCAAAAAGAAAGGCTGGCAATACTGTTACAAGTCCGTAGAAGAAAATCTTACGTGTTATAAAAACAGCTGAATAACTGTTTGATATCTTCTTCATTAGTAAGGAATAAACAGCCCAACATAGTGATGCCAACAAGGTGAGAAGGTCGCCCCAAGGATTCAGATGTAAGACAAAACTACCATTAAAAATGACAATGGCAACACCCATTAAGGCTATTAATGAACCGAGAATCAATGACCAACTTGCTTTAATACTCTTCACAAAGGTAATACCAATTAGCACAGTAAGCAGTGGTGCAGTACAAACAATGAAACTAACATTATTGACATAAGTAAGTCCCACGGCATAGTTTTCTGCAAGGAAGAACACCGAACCTCCCGTTATACCTAATAAAACCATAATTAATTCATCACGCCATGTACGAGAAAAGAGCTGACGTGGCGAGATAAACCATATACAAATATAGGCAATAACAAACCGCAGAAAGAATATTTCTAACGGTGTTAGTCCACTGTTATAAAGCACTTTTGTGTTTACAAAAGTAGTGCCCCATACGGCAACAATAGCAATGGCAAGAAGATGCCATAGTATGTTTTTATTCTTGATGTTTGGCATATTTCCTTAGAGGATTAGGTAAAGTTTTGCCCTTTGTGATAAGAATTATTACGGAAGTAATGATAAGTACACAACCAATAATAATAGATGTTGTGAGTGGTTCGCCCATGAGTGTGATACCAATCGTCATTGCAGTGAGAGGCTCAAAGGCTCCTAAGATAGCAACACTGGCAGAATCAATCAAGGTGAGTGAACGTACCAACGTTACATTACTGATAGTGGTTGGAATCAAACCTAATAGTATCAATGAAAGGAAAGAGTCTGCGTTAGAGATTCGCTGTACGCCTCCTGTTGTAAATGTTGCATAAAGAATGAGTAGCAACATTGCCATAAAAAAGATGTAGAAATTAACCTTCAACGCCGGCAACTTACGAATACGCATGTTAGGGAAAAGTACCATATAGATAGCATACAGCAGTCCTGAAGACATTGCAAGTGTAACACCCCACATCGACTTAATACCGTCTGTATGCCCTATTCCACCAAGAAAAGCCACACCGGCAATAGCAAGTAAAATAGCTAAGGATATGCGAATTGTAAGTTTTTCGTTAAAGAAAAGAATGAGAAGAATCTCCGTCCATACCGGATAAGAGAATAGCAGGGTGGTAGCTATACCACCAGGCATATATTCGTAACTACTGAAAAGACATACAGCCGACACAGCATACAGAATCGAAAGGAATGTGATACGGAGTCCATCTCCCCATCGTATATGCAGATTTTGCTTACGCCATAAGAGGATCGCCATCATAAAAAGGCAACCGAAGGCAAAACGATAGATTAACACTGACGGCAATAACATTCCCGATTCCATTACAGGAATGGAGAAAAACGGGATAGTACCAAACGTAATTGCAGAAAGGCTGGCATAGCCATAACCCTTTATAGTGGAAGAATTATTCACGATTTATATGTGTGTTGTTTAACGCTAATATAAATGCAAATTTACATATTTTTCTGTAATATATGTACCGAAAACTCCTATAAAAAGGTCAAGAATAGAGAATAATGACTATATCTGAGGTATGGCAACAATAAATAGCTTTCATTTTGGCTAAGTATTGCAAGGCATTTAGCACCCAACACCATTGGTGTTTACCATTAGCACCACATGTGCGGAGCATCAACTCCTTGGCAAACATAGTCTTTTAATTGGGGAGAGAACTATATAATATGGCGTACTAAACGTTAAATATAAGTTAAATCTTAGGTAACTATTTCCTATTTAAGTAATAACATTTACTTTTGTCAACCAATAAATAAATTAAGAAACAAGGGGTGCTTCACAATTGTGTTGCTGAGATTATACCCATAGAACCTGACGCTGATAATGCAGCCGCAGGGATTGTCTCATTCTATACTTACACTTTGTTTGTCATTAATGGGACTGTTTTCTATCTCGTATTATCTTTTGAAAAACTGCAATAGACGTACCTCTACAAACCGATATATTGAATGAGGTATATTTGTGTATTGACAATTGCAGGCTCTGACTGTAGCGGTGGAGCTGGAATACAAGCAGACATAAAGACTATGTCAGCCTTGGGCGTCTATGCAGCAACTGCTATTACATCTATTACTGTGCAAAATACGAAGGGTGTACAGGCTGTTCATGGAGTGAATCCTCTTATCGTTGCAGATCAGATTAAGGCGGTTATGGACGATCTAAAACCTGATGCTGTAAAGATTGGGATGGTAAATGATTGTGCTACTATACACGCCATAGCTGATACTTTAAAGCATTATCCGAAGTGTCCGATAGTGATTGATCCTATAATGGTGTCAACAAGCGGCTTTAATCTTATGAAACCAGATGCTTTGGAACTATTTTGTCATTCTTTGCTTCCAATGTCTACTCTGCTGACTCCTAATCTTCCTGAGACAGAAATATTGTCTAACATGAAAATAAAAACCATCGATGATATGGATATAGCAGCACAAAAGATAATGAGTTTAGGCTGTAATGCGGTTCTGATGAAAGGAGGACACATAGATGGAGGTGAAAAGGTTGACAGACTTTATATGGCTAATGGAGGCGTACAAACTTTCACTCATAAGACAATAGCCACCCGAAATACACATGGAACAGGTTGCACTCTATCCTCTGCTATCACTTCTTATATAGCACGTGGACTGGATTTAGTTGATGCTATAGCGGCTGCAAAGAAGTATCTTTCTCAAGCATTGGCGGCAGGTAAGGATATTCATATAGGCGAAGGACACGGACCTGTTAACCATTTGTTTAATCCTGAGAAACTAATAACTTTATGATACAATTTATTACGCATGCCAATGATCGCTATGATTACTTAGATGGCGTTCGAATGGCACTTGAAGGAGGATGCCGATGGATTCAACTTCGAATGAAGGATGCTTCAGAAGAGGAGGTTCTAAAGACTGCAGAAAGTACGAGAAAACTATGCAGACAATATGATGCAGTCTTCCTTCTTGATGATTATGTAGAGCTGGTAGAAAGGTCGGGAGCTGATGGTGTGCATCTTGGTAAGGACGATATGCCTATCGATGAAGCACGTCGTCTTCTGGGAAAGGATAAAATCATTGGTGGTACAGCAAATACTTTTGAGGATGTCAAACGTATTTTTTTTGCTGGAGCAGACTACATTGGTTGCGGCCCTTTCCGTTTTACTACTACCAAGAAAAAGCTATCTCCTATCTTAGGGTTAGATGGCTATAGACGTATCATTGAGCAAATGACCGCTTACGGGATTAATATCCCTGTCATTGCTATTGGTGGTATACTTCTACAAGATGTATCGGATATAATGCAGACAGGGGTAAGTGGCGTAGCTATTAGTGGTGCTATCCTTAATGCTAACAATGATGACAACCCAGTTACCACAATGAAAAGATTTATCAATAAACTTAAATCAAGCAATAAATGAAAACAGAATTCAAGTTTAGTTATCCTTCCTCTGAGAAGGTTTACCTAAGTGGAAGACTCTATCCTGAGATCAAAGTGGGTATGCGTAAAGTACATCTTACTCCTACTGTTACTATCAAGAAAGGAGAAAGATGTGAGGAAAACAATGCTCCTGTGTATATATATGATACCAGTGGAGCTTACAGTGATCCTAATATTGATATCAACTTAGAGTGCGGACTGCCTAAACTACGACAGTCTTGGGTCATAAAACGTAAGGAAAGACAGACCCAAATGTATTTCGCCAAACAGGGTATTATAACTGAGGAGATGGAATATGTTGCCATCAGAGAGAATATGAATTGTGAGGAGTTGGGTATCAGTACGCGTATCACTCCAGCGTTTGTATGCAAGGAAATTGCCGAAGGGAGGGCTGTAATACCTGCTAACAAAAAGCATCCAGAATCTGAACCGATGATTATTGGGACGAACTTTCTTGTGAAGATAAACGCCAATATCGGCAATTCCTCCACATCTTCTGGTATCGAACAAGAGATTGAAAAGGCGGTTTGGAGTTGTAAATGGGGTTGCGATACATTAATGGATTTATCTACAGGTAAGGATATTCATGAAACACGAGAACAAATTCTTCGCAACTGTCCTGTACCAGTTGGGACAGTACCTATGTATCAAGCTTTTGAGAAAGTTAATGGAAAGATTGATGCTCTTAACTGGGAAATCTTCCGTGATACCTTGATTGAACAGTGCGAACAAGGAGTGGATTACTTTACAATTCATTGTGGCATACGATTAAAGAATATACATCTTGCTGACAATCGATTGACAGGTATCGTAAGTCGTGGTGGTAGTATTATCTCTAAATGGTGCAAGGAACATCAAAGAGAGAATTTTCTCTATGAGCATTTTGATGATATATGTGATATCTGTGCAAGGTATGATGTTGCTATATCGTTGGGAGATGGACTTCGTCCTGGTTGTACACACGATGCGAATGATGTGGCTCAATTTGCCGAACTTGACACGATGGGTGAACTGGTTGAGCGTGCATGGGCAAAGAATGTGCAGGTCTTTATTGAAGGACCTGGTCATGTTCCAATGCATAAAATCAAGGAGAATATGGAACGACAGATTAATAAGTGCCATGGCGCGCCATTCTATACATTAGGTCCACTCGTCACAGATATTGCACCAGCTTACGATCATATCACGTCTGCTATTGGTGCATCTCTCATAGGATGGTATGGTACTGCCATGCTATGTTATGTAACACCAAAGGAACATCTTGCCCTACCTGAGAAAGAAGATGTACGTATTGGTGTCATCACTTATAAGATAGCTGCCCACGCAGCAGACCTTGCAAAGGGACATCCGAGTGCTTCTATCCGTGATAATGCATTGAGTAAAGCACGTTACGACTTCCGTTGGAAAGACCAGTTTAACTTAGCACTCGACCCAGAACGTGCGCTTGAATATTACAAAGCAAGCAACTCTATTGATGCGAACTATTGTACAATGTGCGGCCCACATTTCTGTGCTGCACGTATTAGTCATTCTCTCAAGAACTGTGAGGAATAAACAAAAGAATAACAATTATCCATAAATATAAATTTATTATGATTGAAACACAAGTATCAAAAGGTATTATTAGTACCTATTTCGACAAACTTCAGCGTAATTTAGATCTCGATGTTGCCATCGTTGGTGGTGGCCCTTCTGGTATTGTAGCAGCGTATTATCTGGCGAAAGCAGGGCTTAGAACTGCTCTGTTCGATCGTAAGCTGTCGCCAGGCGGAGGTATGTGGGGTGGCGCAATGATGTTCAACCAAATTGTTATACAGGAAGAAGCATTGCACATTGTTAAGGACTTCAATATCAGCTATCAGCCTTATGAAAACGAACTTTATACCATTGACTCCGTTGAAAGTACCTCCTCTTTGCTTTATCATGCAGCACATGTTGGAGCAACAATCTTCAACTGCTATTCTGTTGAAGATGTTGTCTTCAAGAATGATGTTGTAAGTGGTGTTGTTGTCAATTGGACTCCAGTCCTTCGAGAAGGACTACATGTCGACCCATTAAACATCATGTCTAAATGTGTGATTGATGGTACCGGTCACGACAGCGAGATATGTAAAGTTGTGGCACGTAAGAATGGTATCCAACTTGACACTGCTACAGGCGGAGTTGTGGGTGAAAAGTCCTTAGATGTGGCTGAAGGTGAACGCATGGTCGTTGAAGGAACACGTGAAATTTACCCTGGACTCTATGTATGTGGCATGGCTTCTTCAGCCGTAGCAGGAACTCCAAGAATGGGTCCAATATTTGGTGGTATGTTACTATCAGGCAAGAAGGTAGCCGATTTGATTATAGAGAAACTAAAGAAATAAATATCATCTAATGAAATGGATAACCATTACCTCTCCCGAATTCTTATCGGGAGAGGCTACTTTCATAAGTAAACTCTTTTCACAAGGGCTTGACTTATTGCATCTGCGTAAGCCAGAAGCATCATTAGAAGCCTACAAGCAGCTTCTTCTTCAAATACCCGAACAGTGGCACAGTAGAATCGTTCTGCACGAACATTTCGAATTGGCAGAAGAATATAAGCTTCATGGTATTCATTTGAATCGGCGCTATTCTGTGGCCCCCAATGCTTATCATGGAAGCATCTCTTGCTCTTGTCATACAATAGAGGAAGTTATAACACAAAAAGACTCAAAAGACTATGTATTCTTGAGTCCTATCTTCGATAGTATTTCTAAGGTTGGATATCATGCAGCCTTCTCCCCTACCTTACTTAAGCAGGCAGCTATCGAGAATGTAATTGACGAGAAAGTAATTGCCTTGGGAGGTATAACTGCTAATAACATTCCACTTGTCAAAGAATGGCACTTTGGTGGCGTTGCGTTATTAGGAGATATATGGAAGCGTATGTCAGACCCACAAGTAGATGAATATCTGATGCATATTCGAACACTTCTTTAATTAAGTTCAGACTAATATGAATTCAAACTCAACAAAAAAGATTCTTCAATTGACCTTTTATTATTCCTCTAATAAATAAAAATACCTTTCATCTTGTTTCACTCTTCACCTTTCGCACTATTGGTGTTTACCATCCGCACCATTGGTGCTGTGCCTTCGCACCATATCTGTTGGGACTTTAAACATAGATAAGGAAAGAGGAGAAAAATTATAATGACTCTTTTCTAAGCGAAGAAAAGAGACTTGTTGATAAGGGAAGTTATCAACGGTGAGAGTGACTAAATTGTACTTTTAACCATGAGTAATTCAGAACCATTATACATACCTCATCAATTCATTCCAAATTTCTACTTTCTTATAACATCACAAATTCTTTAAAATAGATTTCCTGTCACTCCCATCATCAGATTATAGGTTGTAACTTGTTGGTTTATAACAAGTCTACACGAACTGTTAAAAGTGACAGCAAAATAAAATTAAAACTATCATAGTATTATAGCTTTCATTTCTGCAAAATGGCAAACTATTCTATCTCAGAAAGAACAACTATAAAAATAATTATTTGCAAGAATTACAAATTATGTGTACCTTTGCATTGCCTTAAGTAAGTTGGATAACTTACACATTAAAGATTACCTGAGGAATCAGAAAAAATAAAGAAATCCTTTTACCGTATAAAGGATTATCTATAGCACTTATAATAATTAAATTAGGTAAATAGCAATGAGGATAGCATTTTTCGACGCAAAGTCGTATGACATCGAGTCTTTCAACGAAGTAAACAAGGATTATAATTTCGATATTCGCTATTATCAAGAGCGTCTCAGTATTAGTACTGTGCCTTTGGCAAAGGGTGCAGACGTGGTTTGTATTTTCGTAAATGCAGAGTGCGATGCAAGAGTTATTGATGAATTAGTGAACAATGGTGTAAAACTTGTAGCTCTTCGATGTGCTGGTTTCAATAATGTTGACCTTAAGGCTGCTGAAGGTCGTATTAAGGTGACACACGTACCTGCTTACTCTCCACATGCTGTTGCTGAGTATGCTGTAGCACTGATGCTAAGTCTTAACCGTAAGATTTATCGTGCTGTGAACCGTACACGTGATGGAGACTTCACATTACATGGTTTGTTAGGCTTCGACATGCATGGTAAGACAGCAGGTGTTGTTGGTATGGGTCGTATTGCCAAAGAGCTTATAAAGATTCTTCACGGCTTTGGTATGAATATTATGGCATACGATCTCTATCCAGATCAAGAGTTTGCAAAGCAGTATAATGTGAAGGTTGTTCAGCTTGACGAACTTTATGCGAATAGTGATATCATCTCCCTCCACTGCCCATTGACACCAGACACAAAGTTCCTTATCAATAAGGAAAGTATTGCGAAAATGAAGAAGGGTGTGATGATTATCAATACTGGTCGTGGTCAGCTTATCCACACAGAAGACCTTATCGAAGGCTTGCGTACAAAGCAGGTGGGTTCAGCTGGTCTTGACGTTTATGAAGAGGAGAAGGAGTACTTCTATGAGGATAAGAGCGACAAGATGATTGACGATGACGTATTGGCTCGCTTACTGATGGTTCCAAACGTTGTATTGACCTCTCATCAAGCATTCTTTACAAAGGAAGCGCTCTACAATATCGCTGTTTCAACCCTTAGCAGTGTAAAAGAACTATCAGAGGGTAAGGAACTTAGTTGCCAGGTGAAGTAAATATTAGAATCTTATAATCCTCATAAAGATTATAAGGTCAGTATTAGGTATACAATAAGGTGGATTGAAAGAAAAATATTTTTCAATCCATCTTTTTCTATGTATTTTCTTTGTTGTTGTGTCATATAAATAATATTTAACGCAAAAACCTTTGAAGTAACATTAGTTTCGTTTAACTTTGCGCACATAATTAACGAAATATTCAATATAAAACTTCTCTATTGGAGGCTTTAAAAGGCTTATAAACGAGGAGTATAATAAAAGGATAACTATAGAATAAAATATACTTAATAAAAAACAAAGAGTTATGAAAAAGATTTTAGTTGTAGCAGCACTGATGCTTTCATCAGTATCTACATTCGCACAGCATGCAGTTGGTTCATTCAACCTTCAGCCAAAGGTTGGTGTTAGTATTGCTAATCTTACAGAGGTTAAGGGCTCAGACCCTCGTGTAGGTCTTGTAGCTGGTGTTGAGGGTGAGTATCAGGCAAGTGACATCTTCTCTGTAAGTGCAGGTGTACTCTACTCTATGCAGGGTGCAAAAGCTAATTTCGCTAATTTAGTTGATGCAACAAACCGCCTTGATTACATTAACGTTCCTATCATGGCAAACGTTTATGTTGTTAAAGGTCTTGCTGTTAAATTGGGTGTTCAGCCTGGATTTAATGTTAGCAACAAAATTAAGGTAAATAATCTTGATGCAGTTGAAAATCCAGCAAAGGCACAGTCTGTAGATGTTTCTATTCCAGTAGGTCTTTCTTACGAATACAACAATTTCCAGCTTGATGCTCGTTACAATTGGGGTGTTAGCAAGGCTTTCAAATTGACAGATGCTAAGAACAGCGTATTCCAGATTACTTTGGGCTACAAGTTTGACTTGTAAATCATTAAAACAAATACTATATTGTTTTGAGGAGACCATAGGGGGGCTCCTCTTTTCGTTTGTGCATTATCGTCCTCAATATGATTAAATCCGAATCGGTCATTAGACCACAAAATGTATAGTTCTTCTTACTATGGTTTTGTTTCCTAACCGATTCGGGTAAAGCGATAATATTAGAGGGCTTTACTCCTAATTATTTCATGAAAAGACTTTGGGTTGATTTTATGTTTCTTATATAATAAAGGTGTACTATCTTACCTGTAAAAAAACTCTTTTCACCCGATAAATAAACCGCCTAAGAATAGATAAAGTAGTCTTTTCTTACTCTATACCTCTCTTTTTTATCATAAACTAAGATAAAGTAATTTATGAAAATTGTATGAAAATACAATATTTTTTCGTACCTTTGCATCACACTTAGGATAATAAATAGCAAAAATTAGTATGTCATATCAATTTTCAAAGTACGAAACACACTATCGTAACCTTACTTATTTAGGCGTTCCAATCATTATCGGACAATTAGGAAACCTTATTCTTAACTTTGCCGATACGCTTATGATTGGACATCATAGTACAGAAGAATTGGCTGCAGCGGCATTTGTCAACAATATGTTTACGTTGGTCATTATTTTTGCTATTGGCTTTACATATGCTATTACAGCACTTGTTGGTATCCTATACGGACAGGATAAGACTCATCGTATTGGTGAGGTAATGAAGAGTGCTACGGCAGCAAACACCTGTATGGCAATACTTTTATCTGCCATTATGATTGTTCTGTACTTGAATATTCATCGTTTGGGACAGCCAGAAGAGTTATTACCACTCATTCGCCCTTACTTCCTTATCCAACTTGTGTCTCTCCCATTTGTATGTTGGTTTAATACTTTCCGCCAGTTTACCGATGGTATCACTGACACAAAGGTGGCAATGTGGATTCTTGTTGCTGGAAATGTGATGAATATCTTTGGTAACTGGATACTGATTTATGGCCATTTAGGACTTCCAGAGATGGGACTGGTTGGTGCAGGACTATCTACAATGATTTCACGTATCGTGATGGCTTTCATTATGGTAGGCATCTTCTTCTTTAGTAAGAAATATAAAGAATACAAGAAGGGATGGAGTTTAGGTCAGGTGAAATATGCAGACTTCAAGCAGATTATTGTTCTTGGTATTCCTTTAGCATTACAAATGGGTATGGAAACTGCTGCCTTTAGCCTTTCAAGTTTGATGGTTGGCTGGTTCGATACAGAATCCTTAGCGGCTCATCAGGTTATGTTGACGATTTCACAGTTAGGCTACATGATCTACTATGGCTTGGCAGCAGCGGTAGCAGTACGTATTAGTAACTTCATGGGACAACGTGACTATCTTGCTGTAAGAAGAACAGCAACGGCTGGAATTCATTTAGTCTTCTTGCTTGCCATACTAACTTCTGTGCCAATCTTCATTTGCCGTCATATCATTGGTGGACTTTTCACTGATAATGTAAACGTTATTTCAATGGTATCTATGACGATTATTCCATTTATGATTTATCAGTTTGGTGATGGCTTACAGTGTAATTATGCCAATGCAATGCGCGGCACAGCTAATGTTCGTCCGCTAATCTGGATTGCGTTTGTATCTTTCTTCATTGTTTCTCTTCCTTTAGGCTATCTCTTTGGAGTCGTTATGAACTATCAGCTGGTCGGTGTCTGGTTTGCCTTCCCATTTGGTTTAACACTGTCAGGCGTACTTTACTATATCTACTATCAGAAGGGATTGAACAAGATAGAGTCTGGAGCAAAGATATAATTCATAATTATGATTACTACTACACTTCATAATTATGATTATCATTATTTGCTATTTTTTAAATATGACCTTCATAATAGATTAAGAGCAATATAACTTCAAAAGGCGATAATAAGTAATGACATTAATTCATCAACTTATTATCGCCTTTTGACGTTTCCCCTCTGTAATATTCGAGGTAAAAATTAGATAGAAATCTACTCTTTATAATTAATTGCCTCCATGAATCGCTTGATAACCTCTGGCTTACCCGTATGCTTACCTTTGTCTTCTGAGATCTTACAGGTCTCGTTATAGAATGGCCATGACTCCGTAATCTTTACAGCGACCAACTTAATAACAATGTTCATTGGTTTTACATGTGGGAAATCATTGGTAAAGTGAGTACCAATACCAAATGAAGGCTTCACTCGGTTCTCAGCATAACGCTGTATCTCAATAGCCTTATCCGTATCTAAAGCATTTGAGAATAACACCTGCTTATCACGTGCATCGATACCGAAAGAATTATATTTTGCAATGATCTTCTCTAATTGCTCAAAGTTATCACCAGAGTCTATGCGCAACCCCTTGAACTGATTAGCAAAATCTTCAGAGAAGTTATAAGAGAATATATCCCACCCAAAGGAATCGTAAAGGTAAGTTCCCAAAGCACCTCGATAAGTTCTACGCCATGCTTCCATAGCCATATAGTTTGCCATCTGAGGTCCAAACATACCACCAATAGCGCAAATAAACTCATGCGCCATCGTACCAACAGGCATAAGATTATACTTCATGGCAAGATGAATATTGCTTGTTCCAACAAAGCGTCCTTTCCATTCGCGACTGTCGTAGCAATCCTTCATGGCACGAACAGCAGTATCTTCTGCTGTAAGGCTGGCACGACGACGTGTACCAAAGTCTGAGAATACACATCCGGCTTCAAGTAATCGCTCTGTCTTATGGTAAGTCTTATCATAGAGTTCTTGATAGTCAAACTCCTGAGCTTGGTCGTTAAACATATAGAATAGCTCTGAAATAATGGCAAGAACCTTTACCTCTAACAGAATAGTATCAGCCCATAATCCTTCAAACTCAATATGAAGATGCCTATCCTCATCCTGCCATACCTTCACCCACTCACGTGAAAAGCGAAAGCCGCGGAGGTATGTCAAGAACCATTCTGGAAGATAATTGCACTTCTGTCGAAGAAAATTTATTTCTTCGTCGGTAATAACAACCGTCTCAAGTAACTCTATTTGATGTTCCACTTCACGTGCAAAGCCTTCTGGATAGACCGTATCGTCACGGTCAACAAACTGATAGCAAACATGTGCACGTGGATAGTTGTCAATGACAGCACAGCACATTGTAAGCTTATAAAGGTCATCGTCTGTAAAGTGATTAATAATCTGTCTCATCTTATTATTGTTGAATTCAGTCGTCAAAAGTATAAAAAAGATATGGAAGAACAAAGGGTTTTGTCAAAAATATGACTTAATGATAATATCAAGAGAAGATATATGAGTAAAACAAAATCGGTTCATTAGAATTAAGAAATAACCTTCTAATGAACCGATTTGAAATAAAGTGTTTTAACTTAAGTTATATGTATGTACACTCATGCCTTGTGCTGACGGCAGATAATTGATGCCCCACCAGCACATCTGCAGTAAGATGAAGGCTATAATGAGGACCCATAAGGCTGGACGAACAATGTGAGGACGATACTGACGATAATGGACATAGACCAAATAAGAAAGCCAAGTAATAGCTGCCCATGTCTCCTTTGGGTCCCATGACCAATAATGTCCCCATGCCTCTTTTGCCCACAAAGCACCCATAAGCATACCAAGTGTCATAAATGATAGTCCAACGTAGGCAAGGTTATCAGTTATCTCCATCTCTTTATCCGTATCAGTTCCCTTCTTAAAGAAAAGAAGATAGACCGACATGACTACTGCTGCACCCAAAAGTGCATATGCCATCATATACACAATTACATGAGGAGCAAACCATGGACTCTGCAAGGCTGGCATAAGCGTCTTGGAATGAATCTCAGGCTTAAAGATATTAACACATACAAACACTGTTGCAAGAAGTGTTGAAAAGCTCAATATCCATTTATACTGCCAACGACTAAAGACAATAATACCTGCCAAAGGAAGGAAAAAACTATACCATAAACGCGTTTCTCCCATCGTTCGAAGTGGTGGACGCTCCAATGTTATCCACATAATAAGAATGTAGGAAAAGAAGATTACAAGTCCAAGACCTGTTGCGCCAAACGCTAAGATACGACGGTTACGCCATGCAGCCCATGCACCTATAGCCCATAAAACTACTGATACGACTGCAAATATGATAAAATAACTCCAAATCATAGCTTAACCTCCTTCTTACGACTTGCTGTCAAGAACATTCCAACAGCTCCAAATAACAACATGAATATACCTACATAGACAACTGGCATCCAAGGGTCTGTTACAATCTCAAAGATACTTAGATTACTCCACTTGCCCATTTGTTCATTGTAACTTAGCTGATAGATTTTCCATCCATCAATACTAAAAGGTTTGTTAACCTCTATCTCGGTGTGAATATTTTTTCCATCCTGTGTATAGATGTCAACAAGTGAAGCGAAACGACGTGGCTCACGATTTGGCATAACCAATCTTCTACCATCACTAAGTTTCAAAGACTGATAAGGGAAAAGATAGCTTCCACAAGTGAGCCAACCAGTTACAGTACTTTTATGACCTTTAATTAAACCAGAGTCACTGCTTCCATTAGCATCTACACCAGTTGTTACCTTTACCAATATCGCACAAGCAGTACCTGTTGCATCCGAAGCTATATAGCCATCCTTATTACGTGCCTGTCCTAAAGAGTCCATACGGATATTGCTCATCATACCACCAGGCATCTTACCAACCATCTTACTGAGCATAACTGGCATAGCATTATCAATACGCTTGAGTACCTCAATCTTACAATCTAACAGTTGACCTGACTTTACATTCTTATCTAAAAGAATGTTCTCAGGTTTTCCCTTAGGAAGCGGAAGTCCCATATTGTCAATAAGCATGAGCTTAGGTGGATATTCATCAATGGTAAACTTCTCCAGTTGAATTGCAACAGGGAGGTGATGAACAGCACTAAAAGCATCAAGACCACGCCACTCAACCTGTCCTTGCTCGCAAAACATCTTTACTCGAAGCATATCTGCACTACCAAGTGTACCACATGTAAGAACAAGGAACAGTCCGACATGACTCGTTAGTGTTGGCAAGCGACGCCAAGAGAAATGTGCTATTTGATTCAAAGTGACTTCACCAACAATGGCTGTCATCCATAGGTAAACAAGGATAAACGGCCAGAAATTAAGCATCTTTGTTAGACCAAGTGGGTCAATAGGAGCTTTCCCCTCTGCCACTTGTTTGGTAAGTCCCATAAGAAGAGTGAGTATTGCAGCTGTAGCAATAGCTGGAATCGCCGCTTGCATGGTTGACATGAAACGACAGAAATAAGACCGCTTACGAAGTGCATAGACTATGATAAGTGCCAGTACGAGTAAGATTACTGTAATAATGTTGGCTGGCCAAGCAAAGATACCCCACTCTAAGGGACCTATTGTTACCTGTAATAATCCACCTGTAACCAATAAACCAACAACTATTGCTGTACCTTCTCTAAGTGTATAAGGTTTATTCCACATAGTAAAAGAGGCTCTCCCCCACTATTAATAAGGTCTTGAAAAACTTTATTTTATGTTTGTGAAGTACGAGCAGATAAATGATTTCGTTTTGATATATAAAATATTAGGATACAAGAATATTCTTCAAATAGAGTATTCCTATTTTACTGAACAAGATTCCTCCCCTAATGGGAAGGAATCCTGCTTGTAGTTTGTTTACATCGGTTTAGTTATAAACCGCTTATTCTTGCGTGCCTGCTCTATCCACTTCGGAACGATAGTGTCGAGGAACTGCTTCTTTTGTGCATTAAGCTTAGTCATATCTAAGCCAATGTAAGACTGTGCCTTAGCCTTAGTAGAAACGTCAGGAAGAGGAATCTGTCCTGTAAAGCCGTGACGAGCAACTACACGTGCGATCTGTAAGCGTGCATCCTTTGCATATTCCATTGCACTTCCAAGGAGTCGCATTACTTCTTGTGGAGCATGGAAAGCAGCGCCGTGGCTGGCAACGGCATAGTCCCAACGCCACTGCCCCTTACGAAGGTCTTTCAAAACAGGCTCCATCTCAGCCTCAGTTGCGCCCTTTTCCCATGCAAATTTAGCTTCAATATGTGCTGCAGCAAGTTCTCTTTCGACATGAGTACGGAAGTCATAAATCTTCTGTTGACGCTCATATACATTCTGACGAAGTGTTTCAGCATCTTGACGGTGACAAGTCTGGCAAGTACGACTGATGTTTGCTAATGGACTTGTAATATGATGATCTGTATATTTTACACCACCCTCAGAGATATAAGGCATATGACAATCAGCACATGAAACACCACGCTGTCCATGGATTCCCTGTAAATACAATTCATAACCAGGGTGCTGTGCCTTTAGAATCTTCGCCTTTGATAACGGATTAATGTAATCATAGAATCCAATACTATCGTAGTATTCCTCTGCTGCCTCACACGTCATACCCTTTTCTTGAGGGAAATGTAGATAGTTGCCATTCTCTTTCTCGAAGTAGTATTCCGTGTGGCACTGTGCGCAGACCAGGCTACGCATCTCTTGATGGCTGGCTTTTCTCACGTCTTTACCGACACGAGCCCATGCCTCATAGAGAGCAGGACGAGCGGGACGAAGTTCCATCGTCCTTGCATCATGGCAGTCTGAGCAACCGACGGTGTTCATGACCTCTGGTCCCCAGTCGCTCCACTTGGCAGCATAGAATTTATCAGTTCCTTTCTCACGCATTAGACGTGGAACATCAGGACCCTTGCAGGTCCAACAGGTTCCTGGCTGTATGTCATCTTGTCCATCAACACCTGGACTTCCTGTACGCATAATCTTACGTAAGTCATCAATACAATGACGGTGTCCACGTGGTGTATTATACCCTCTTGAGAAAGAATAGCCAGCCCATAGGATAACCATTTCGGGTCTCTCAGCCAGTACATCTACTTCCTGGGAAGAATTGTACTTACTCACGAAACTTGTGTCTTCTGTCATTGCCCACGTCTGATATTCACGTGGGAAATCAGCTGCAAATTTCTCATTCTGAGATACAATGGAGTCAGTCATCGGTGTACGTCTGTTGTTGAACACACTTACAACCTCAGCTCTTCTTTCAAGCATTGAAGAACAGAGCAGTCCAAGAATGAACACGAGAACCATTGCTCCTCCAAAGAGTAGCCAGCCTTGCCATTTCTTTAATGTCTTTGCCATAATTATCGATTTTTAGTTCTTATTTTTTCTTTCCTAACATTTTTTGCAACCAATCTGGAACAGGAGAAGGTGGCATTGGTTCCACATATTCTGCACCAGGAGTACTTGAGAGAGAATTCATCTTCATGTGTGCTACATCACGATGACAATCCCAGCAGGCTTTACCTTCACCACGCTGAGCCTCCATGTAATCTATTCTGCCTGTATTAACAAACTCTTGATTTAATTGTTTATGGCAGCGGATGCAGTTATCCATTATCACTTCTGCGGATGCTGATTCTGCCTGAATAGTTTGCGATTCATTAAATGTAACAAAATAAGCTACATGCTTCATTCCATCCATACCTTTAAAAGCATAGTGTGTAGCAACGTTATCATTAGGAACGTGACAATCGTTACATGTGGTGTTACGAGCATGTGCAGAGTGTGACCACGTAGCATAATAAGGTGACATGATATGGCAATTAATACATGCCGCTGGGTCATCACCTATTATATAGGTATGCATACGTAGAAGATAAAAGAATAACCCTGTTAATCCTACTATCACACCGCACAAAATAGATAATGTAACCTTTTGCCGATATGAGATGCATGATAGAAACTTATCTATCATACTTTTCAATTTGGTAGATATGGTTTTTAATTTCATAGGATTTATATCTTGTTTCGTGCACAAAGATATGTATTATTTTTCATTAGACAAGTAAAGAAAAAAGAAAAAATCATCATAAATTATGATTTAGACTAAATCTAATATATTTTTATCGTGAAGAAAAGAATTTATGTTCCATGACAAGAATTACTTATTTCGATGAAGATAAATGTTTTTTGGGGTTCTTCCGTTAAATGTGTGGACGCTTTTCGTATTACTATAAAGGAAAAAACGAAGTTAATCATTAAACAAAAACATGGCTAAGACTGTCAACTATCTATCCTTTTATCATCCACTTCATTGAAAACCTTTTCATTTTAAGACTTCGATAATCTATAGACAATAGATTAAAAAATCATTACATAATTTCAAGCAAGACATCTATAAATAACGGTAAAAACACATACAAAATGTAGGTTCATAACCATATAGAAATCAATTAGTTATAAAGTAGTAAAGTAAAAGGTGCTTAATTGGACTTCAAAAGGGTGTTAGTAAGGGGCTTAAAGGGCACCTTTTGCAAGTCAATTGGGCGTCTTTTAGAAGCTAAAAGAGCATGTATTGGTTTTGTATAGAATGAAAATAATTTACAAAGCTCAACTAATGAGGGAGTAAGTTTGTTTGTAAAAGACCGATAGACATCGCACCTAATTATATTTGTCATGTAGTTTATCTCCCGTTTTACCCCCCTAATTGGGGGTAATCATACCCACTGCACACAATGTTAGAGGCTCGCATGACCCATTTTACCCCCCCTAATTGGGGGTAATCATACCATGGTATATGGATTAATCTCATTCTATTAACAATCTACGCATTTAGCGGAAGAACCTTTTTTCATAAAAATTATTCGATATAGTACTTGTATAAAGAATAATACCATAGTGTAATAAACATGTAAAAAGAATCACAAGACAGCTTTTATACCATTATACAAGCACAATGTTTTTAACTTTTTTTTATTACTGTATAGTAGTTATATCGTTTAAAAATAGTAACTTTGTGCAAATTTAATCAGTAAGTTGTGACTAAAGATATAGTCAAAAAAAGAGTTCGAGACATTCTGGATGAATACCTCGAAGCTAACAATCATCGCAAGACATCAGAGCGATATGCCATTTTGGATGCGGTGTATGACATGGGAGAACATTTCTCCTTAGATGAATTGGGTGCAGCACTTGAAAAGAATAATTTTCGAGTTTCTCGTGCCACACTTTACAATACGATGCGTCTTTTCATTGAATTACGTCTCGTAGTCAGACATCGGTTCATCGGTCAAACCAAGTATGAGGCATGCTATAACAATGAAGATCATATCCATCAGATCTGTACGCTATGCGGAACAGTGACAGAGGTTGATTCCCCAGAGATTGCGGATGCTATAAAGAACACAAAGTTCCACCGCTTTCGCCGAGATGGTTTCTCCTTATATATATATGGCATATGTTCACGCTGTCAAGCCGCCTTGTCGCGTCAGAGAAGCAAGTTTCTTACACAGAAACAAGTAAAAAACTCACATAAAAGCAAATGAACACAGGTAAAGTAGACGTCCTGTTGGGTCTCCAATGGGGTGATGAAGGAAAAGGTAAGGTTGTAGACGTGCTCACACCACGCTACGATGTAGTAGCTCGTTTCCAAGGAGGTCCGAACGCAGGACACACTCTTGAGTTCGAAGGTCAGAAATACGTGCTGCGTTCTATACCATCAGGCATCTTCCAAGGTGGCAAAGTTAACATCATTGGCAATGGAGTCGTTTTAGCTCCAGATCTCTTTATGGGTGAAGCAAAAGACCTTGAGAAGAGTGGACATCCTCTAAAGGAGCGTCTACATATCTCAAAGAAAGCCCACCTTATCATGCCAACACATCGTATCCTTGACCGTGCTTACGAAGCAGCAAAGGGTAAAGACAAGGTTGGAACTACTGGCAAGGGTATTGGTCCTACTTATACTGATAAGATCAGTCGAAATGGTTTACGTGTTGGTGATATCCTCTGTGACTTCGAACAAAAGTATGCTGCTCATAAGGATCGTCATATGAAAATGCTTGCAGCACTTGGTTGGACAGACTTTGAAGGCTTAGAAGAGACTGAGAAGCTTTGGATGGAAGGCATAGCATATATGAAGGAGTTTAAGTTTGTTGATTCTGAAAATGAAATCAACCGCCTCCTTCGTGAAAGTAAGCATATTCTTTGCGAAGGTGCGCAAGGAACAATGTTGGACGTAGACTTTGGTTCTTATCCTTTCGTAACTTCTTCAAATACAATTTGTGCAGGTGCTTGTACTGGACTTGGTATTGGTCCTAATAAGGTGGGTAATGTCTATGGTATCATGAAGGCTTACTGTACTCGTGTCGGCTCTGGTCCATTCCCAACAGAATTATTTGACGAGACCGGAAAGACGATTCGTGATCTCGGCCATGAGTATGGAGCTGTTACCGGACGTGAGCGCCGTTGTGGTTGGATTGACCTTGTTCAGCTTCGCTACTCTGTAATGGTAAATGGTGTGACTGAGCTTATTATGATGAAGAGTGATGTTCTTGATAGCTTCGAAACTATCAAGGCATGCGTTGCATACGAGTTGCCAGATGGTACAGAGACAAAGGACTTCCCTTACGAGATTGATAATGTGAAACCAATCTACAAGGATTTCCGCGGTTGGAAGAAAGATATGACAAAATGTAAGTCACAGGATGAATTCCCAGAGGAGTTCCGTGAGTATGTAGCTTTCCTTGAGAACTATCTTGAGACCCGCATTGGTATTATCTCTGTTGGTCCTGACCGCGAACAAACGATCGTTTTATAATCTTGTTTAGGCTGTGACTGGCGGTTATAAGCATTCAGAAAAGCTTATATTCGTTTCTCACAGCCTAATATTTTTCATTCGTAAAACAAAAATACAAGACAAATGGCAAACAAACCTTCCATCCCAAAGGGTACCCGTGACTTCGGTCCAGATGAGATGGCAAAACGAAATTACATATTTGATACCATCAAGCGTGTTTACGCTCTCTATGGCTTTCAGCAGATAGAGACACCTTCTATGGAGACCTTACAGACGTTGATGGGTAAGTATGGTGAAGAAGGAGATAAACTTCTTTTTAAGATACTGAATTCAGGAGATTACTTGAAGGCTGTTAGCGATGAAGAACTTAAGGAGCGCAATACACTAAAGATGCAGACAAAACTCTGCGAAAAGGGATTGCGTTATGACCTTACAGTACCTTTTGCTCGCTACGTGGTGATGCATCGTGATGAGTTGCAGCTACCTTTCAAGCGTTACCAAATACAGCCAGTTTGGCGTGCAGACCGTCCACAGAAGGGTCGTTATCGTGAGTTCTATCAGTGTGATGCCGATGTAGTAGGCTCTGACTCATTACTAAACGAGGTGGAGTTAATGCAGATTATTGACACTGTATTTACAGAGTTTGGCATTCGCGTACAGATAAAGATTAACAATAGAAAGATTCTCACAGGTATAGCTGAAGTAATTGGTGAGAAGGATAAAATTGTTGACATCACAGTTGCTATCGACAAACTTGATAAGATAGGACTTGATAATGTAAACGAAGAACTGCGTAATAATGGAATCTCTGAAGAAGCAATAGAGAAGTTGCAACCTATCATTAAGTTAGAAGGAACCAATGAAGAGAAACTTGATGTTATTGCAGAAGTCTTGAAGGAGAGTGAAACTGGACTAAAAGGTGTTGAAGAAACGCGTTTTATCCTTGAAACATTGAAGGGTTCTGGACTAAACAATGAGATACAGCTCGACCTTACTTTGGCACGTGGATTGAACTATTACACAGGTGCTATCTTTGAGGTTAAGGCCCTTGATGTACAGATTGGTTCTATCACAGGTGGTGGACGTTATGACAACCTAACTGGTATCTTTGGTATGCCAGGTATCTCTGGTGTCGGAATTAGCTTTGGTGCTGACCGCATTTATGATGTTCTTAATACGCTCGACCTCTATCCAAAGGAGAGCGTACAGGGTACACAGCTTCTCTTTATTAACTTCGGAGAGAAGGAAACTGCCTACTGTCTGCCAATTGTTGCAGCTGCACGTAGGGCTGGTATTCGCACTGAAATGTTCCCTGACAAGGCTAAAATGAAGAAACAAATGAGCTATGCCAATGCAAAGAACATTGGTTTTGTTGCCCTTGCAGGTGAAACTGAAATGCAAGAAGGTAAGATAACACTAAAGAATATGACTACTGGCGAACAGGAACTTGTAAAGCCAGAGGAGATTATTAGTAGATTTTAGAAGACACTCCCCTCCCCCTGCTAAGGAGAGGGGACTTCTTTTTTATTGATACCTTTTATTAGTCTGCTTAGTAAGTAAGCCACAAGCAGAAGCTAACTATATTACCACTGAACATAAAACTGTATGTAAAAGTATATTACAGATTGTGGAACAATAAAGAACTTAAATCATGAATAAACTAACGACACTATTCCTTGCATTGCTACTGAGCTGTAGCCTTTCGGCTCAACGACTCTATGTAGGCACTTATAATATCCGTTATAACAACCCAAATGATGAAAAAGAAGGCAATGCATGGACACAACGTTGTTCACATTTGTGTGACTTCATCAATTTTGAACAGCCAGAAATATTTGGTACACAAGAGGTACTTGTAGACCAACTACATGATTTAATGAAAGGATTAGATAGTTACGGTTATATTGGTGTTGGACGAGACGATGGTAAAGAAAAAGGAGAATACGCAGCAATCTTTTATAAAAAAAATCAACTTAGATTATTAGATAGTGGTAATTTCTAGCTCTCTCCTACTCCTGAAAGAGCTTCTTTGGGATGGGATGCAGCGTGTATTCGTATTTGCACATGGGGAAAATTTCAAGACAAGGTATCGGGTAAGCAATTTTATTTCTTCAATACTCACATGGACCATGTGGGTACTGTGGCACACGGAGAGAGAGTGCTCGATTAATTTTAAAACGTATTAATCAGTTATCAAAAGGGTTACCTACAATTCTGACGGGCGATTTTAATGTAGACCAAACAGATGAAATCTATCAAATCTTCTCTAACTCTGGGGTTCTACGTGATTGTTACACTAACGCTCTACAACGCATGACACCTACTGGAACATGGAATGACTTTATGCAGGATAGTCGCAGTAAAGCCCGAATTGACCATATTTTCGTTTCTTCTGATTTTAAAGTTCCACATTATGCTATCTTTACCAACAGCTATTGGCTTGGTAAGTCGCGTCGCAATATCTCAGACCATTATCCCGTCATGGTAAAACTTATATTCGCGCAAGATAAGACTCTTACAAAGTGATACCCACCTCCTTTATACTAATACAATAGAAGTTAAACTGGATTACCTAATTACTCAAGCGCGATTTCAACTTTGATGATACAAGAAAAAGACTGAAACACCAATCGTGTTAGTACTGAACACCATTAGTGTTTAAGCACAGCACCATTGGTGCTCACGTATAGCACAACTATTCAGCCTTATATTTTCAATCGGAAAGAGTTCTATTCTATATTAATAAAGCTCTTATTTCGAACTCCGACGCAGTTGGCGACGCAAATATGCCTTGTATATCATATGCCACCACCTTGAGATAGGACGCCCCCATACGGTTTCAGATGGAAAGTCTATCGCAAAATGAAGATTTCGATATATTTCTAAAAAATATTGGGAATAAACTGATTTACCAGCAAATGAATAACGATGATCATGAAAACCAAAATTACCTGCCATCAATATTTCAGAAACAAGCATCTTACCTATTCTATCATTAGGCTCCAAGAGTAAATACTTGTCTTGTAAACCAAATATCTCTTTCATTACATACATTACAGCTGCTGTGAATTTGCACATCCCGACATCTTTCAGTACATGAAGAGTTTCTTTACGCTCCTTCTCGCTAAAGCCACGTAGCAACAAATAATAATAATCTATCATTTGTCTTAAACCAATACCTTCAAAAAAGAAATGGTGCATCAAATGAGTCAACTGAAACACACGATTGAAATCATCCGTTACAGTATAAATCTTTCCTAAACCATCTGGTAACTCAGTTAGATATTTAAACTGGTTTTCTTTGCATTGATCAAAGTATCGACGTAACTTATATTCATGCCACAAATTTCCCATAAATGAAGGGAAAAAGTGAATTTCTACTGGTGTTTTAAAATAACTCAGTTCAATGTGATGATATCCGATTTCTCCTTTACTATCTAACTCACGAGAAATACGTATAATATCTAACGTTTTTGCATCAGTCCATAGGTCTATATCGCCTGATGTACGCATATAGGGATCAGGATACATCAATGCATTAGTTTGCCCTTTTAAAACACAACTACGTACACCATACTTTTCACGTAATAATGTTGTAAGTGCATCTGCATCTTTATAAGTTTGTTTATTAGCTTGCTCTATATAAGAGTAAGCACCATACCACTTAAATATTTGCTCCTTATTAGGACGATATGGAGATTCTGACAACTTCTTTATACCATGAAATAAGACACCAAGAATAGCTTGTTTTTTTCCAAACTTATAGAGTGCATCCCAATCCATCTCTACTAAATTAGCAGGTACCTTAGCATCCTCCTTTAAGCAAAAACGCAGAAACTCAAAGAAAAGGACAAAAGAATCTTCTTTTTTATATTCCATTAAGTGTAATTAAAAATCCACTACTCGACCAATGAATTATTTATCGAGTACAGAGTATTTACTATTATTACTTACATACTCTGGTACAATCTCTTTCATTTTTTCAACAATAGCCATATCGTCGTAGGTGTGACTCAAAGCTATAAGTGATTCTATTTGCTTGTTTACCCCATTAAAATCGTACTCACGTACCTCTGCGATACGAATCTTCTCGTGGAAACTTGGAAGTGTATTTTCAGTTGTACTCAACACCTCTTCATATAGTTTCTCGCCAGCACGCAACCCTGTATATTTAATTTCAATATTCTTAGCACCAGAAAGCTTAATCATTCGTTTGGCAAGATCAGCTATTCTAACAGGTTTACCCATATCGAACACGAAGATTTCTCCACCACCTCCGTGTGTACCAGCTTCAAGTACCAATTTACATGCTTCAGGAATCAACATGAAGAATCGAATGATGTTAGGATCTGTAACAGTAACAGGTCCTCCAGCCTTTATCTGCTTCTCGAACAAAGGAATAACAGAACCATTTGAACCTAATACATTACCAAAACGAGTAGTAACAAATTGTGTAGTAGGTTTACCATTTGCCTGCTCATTAATCATTTTGTTAAGGCTTTGACAGTATATCTCACAGATACGCTTTGAGCAACCCATAACATTTGTTGGGTTTACAGCTTTATCTGTTGAAACCATAACAAATTTCTTAACACCATACTTAACACTAAGGTCTGCAATAATTTTTGTTCCCCAAACGTTATTTTGTATACTTTCAGACGGATTATTTTCCATCATCGGTACATGCTTATACGCAGCTGCGTGGAATACATAATCAGGCTTATAAGTTTGGAAAATCTTCTCCATTCTTTCCTGATTAGAGATGCTTGCAACAATAGTATGTGCCTTAATATTAGGCCATTCAAATTGCATCATCAAGCGAATGTTATGTTGAGGTGTCTCTGCCTGATCAATAAGATTTAGCTCTGCAGGTTTATAGACAGCAATCTGACGTACCATCTCAGAACCAATACTACCAGCAGAACCAGTAATCATAATCTTCTTATTACGTAAAAGATTACCAATGGAATCCATGTCAACATTAATTTGATCACGTGGAAGCAAGTCTTCAATACTAATCTCCTTAAGTTGAACCTTCGTATAATCTTCATTTTGAGTCCATTCTTTCTCCGCTGAACTCATAAAGATTTGTACACCAAGACTTAAAAGTATATCCTGTAACTTTGCATCATTACGGAAACGCTCATTCTGCAGTGGAGATACTAAAACAGCCTTTATTCTCAATGCTTTGATATGTTCTGCAAGATTATCATCTACAAGATAAATCTTCTCACCCATGAGAATTCGACCTTTGATATCTGGGTCATGTGCAATAAATCCCTTCAATAAGAACTTACGTGAAACATTACTTCTAATACTTTTTGCCAAGTCAACACCACCATCCTTTACACCATAGATGAAAGTGCGAATACCTTTATCTGTATTAAATAAGACATCATAAACTGACTTTGTTAATATACGAAAGACCATCATACCAATGGTCGCAACAAGATACATTGCTGCAATTTGTCTTCCTTGAAGACGAACAAATTCAAGATCCCAATGATAAACAACATAATGCATTGCCTCTGCAACAATAAGAGAGAGAAGCATAGCCAATACTACTCGTTGCAAATCAACAAAGGAAGAGTAACGAATAATCCCTGAATATGTACGAAAAATTCTAAAACCAATAAGGTTAAATATCATGTACATAAAGATTGTTTTACTTAACAATACAATATGCTGAGGGGATACAGCACCATGATAATATAACCAAAAGACAAAGATACCTGAAAGATAACAGATGACAATGTCTATAGCCAATATGACCCAATATGGTAATGCATTCCTCGAAAGATACCAATCCAACAGTTTGTCAAATACTTTCATAATCACTTTAAATAGTTTACAGGTGATTGCTCATTATGAATAATGAACTTGTTCGTTCTCTTCTTAGCAGAAAATTAATTTTATGATGCAAATATACTCAAAAAAAACTAAATGATATACATCAATCGGGTAATATTTGATTTAATAAATCTAAAAAAAAATTGCATCATTTTATATCCATTTGAATATGATAAAGTCCTGCATAAAGGTTTGACTGATGAGTGAAGGTGACAATAACTTCACGCTCACCATAATCCATAGGTTTCATCTTTGGCTCAAGAATAAAATTTCCATCTGCTGACTTATAGTCTATACCTCCAAGAGTTTTATAACCAGCCTTGATAGCTTCTTGAGCGATGAGATACATTTCTTCTTCTGACCAAGTGAAAATATTAATACGATCTATAAGAAGATTATTCCCAGTAATTGTGCCGAAGAAGCCTATTTGCTTTGGCTTACTACCTGTAACTTTATCCTTGCTATTCTGTACATCATAAATCATATTATGATGAAAAACAACTTCCTTCTGAGCTCCAAACCCATCTATTATTTGTGAAGAATTTAACTGAAATTTATGACTAATGCCTGTTAACACGTCTATACTCTTTGACCTTTCATTTTCTTTACTAAGCAAACTATGAAGATAAGTAAAATTAAACCTTCCTTTCTGTGGTATTATGTCATCTGAAGACATCTTATCACTAACAGTTCCAGTTTTTTCATTTGGAGTATCTGGATACTTTATATTAGCAAGATATTTATCCTCCTTGGATGTTTGACTGGACGCAACCTCTTTTACCTTATTAATAGAATTAGTACGTCCCTTCTTTGCCAAATCATCATGTGCGGGCTGAGTTTCTTTAGATTCAGTTGTAGGATTACTATTTAATTTCTTGGTAGCTTTAACCCCAACCTTTTGCTCTTTATTTTCTCTTGCTTTATAGATACTTTTTGATTGTGCCATTATTAACGCTTCATCATGACGATATCGTTCACAGAATTCATCTTCATTAGTGTTTTTATCAATGTAATGATCCTTTCCACCTTTAATCTCATTGACTTTAGAACCATTGCGCCAGATAGTAGTAAATTCTAAACGACCATTCTCTGTATAAGTATAACAAGGACCGTCAAGTAATCCATTGCGATATGACAACTTCATTCCAATGTTACCACTTGGAAAGAATGACAAAGCACGACCATTTGCTTTACCATTCTTATATTGTAAAACAGACTCTACTCTACCGGACTTATGGAAAGTTCTACACACGCCATTTAAGACCGTATTTCTATCATTTTGTCTGTTTATACTTATATAATGCTTCTCTGCTTGAAGTTGTCCTGTAATATAATAATCATAAAACATTTTCTGTCCTTTATCATCAATAGCCAAAACTCTATAGTAAGCAGCTTTATCAGCACTGCTAACTCCTTTCCACTGACTATCATAGAAAAAAGCACCATGAGGAATATAACTACGCGCTACACGTTGAGCTGTAGCAACTGTAAATAAAGTACTTACAAGTAAGACAAAGTACAAACGTTTCATATATAATTCTCTAATTCTTTTGCAAATATACACCAACCAATACAAAAAAAAGAATTTTCTTCTGTTTTTTTCTTTAAATATCGGGCATATTTCAAAACAAAGTATTATCTTTGTCACAATATAAAACTGTAACTGAAAATCGATTAACTATGCCTGGAGAAAGAAAGACTATCAATGACTTTAAGTTGCTCATTCATCTTCTTAAAGAAAGGAAGATTTGTAAACGAACAGTAGTTGTTTGGCCTGAAGAAAGCCATACACAAGAAGCTGTGTGTAAAGCTGTACACGATGGTTTCATTGAGCCCATATTAGTATGCTCTAAACAAACTATGGAAGACTATGCCAAGAAGAATGCTTTTCAATGTATTATTGCAGAATCACCAGAGGATGCAGCCCGCAAAGCTGTCGAATTAGTTAGAAGAGGTGAAGCTGACATTGTAATGAAAGGCTTTCTTAATACGGACGTCCTTCTACGTGCTATACTTGATAAAGAAGTTGGAATTTTACCGAAAGATACTGTATTAACACATATAACCGTAGCAAAGTTACCCGAGTATCCGAAATTACTTTTCTTTACCGATGCAGCTGTTATTCCTGCTCCAAATGACAAACAGCGAAGAGCGCAAGTACAATATATTGTAGACTTCTGTCATGCCTTTGAAATAGAATGTCCTAAAATTGTTCTTATCCATTGTTCTGAGAAAGTGGACGAACGTCATTTCCCATATACAGTTTCATACAAAGCACTAAAAGCAGAAGCTGAAACTGGTGCCTTTGGTAAATGTACAATAGATGGACCATTAGATTTGATAACTTCTTGTTCAGTCGAAGCAATGAAAATCAAACAAATAAACTCTCCCATCAATGGAGAAGCTGATGCATTAATTTTCCCAGACATTGAAGCTGGTAATTTGTTTTATAAAACTGTTACCCTTTTCTGTCATGCAGAAACAGCAGCTATTCTTCAAGGTACCATGGCTCCAGTAGTGCTCCCAAGTCGTGGCGATACAATTGAATCTAAGTACTATAGTCTTGCACTTGCAAGTCTTATCTCCAGATAGTATATATATAAGGTATATAAAGAAAACATTATGGCTTACAAGATTTTAGCTATTAACCCTGGATCAACATCAACTAAGATATCACTTGCCAATGATGATCAGCCTGTCTTCGTTGCTGACATTGCACACTCAAGAAAGGAACTGAGTAAATTCAAGCGTATATCCGATCAGTATCATTTCCGCAAACAAGTTGTTATTGAGGAGTTAAAGAATAGGAACATTCCTTTGGATTTTGATGCCGTCATCGGACGTGGTGGACTTGCAAAACCAGTGTCAAGTGGTGTGTTTACAATCACAGAACAGATGATAATTGACCAGCAACGAGCTATTCACCAGCATGCTTGTGACCTTGGCTGTATGATTGCTGATGAGATTGCACGAGAGATTCCAGGATGTAAGAGTTTTATTGCAGACCCAGGTGTGGTAGACGAAATGGAACCAGAAGCGCGTTTGTCAGGTTCTCCTCTTATGCCACGTATGTGTATTTGGCACGCCCTGAACCAAAAAGCTATTGGTAGACGATTTGCCAAAGACATGGGTACAACATATGAAAAGCTTAACCTAATTATATGTCATTTAGGCGGAGGAATCTCTATTGCAGCACATTCACAAGGTAGAGCTATTGATGCTAATAACGCATTGGATGGTGAAGGACCATTTTCTCCAGAACGTGCAGGAACATTACCTGCAGTTGACTTGATCCATCTTTGCTTCAGTGGGAAGTATACTGAGGAACAATTGTTGGAGAAAGTGAGTGGCCAGGCTGGTCTAATTGCTCATCTCGGAACAAATGATTTACGAGAGATAACAAATTGGATTAAGGCTGGTGACAAACATGCTGAACTCGTCGTTTCTGCCATGATTTGGCATATTGCAAAGAATATAGCAGCAGAAGGAGCAGTGCTATGTGGCAACATTGATGCAATTCTGCTGACTGGTGGTATGGCAAAGTCAGACTATATTATTGAACGTCTCAAGAAACGCCTCTCCTATCTTGCACCGATTCACGTTTATCCGGGTCAAGATGAGATGCAAGCATTGACAGAGAATGCACTGGCAGTTCTTCGAGGTGAACGCGAAGCAAAGGAGTATTAAATACCCCTACAAGTACAAGAACCCTAAACAATTAATACATAGTTTATAAATCAAAACTAAATCTTATGAAGGTACATGAATACCAAGCAAAGAAATTCTTTGCAAGTTATGGGCTTCCAGTAGACCGCAATATTATTTGCCGTACTCCTGATGAAGCTGTTGAAGCCTACAAGCAATTAGGTATTGAGAAAGCCGTAGTGAAAGCTCAGGTTCACACGGGTGGACGTGGTAAGGCTGGTGGCGTGAAACTTGGCTGTAATGAAGCAGAGATTCGTCAGCATGCTGAAGCTATCTTAGGTATGGACATCAAGGGGTTCATTGTAGACAGAGTACTTGTCAGCGAAGCTGTTGACATCGCTTCAGAGTACTATATGAGTATCCTTGTTGACCGTAAGTCAAAGTGTCCTATGTTAATGCTGAGCCGTGCAGGTGGTATGGATATCGAGCAGGTAGCAAAGGAGACACCAGAGAAGATTGAGAAGATTGTCATCGACCCAGTTATCGGAATGAGCGACTATCTCGCACGTGAGGCAGCCTTCAAGCTTTTCGATGACATGGCACAGGTTAAACAAGCTGTACCAATCTTCAAGAATATTTATAAACTCTTTACAGAGAAGGATGCCTCATTGGCTGAAATCAACCCATTAGTCATGTTGAAGGATGGTTCTTTGAAGGCCATTGATGCCAAGATGACCTTCGACGATAATGCCCTTTTCCGTCACCCAGATGTAGCCGAACTTTTTGAACCTACAGAGGAAGAACGCAAGGAGCGTGAAGCTAAAGACAAGGGATTCAGCTATGTGAACCTTGGAGGAAGCATCGGCTGCATGGTAAATGGTGCTGGTCTTGCAATGGCAACCATGGATATGATTAAGTTATATGGTGGCGAACCAGCTAACTTCCTCGATATTGGTGGTAGTTCTAACCCTGAGAAGATAGTTGAAGCTATGAAACTTCTCTTGAGTGATAAGCATGTAAAGGTAGTGTTAATCAATATCTTCGGTGGTATCACCCGCTGTGATGATGTTGCAAACGGACTCTTGGAAGCATTCAAGGTTATCGAAACAGATATTCCTATTGTCATCCGCTTGACAGGAACCAACGAGGCTGAAGGTAGAGCTATCCTCGAAGGAACCCACTTCACTGTCGGCACAAGTATGGCAGATGCTGGACATAAAGCTGTAGAACTGAGCAAAAAACTTTAAAACACAGGAGTTATGAGTATTCTAATCAATAAAGATACAAAGTTAATCGTACAGGGCATTACTGGTCGTGATGGTAGTTTTCACGCTTCAAAGATGAAGGAATATGGCACCAACGTGGTTGGTGGAACATCTCCTGGCAAGGCTGGTCAGGAAGTATGTGGCATCCCAGTATTCAACACAGTTAAAGACGCTGTTGCAGCAACTGGTGCCAACGCATCTATTATCTTCGTCCCTGCCCCATTCGCAAAAGACGCAATGCTTGAAGCAATTGATGGTGGTGTGAAACTCGTTATTTGTATCACTGAAGGCGTGCCAACACTCGATGCAGTCGCGGCACAGCGTTACGCAAAGATTAAGGGTGTAAAGGTAATTGGTCCAAACTGTCCAGGACTTATTTCTCCAGAGGAGAGTATGGCTGGTATTATGCCAACTAATATCTTCAAGAAGGGACATACGGGTGTTATCAGCCGTAGTGGTACACTGACCTATGAAGTTGTGTATAACCTCACACAAGCAGGTTTAGGACAATCAACAGCAGTTGGTGTTGGTGGTGACCCAGTCGTTGGACTTTATTTCGAGGAACTTCTCCGTATGTTCCAGGATGACCCAGAGACAGACAGTATTGCACTCATTGGAGAGATTGGCGGTGACGCCGAAGAGCGCGCTGCTAAGTTTATTAAGGAGCATGTTACAAAGCCTGTAGCAGTATTCATCTCTGGTCAGCAAGCTCCTCCGGGTAAACAGATGGGACACGCTGGTGCTATCATCTCAAGTGGCTCTGGTTCTGCAAGCGAAAAGATTGCAGCTTTTGAGGCTGTAGGTGTACCTGTTGCACGTGAGACAAGTGAAATACCAGAACTCCTTAAGAAGCAATTAAAGAAGTAAAAGGCTTGGTATTTAAACCACTTTCTATAAGATTTAGAGGAATATCCACTCAGGGTATTCCTCTATTTTTTTTATAATTCCTGAAACATTGTGGTCTAATGACCGAATTTGGGTTTAATTCTCTATAATTCTCCATATGTATCTTAATACGATTTCACTTCGAAAAAAGCACTTAATAAAAGCAACATCCCAAAGCAGTAATATACATGTAGAAAATTAGTAGAAAGTTTTATCAAGTCTTCTTACTTGAAAAGCTTTTGTGCAAATGTTGCTAAATATTCTCTCCAGTTTCTCCAAGTATGCCCACCTTTCGTCTTAAGATAAGCGTATTTATAAGATTTTTTATCCAATGCTGCACGGAGGTTTTCATCGTCGTGTGAAAGAAAATCATCCTTGCCAATACCGATCCATATAAGCTTAGGAGATTTCTTACACAGCGTCTTAAACTTCTCGTCAATGTTCTTATAAATAGGAGAAAGACTATCACCATCCTTTACCATTTGATTAAATGCAGCAGAAAATAAGCCAATATAATCAAAGGCATCAGGATTATTCAATGCAGTATAAATCGAATGAAAACCGCCCATAGACAGTCCAGCAATTGCTCTGTTTGCCTTGTCGTTCTTAACACGATAAACCTTTTCTACAAACCGAATGATATCAGGAAATGCCGTTTCAAAGTTTCCATCCATTGTTTTAGGGTATCGCATTGCAGCAGTAACAAATCCACGAGACCCCTCACCAGGTGCTGCTTCCTGCGAAATATTACCATTTGGCATTACTACAACCATTGGTTCTGCTTTCCCCTCAGCAATAAGGTTATCCAAAATTTGTGTGGCACGACCCAATTCTTCCCATGCATTCTCATCGCCTCCCATACCATGAAGTAAATAAAGAACAGGATAGCTTCGCTTGTTTGTTTCGTAACCAGCTGGCGTATAAACCGTCATACGACGTTTAAGCCCTGCGGTTGGACTATCATACCACACCTTTCTAACCGTTCCATGGGGTACATTCTTTACTGCATACAAACCATCTACACCGCCACCAACAAGCGCAACACTATATGTATTACCAATATCACGCACCGTATATATGTTCTTTGGATCTGTTATCTTTACACCATCAACAATGAGATTATAACTATAAAACTCAGGCTTTAAAGGTGCAGTTGTCAGTGTCCACCGCCCATTTGTATCCTTATTCATCAACAGTGGACTCCAATCACCATCTGCATACTTATCTGGAGTTTCTTTTCCTGCATAGAGAAAATTACCTGTAAGTTCAACCTTCTTTGCATTTGGTGCAAAAAGACTGATAGTTAAAGTATTATCTGCATTTACCACAGGAGACACTATCTCGTCATCTTTCCAATTAAGAACCTCCTGAGCTGCTACTAATGAAATGCTTGTAAGGCAAGCAAAAAACAGAATAAACCTTTTCATGATTTCGTATTTTAATTTATATCATTAACTTGATTCTTAATCTATGTGCAATCAATATTCGAAGTGTAAACACTTATTCGATTATGATTATATACTTTGTAGAGTCCAAAACATTATTACCAATGCGTAAGAAAGGTTTTAGATAAAAAATGAAGACTGCTCCTCCACTTCCTTAGATACCGTTTACTTATGATACCACATAGAATCAGTAAATCCTAAATCGTTTTATAGTTTCATCAGTTTATGTCTTTGGGAACTTCACAACTCATTGGCAAAGGTAATTAAAAAACATATAAATTCAAATTCATAAACAAAAAAAACTAAAAGCTATGTGTAATTAAAGAATATCTGTACGCCCCATTACAACACATACACTTTCCTTTAAGTCTATTTCCTCTTGTCTATAATTAAACATATATTTAGGCGCTAAAGAGATTTGTGTTTAACAACAAATTGACACTACTCGGTAAGGTTTTGCAGTGTGTTTAGTGCTCCGCACCATTGGTGCGGGCCCTTAGCACCAATGGTGTTAACCATCAACACGATGTGTGTTGGCTAAAAGCACATCAAATAAAGATGGGAAAAGGGAAACATTATCAGTACAAAGTTTCATCATCTTACAATCTAATAAAAAGTTAAAGTACAACGAATAATTTTCCATTGGAAATTTGGTGGGAAATAAAATAATAGTTATCTTTGCAACGTTTTCCTTAGGAAACAAAATAAACATTAACAAAACCGAGTAGTAAAAGAACTTCGGTAAATTAAAATTTACATATATAATGAAACGTACAGCAACACTTGTAGTGGCTATTATGGCTTTAACACTGACTGCTTGTAAGGCAGATAACAATCCTAAAAAGCAGGATAACAGTGTCATGACAACCGAACAAACAGAAGTAAATAATCAAAATGAAGGAAAGGAAACAAAGATGAATGTAACAGAAATGAACTCAGAGATGTTCCAGCAGAAAGTAATGGATTTTAAGAATAATCCAAAGACTTGGAACTTTAAGGGTGATAAGCCTGCTATTATTGACTTTTATGCAACATGGTGTGGTCCATGTAAAGCAACAGCGCCAATTCTCGAGGAAGTAGCAAGTGATTATGCAGGCCAGATTGACGTTTATAAGGTTGATGTTGACAAGCAGCGTGAGTTAGCAGCCCTCTTTGGTATTCGTTCAATCCCATCAATACTCTTCATCCCTAAGACTGGCGAACCAACAATGCAAAACGGAGCTATGAACAAAGCTCAGTTTGAGGAGGTTATTAAGTCTGTCTTGTTGAAGTAAGAACATATAATGGACAATCATTGTATCAGTAAGATTCGCGAGATATTTCGTGTCATCACAGCTTTTGAATGTGAATTACAACAGCAAATAGGCTTAAACATCAATGAAGCAATGCTGTTGTGTCTACTCTCAGAAAGTGAAAAACCTATGTTGGCTGGTGAAATAGCTGAAGAGATGAGCTTGACACGTTCGAATACTTCAAAGGTAATCGCCTCATTGGAGCAGGCTTCTCTTATTCGTCGCCGTGCTTGTTCAGAGGATGGACGTTGCCAAAGGTTTCACATTACAAAACATGGTTTAGAGAAGTTAGACCATTTGCATTGTGATTCCATAGCTGTTCCAGAGGAGTTAAAAGAAATCATATAAGATATATCGCTATCTTTCTGATAATAGACAAAGGTAAATAAAGATAGGGACGTATAGCGTGTGAGTTGCCAATTAGCATTTTAATAACTCGCAAACTATACGTCCCTATTGTTTATCTATTTTCTTAAGACTTCAATTCTTTTGAAGTCAAGATAGTTACTTCGCCTTTAATATTTGCTCAACACCTTGTTCTCTGTGCTTTATATGCACCTCAATTCCATACTTCTCATTAAGATGTTCAGCAAGATGCTGTGCACTATAAACAGAGCGATGCTGTCCACCGGTACAACCAAATGAGAACATTAAATCAGTAAAGCCACGTTGCATATAACGTTCTACATGATGGTCAGCAAGCTTATAAACAGGCTTCAAGAACTCAAGTATCTCACCATCATCTTCAAGGAAGCGGATGACAGGCTCATCTAAGCCCGTAATCTTTTTATAAGGTTCGTATCGACCTGGGTTATGCGTACTTCTACAATCAAAGACATAACCGCCTCCATTACCAGATGTATCTTCAGGAATACCCTTCTTAAATGAGAAACTAAAGACACGCACCACCAATGGACCCTTACCATCATATTTAGAGAAAGTTGCAGGACCATCTAAAGGATTAGCCTCATAAATATCTTTCTCTGCTATTTTAAGTCCATCTGTTCTGTTAGCTGCAGGCTTCTCAATATGCGCAAACTGTGGTAATAATGTGAGACGTTTCAACATATCCATCATGTAGGGATATGGGAAGACATCATCACCTAATGCCAAGAGATCACGCAGATTTTGTATAGCAGGAGGAATAGAATCGATAAAATGCTTCTTACGTTCAAAGTAACCACGGAATCCATAAGCACCTAAAACTTGCAATGTACGGAAGAGAACAAACAATGACAAGCGGTTGACAAAATGACGTTTAGAAGGTACCTCCGTATAATTCTTAAGGCTCTGATAGTATTCAAACACCAATTCACGACGCAATTTGAAAGAATACTTTGCGCTTGCTTGCCATAAGAACGAAGCAAGGTCATAATAGAAAGGACCTTTTCTTCCACCTTGGAAATCAATAAAATATGGTTTCCCTTCCTTATCTAACATAATATTTCGTGCTTGAAAATCACGATAAAGGAAGGAATCCATCTGCTCTGCTGTCAGGTCTTTTGCAAACATACGGAAGTTTGCTTCGAGCTTTAATTCATGGAAGTCGAGTTCGGTTGCTTTGAGAAAGCAATACTTAAAATAATTCAAATCAAAGAGTACACTCTCTTGATTGAATTCTGGTTGTGGGTAACAATTAGAAAAATCAAGTTCTCTTGCGCCACGCAACTGAATATTTGGTAATTCTCTTATGGTATTGCGTAACAACTTCTGCTCAGCAAGATTATAGCGTCCACAAGCCTCACGTCCACCACGTATAGCATCAAAGAGTGACGTGTTACCAAGGTCGGATTGTAGGTAACATAACTCATCAGCAGATACAGCATAGATATGTGGTACTGGCAAACGTCGTTTCTCGAAATGTTTAGCAAGATAGATAAAGGCATGATTTTCATCACGACTTGTTCCTATAACACCAATGACAGTATCATCCTCTTCGTCAAACATCCGGTAATACTCACGGTTACTACCTGCTCCTGCTAACTTTTCTACGTTTGAAGGGTTACTACCCTTCCAATTCTTATATAGTTCTAATAGTTGCTCCATAATTCTTTAACTTATGTAGATGCTTTGTAAACTACTATTAAACCATAGTTTTTACACTACATAATGAGACATAAGAAATCACAACTTTACATGAAGAAAGCTGCAATAAAGTATATGTAAAAGTTAGTCGTCTTGCTCCTCAAGCTTTTTCTTTATTTCTTCAGCTTGTTTCTCACCACGCTTCTTGTGGTCATACTGACGTAGTAAGCCATCTACCAACAGTAGAAGTGCAAGAACACCACCAGTAATAAGCCATGACCTTGTAATATAATATATGCCTCCAATAACGATGAAGAGCACGGCAAATTCTTTCCAGTTAATCAATTGTTTCATGCTACAAAGTTAACGAAAAGATTACAGATAAGGAATGAAAACAGAGAAGTTTTTATTTTAATTATTCTAATCTTATTATTTTCTGGCTATCACCATATAGCTGTCTTATAGTCAAATATATTCTATTTTGGCGAAACAAGAGGCTTTCTTACATCAACACTTAGAATTATTTATATTAAAGGGCTGTCGTCTAAAGGAAATATACTATCTTTGTATTTTAATGATAAAAGAGCAAGATAACATAGATAAGATGACAGATGCAAAGATAATTAATGACCCTGTTTTCGGATTTATAAAGGTGCCACGTGGATTGTTACTTGACATAGTACGCCACCCACTTATGCAGCGATTAACACGCATCAAGCAATTAGGATTGACACAAGAGGTTTATCCAGGTGCACAACACACACGTTTTCAACATTCTTTAGGTGCCTTTCATCTTATGAGTGAGGCACTTATATCGCTACAACAAAAAGGTGTGTTTGTCTTTGATAGTGAGGCTGAAGCGGTACAAGCTGCCATCCTAATGCATGACATCGGACATGCTCCTTTTTCTCATGTGCTGGAAAACACACTGATTAGTGGTATTACACATGAAGAAATATCGCTGATGATGATGGACCGTATCAACCAAGATATGCATGGAGCACTCAACCTTGCTATTAGTATCTTTAAGGATGAATACCCCAAATCCTACCTTCATCAGCTAATTTCCAGCCAACTTGACATGGATAGGCTTGACTATCTCCGCCGTGATAGTTTCTTTACGGGAGTGACAGAAGGCAATATTGGCTCTGCACGTATTATCAAGATGCTTAACGTTGTCGATGATGCTTTGGTAGTCGAATCAAATGGTATTTATACTATCGAGAATTATCTTACCTCACGTCGTCTTATGTATTGGCAAGTATATCTGCATAAGACAACCGTTGGATGCGAGAATGTTCTTATCAATGCTTTACATAGAGCAAAACAATTAGCAAAAGAAGGAGTTGAACTTTTTGCTTCACCTGCTCTCCGTTACTTCCTTTACAATGATATAACAGCTGAAACTTTCCACACAGACAACAAGGCGTTAGATAATTATATAGCATTGGATGACAACGATATATGGAGTGCTATTAAAGTATGGCAACAACATGAAGATAAGATACTCTCACTTCTATCTTCAAACATGATTAATCGAAAAATCTTCAAAGTAGAGGTGCGAGAAGAGGAACCAACAACAGAGGAAATCAATCAACTTAAACAACAGATTTCTGAACGATATGAGATAAGTCTCGCTGATTGTGATTACCTCATTGGAGTAAATCGGGTACAGAAAGATATGTACAATCCTTTTGATGACCATATTAGCATTCTATACAAAGACGGAACATTGAAAGATATAACTGAAGCATCAGAGATTTTGAACATTGAATTACTCTCGAAAAAAATATGTAAATATTACCTATCTTATCAACGTTTCTAATAAAAAATCCCTATCTTTGCACAAATTATAATCAATAAAAGGCAATATAAATGGAATTCTCTGCGAAACAAATATCGCAATTTATACAAGGTCATATTGAAGGTGACGAAAACGTAACCATTAATACCTTCGCCAAGATTGAAGAAGGTAAGAAAGGAGCAATCTCTTTTCTGGCAAACCCTAAATATATACACTATCTCTTTGAAACAGAGTCAAGCATTGTACTTATAGATGAAGACATTCAACTGGACAAGGAGGTAAAGCCTACTCTTATCCGTGTAAAGAATGCACGAGATTGCGTTGCTAAGTTGTTGCAACTCTATGAAAGTATGAAACCTAAGAAGCAAGGCATTGATTCTCTTGCTTTTGTTTCTTCGAAAGCAACAATTGGCAAGGATGTCTATATCGGTGCATTTGCATATATAGGTGATGGTGTAACTTTGGGTGACGGCTGTCAGATTTATCCTCATGCAACAATCATGGATGGTGTGCAGCTGGGAAATAATTGTATTGTCTATCCAAATGCAAGCATTTATCATGGTTGTAAGATTGGCAAAAATGTTATCCTTCATTCTGGTTGTGTAATTGGTGCGGATGGTTTCGGTTTTGCACCTAATCCAGAAACTAATAGTTACGATAAAATACCTCAGATTGGTATTGTAACAATAGAAGATAACGTAGAGATTGGTGCCAACACTTGTATTGACCGCTCAACCATGGGCAGTACATACGTTCGTAAGGGAGTGAAACTTGACAACCTTGTTCAAATAGCACACAACAATGATATTGGTGAGAATACAGTAATGTCTGCTCAGGTAGGTATTGCAGGCTCAACCAAAGTTGGTCAATGGTGTATGTTTGGCGGACAGGTGGGTATAGCTGGTCATATCACTATCGGTGATAAGGTATTCCTCGGTGCACAGTCAGGTGTTCCTGGTAGCCTAAAGAGTAATCAGCAACTCATTGGAACTCCTCCTATGGAGCAGCGTCCATACTTTAAGTCACAAGCTATTTTCCAGCGTTTACCAGAGATGTACAAGCAGTTGAATGCACTGCAGAAAGAAATTGAAGAATTGAAAAAGAATAAATAACATACATGGAAACAGTTAAGCAGAAAACTTTAAAGGGAAGTTTTTCCCTCTTCGGAAAGGGACTTCATACAGGATTGAGTCTTACTGTAACATTCAACCCTGCCCCAGAAAATACTGGCTATAAGATACAAAGAATTGATCTTGATGGACAGCCTATTATTGATGCTGTTGCTGAGAATGTTGTTGATACACAGCGTGGAACAGTATTGGCTAAGGGTGAGGCACGTGTTAGTACGATTGAACATGGTATGTCAGCCCTTTATGCAATGGGTATTGATAACTGTCTTATACAGATTAATGGTCCTGAATTCCCTATCCTCGATGGTTCTGCAACAATGTATGTTGATAAAATCAACGAGGTTGGTATCGTTGACCAGAATGCTCCAAAGGATTACTATATCATTCGCAAGAAGATTGAGATTAAGGATGAAAATGGCTCTGTAATCACGATTCTCCCTGACGAGCAGTTCTCTATCACTGCGATGTGTAACTTTGACTCTAAGTTTATTAGCAGTCAATTTGCTACATTGGATGATATCAATACTTATGCAACCGAGATTGCTCCAGCACGTACATTCGTTTTTGTACGTGACATTATGCCACTCTTGCAGGCTAACCTGATTAAGGGTGGTGACTTGGATAATGCAATTGTTATCTATGAGCAACAGGTTTCACAAGAGAAACTTGACCAATTGGCAGACCTCTTGAAGGTTCCACGTATGGATGCAAATAACATTGGTTATATTCAGCATAAGCCTTTACAGTGGGATAACGAATGTACACGCCATAAGCTCCTTGATATCATCGGTGATATGGCATTGATTGGTAAACCTATCAAAGGCCGTATTATTGCGACTCGTCCAGGTCATACTGTAAACAATAAGTTTGCTCGCTTGATGCGTAAAGAAATACGTAAACATGAGATACAAGCACCAATGTATGATCCAAATGATGAACCATTGATGGATAACATTCGCATCCGCGAACTTTTACCACACCGCTATCCAATGCAGTTGGTTGATAAGGTCATTGCAATGGGTTCAACAAGTATCATTGGTATTAAGAATGTAACCAGCAACGAACCATTCTTCCAAGGTCACTTCCCACAGGAGCCTGTTATGCCAGGAGTGTTACAGGTTGAGGCTATGGCTCAATGTGGTGGTCTCTTAGTACTTTCTCAGGTTGAAGAGCCTGAGCGTTGGTCAACTTACTTCTTGAAGATTGATGATGTTAAGTTCCGCCAGAAGGTTATTCCTGGTGACACGCTTATGTTCCGTGTTGAACTTCTTGGTCCTGTACGTCATGGTATCAGTTCTATGAAGGGTTATATGTTTGTTGGAGAGCGTGTTGTTGCTGAGGCTACATTCACAGCCCAAATTGTAAAGAACAAGTAATAATTACACAAGACAATTATGAACCAGATAAGCCCATTGGCCTTTGTTCATCCAGAGGCAAAACTTGGTGATAACAATATAATTGGTCCATTCTGTTATATCGATAAGAATACTGTTATCGGTGATAATAATATGTTCCAAAACAGCGTAACCATCCATGTTGGTGCACGTTTAGGCAATAACAACGAAATATTCCCAGGTGCCAGTATCTCTACAAAACCTCAAGACTTAAAGTTTAGAAATGAGGAAACACTTTGTGAGATTGGTGATAACAACTCTATTCGTGAGAATGTTACTATTTCACGTGGTACGGCTTCAAAGGGTACAACAAAGGTTGGTAGCAACAACCTACTGATGGAATGTGTACATATTGCACATGATTGTGTTATTGGTTCTGATGACATTATTGGTAATGCAACCAAATTTGCAGGCGAAGTGACAGTTGATGATAACGCTATCATATCTGCCAATATTCTCTGTCATCAGTTCTGCCATATTGGTGGATACGTTATGATACAGGGTGGAAGCCGTTTCTCTATGGATATTCCACCATATATCATTGTAGGTAAAGAGCCTGCCCGCTATATGGGAATTAACCTCATTGGTCTTCGCCGTCGTGGTTTTTCAAATGAACTCATTGAACTTATCCACAATGCTTACCGTATCCTTTATGGAACAGGTACACGTGCCGAGAACATTCAGAAGATTAAGAACGAACTACAGATTACGCCAGAGATTCAGAAGATTATAGACTTCGTTGAATCATCTGAACGTGGTATCATTAAATAAAGACTATCCCCTCCCCCTCTCAAAAGGGAGGGGAATCTTTAAAAGCGAACGAATAGCTTGAGTATTCCACAACTTAAATAAGTTGGAAAATATTATTTATAATCATTTATCAGCTTGAAAAACAAAACATTAATAGTCATCACTGGCCCAACAGGCGTTGGCAAGACAGAGGCCACCCTCCGTATTGCAGAGCATTTTAATGTACCTGTTATCAATGCTGACTCCCGACAAATATTCTCTGAGATTCCTATAGGAACAGCAGCACCAACGGCAGAACAGCAGCTGCGTGTACAACACTATTTTGTTGGTAATCATCATTTGGAAGATTACTATTCAGCAAGCCTATACGAACAAGATGTACTTAATATTATTAACAGCCAGCACACACCTATCTCGTTACTCTCAGGTGGTTCAATGATGTATATTGACGCTGTATGTAATGGTATTGATGATATCCCAACGATTCTTCCTGAAATACGAGAGAAAATGATGAAACGCTTAGAAGCAGAGGGATTAGAACAGATGTGTAATCTGTTACGAGAACTGGACCCTGAGCACTGGAAGATAGTTGACAGAAATAATCCACGTCGTGTTATCCATGCCCTTGAGATATGTATCCAAACTGGAAAAACATATACATCTTTCCGTTCCAATACTATTAAAGATCGTCCTTTTAATATCATCAAGGTTGGATTAAACCGTGATAGAGACGAACTCTATAATAGAATCAATCAGCGAGTATTAGACATGATTGAAAAGGGAATGATAGAAGAAGCACTACAAGTTTATCCTAAACGAACTCTGAATTCACTCAACACGGTTGGATATAAGGAGCTATTTGAATACCTTGATGGCTTAACAACACTTGATGAAGCCATATTTAAAATACAGAGTAATACTCGAAGATATGCTCGCAAACAGCTCACATGGTATAAAAAAGATACCGCTTTTCAATGGTTTAATCCCGATAACATTGAAGAAATCTTAAATTATGTCCATACAATGATATCAAATACAAGTAAATAAGTACTTTTGTATTAAACATATTATAGCAATATTATAAACATAGGCAAGTAGCTTTAAAACTTGAAGGTTGTCAATCAATGATAAAGAAAATATTTAAATTCATTAGAAGTATATTCCGAGGAATTTTCAATTTCTTCCCATGGTACGCAAAACTATATAAAGGTCGTGCTTGGTACACGAAGATGGCTGTCGGAACAGTATCTTTCTTTGTAGCTATCTTCCTCTATTTAGGAATGGTAGACATTAACTTCCTTTGGCTCTTTGGCAAGTCACCAGGTTTTATTGATATAAAAACTCCTCCAACCTATGCTGCATCAGAGATTTATAGTGCAGACTCTGTCCTCATTGGTAGATTCTATAAAGAGAATCGTACACCAGTAAAGTATGAGGAGGTAACCCCTGCATTCTGGAATGCACTCATCAGCACAGAGGACGAGCGCTTCTATAGCCATAATGGTATAGACTTTATGGGTATCGGTGGTGCCATCAAGGATGCCGTAACAGGTAGTGGAGGTCGTGGTGCATCAACCATCACACAGCAGTTGGCGAAGAATATGTTCCGTGTTCGTACGCAATATTCTTCAGGTCTATTAGGTCATGTACCAGGCTTGCGAATGCTTATTATGAAGAGTAAGGAATGGATTATTGCTGTGAAGTTAGAGTTAATCTATTCAAAGAAAGAAATCCTGACAATGTATGCCAACACCGTTGACTTTGGCAACAATTCCTTTGGTGTAAAGACAGCTGCTAAGACTTATTTTAATACAAGTCCTTCAAAGTTATCTATTGATCAAGCTGCAACGTTAGTAGGTATGTTGAAAGCTACTACTTATTATAATCCAATCTTGCACCCAAAGAATTCTATTCGTCGTCGTAACACTGTGCTGTATAATATGGTTACACATAATGTATTACCACATGATGAGTACGCACTATACTCTAAGCAACCTATGAAGCTGGATATACACGTGGAAGAAAACTATGATGGTCAAGCCCAGTACTTCCGTGAGTATATATCAGAATACTTCAAAGATTGGATGAAAGACAATGGTTACGACCTCTATAGCAGTGGTTTAAAAATCTATACCACCATTGACACTCGTATGCAGAAGTATGCTGAGCAAGCTGCAACAAAGCAGATGGAAAAGGTTCAACAAACTTTTGATAACCACTGGAGAGGTATGCAGCCTTGGCGCGATGCAAAGGGAAATGAGATTCCTGGCTTTATTGAGGGCATTGCTGAACGTCAGCCTTTCTATAAGAAGCTATTACAGAAATACCCTAACCAGCCTGATAGCGTTCTCTATTATCTCAACAAACCGCATAAGGTGACTCTCTTCGACTATGAAAAGGGGCATATTGAGAAAGAAATGTCATCAATGGACTCTATCCGTTATATGGTTAAATTCATGCACTGTGCTATGGTTGCTATGGAACCAGAGACTGGTGCGGTAAGAGCTTGGGTGGGTGACATTGATTTCAAAACATGGAAATATGATAAGGTTGTTGCACAGCGTCAACCAGGTTCAACCTTCAAACTATTCGTCTACTCAGAGGCATTCAATCAAGGACTGACCCCTTGTGATAAACGTCGTGATGAATATATCAGTATGCAGGTTCTTGATAAGAAGACTGGTCAGATGAAGACTTGGACACCACACAATGCCAATGGTAGATTCTCTAATGATTCTATTACACTGAAGAGTGCTTTTGCTCGCAGTATAAATTCCATTGCTGTACGCTTAGGACAGGAGATGGGCATCAAGAATATTATCCGTACAGCTCAGGAGATGGGTATTAAGAGTCCGTTGGATGATGAGCCTTCATTGGCACTCGGTTCAAGCGACGTAAACTTATTAGAATTGGTAAATGCCTATAGTACTGTAGCAAATGATGGTGAACATCATGTTCCAGTTGTCGTTACACGTATCTTAGATAAAGACGGAAACGAGGTATATGTAGCACCAAAAGACCACGAGAGAGCATTACCTTACAAGACTGCATTCCTCATGCAGGAAATGTTGAAGGCTGGTGTGAACGAAGGTGGTGGTACAAGTCAAGCATTACGCCATTATACTTTTGGGGATACAGACTGGGGAGGAAAAACTGGTACAAGTAATAACCACTCTGATGCTTGGTTTATGGCAGTCAGCCCTAAACTTGTCGTTGGTGCATGGGTTGGTGGTGAATATCGCTCCATCCACTTCCGTACAGGAGCCTTAGGACAGGGTTCAAAGACTGCACTACCTATCTGTGGAGAGTTTATTTACAGCTTAATGCGCGACAAGGCTTTCCAAAAGTATCATGCTAAGTGGCAGTTAGATCCAGACGAGGATATCGACCCTTCAATGTACAACTGTCAACCTACAGTAGTTCGGCGTGCTGCTCCTGATTCTTTGCGTGACTTTACAACAGGACATAGACGTCATCAGGAGGAAGAGGAAGAACCTATCGACGGACACGAAAATACAGACGAGGGTGGCTTTATATTAGAACCAGCTCCACAACCTACTCCAGAACGGCAGGGCAATAGTTCTAATAATGAATCGCCTCAAATTATAAAGAAGGCGAAGAAGCCACGCAGTGAAGATATGGAAATTTAAGTAATTCGTAATTCTTAAAATGGAACTTATGATTACTTTTGGTTGATAAAGAAATCAGAATACTTTGGTAATTGATTAATAACTATCAATTCTCTTCCTCAAACAACAAACTTCTATATATTCACAGAGACTTTTACCTCTGTGAGTATATATGAAGGTTTTTGTTTTATCTATAGCCTCTTGTCAGTAAACTTAACAATAGGTCGTTGTAATTATACAGAAAAGGCGCAAGGCATAAATATAACTTAGTATCAAACATAACTACCAACTGCAAAGGGAACTAAAGCCCCCCAATCAATGTCACAAAAGAAGGTAAACATAGACGTAAATACGATTGACTTGGATAATACAGAGTTGCAAAAAGCACTTCAGATTATTCAGTTTACAAACAATTCCCTATTCCTCACTGGAAAAGCAGGAACAGGAAAGTCTACATTTCTACGTTACATTGCTGCGACAACAAAGAAAAAACATATTATTCTTGCACCCACAGGTATAGCTGCTATCAATGCAGGTGGTAGTACACTGCATAGCTTCTTCAAACTTCCATTCTATCCTCTTGTCCCAACTGACAAACGTTATTCTGCTCGTAATCTACGCAGCACAATGAAATACAATGGTGACAAGTGTAAACTTTTGCGGGAAGTCGAACTAATCATTATTGATGAGATTAGTATGGTTAGAGCTGACATCATCGACTTCATCGACAAAGTACTGCGCATATACAATCGTAATATGCGCGAGCCATTCGGTGGGAAACAGCTTCTCTTGGTAGGCGACATTTATCAGTTAGAACCTGTTCTAAAGGAAGAGGATCGTCGACTCCTACAACCCTATTACCCAAGTAGCTACTTCTTTGATGCAAAGGTGTTCCAAGATTATCCACTTGTGAGTATTGAACTCAATAAAGTCTACCGTCAAAACGACCCTCACTTTATTTCTATTCTTGACCATATCCGTACGAATCAGGTTACTGACACAGATTTCAACCATATCAATGAACGTGTTGGTGCAAGTTTGGAGAATACAAACAAGCCGGAAGGAGATTTCACCATTACCCTATCGACTAAGCGAGATACAGTAGACTGGATAAACAATGAAGGACTTGATAGCCTTGATGGAGACCCTGTGATGTTCTTAGGTGAAATCAAAGGAGAGTTTCCTGAGAGTAGCCTCCCTACTCCTATTGAGTTAAACCTCAAGGTGGGAGCACATATCATGTTTATCAAAAATGACATTGAAAAACAATGGGTTAATGGAACCTTAGGTATTATTATCGGTATTGATGAGGAAGCTGGAATCCTCTATGTCCATACAGAAGAGGGAGATGACTTACAGGTGCAACATGAGATGTGGGAGAATATAAGGTACCGATTCAATGAGGAAGAACAACGAATTGAAGAGGAACAAATAGGTACTTATATACAATTCCCCATTAAGTTGGCTTGGGCTATCACTGTACATAAGAGTCAGGGACTAACTTTCAAGAACGTAAATATTGATTTTACAGGCGGTGTCTTTGCTGGTGGTCAGGCATATGTTGCTCTATCACGCTGTACCAGTCTTGAAGGTATTACACTTAAGGAACCACTGCGTAGAAATGAGGTCTTTGTAAGAAGTGAAGTAACACATTTTGCCAGACACTACAACGATAATAATATTATATCGACAGTACTCAAACAGAGCAAGGCTGATAAAGAATACTACGATGCTGTATGTGCTTTCGACAAGGGAGACTTTGATGCTTTCCTGTGTAGCTTTTTTCTTGCTATTCATAGCCGTTATGATATTGAACGACCAGCAGCCAAGCGGTATATCAGACGAAAACTGAACCTCATTAACCAGCTACGTAATGAAAATGAGGAACTTAAGCGACAACAAGCTAAGAAGAATGAGTATCTCAAAGAGCTGTCAGTAGAATATGTTATGATGGGTAAAGAGTGCGAGCGTGAAGAAATGAATGAGGCAGCTATTGCCAATTATGAGAAGGCTATTGCACTCTATCCTGATAATCCAACAGCACAGAAAAGATTGAAGAAATTAAAACATTCAACCGAAAAAGATAATAAATAATGGAGAAGAAAAAGAGTCTTTCAAAAATTATAGCAACAATCGTTTTTGGTATTGTTTTCATCATTATTGCTATTGTGTCTTGTAATCAAAGCAAAACTATAGAAGGCAGTAACAATGGAGATACTGTTGCCGCAAAAGAGTTTATGCCACATGTTGAGAATGGTAAACTAAATGTTGATTTACAGAGCATTACCTCTATTCGCTTTCCTAAGTATAAGACAGCAAAAGCAATACCTTTTATACCCGATTCTGTTAGTTTAGCGGCTGACGAAGAATCGGTAGAAAGTGGCAACTATTCAGCAACACTACTTCTTGATACGATTCCAAATAAAGAGTTTTATCAGAGAATAGACCTTGCAGCACAGCATGATACGTGTTGGGATATTAACAAATTTGCTTATACTTACGAAAGAAAAGATAAAGCTGGAGGTGTGTATAAAGTCGTATTTAGTAAAGGTGGACAGCAGATATTTGTCACTCATCTGAATAAAGACATGATAAAAAATACGAATCAAACGAAGCCGAACAAATAAATATCACAATACTCCCTTAATGATGTTAGGGAACAATACCAAAATAATAAGAATTATACATATTGTGGTCTGATGACTGATTTGGGCCTCATAAAAGCATAAAAAAAAGTGTCAAAGCAAGTAGCTTTGACACTTTTTATATCCTTTTTAAGTCTTAACGAGCCTGCTCAAGCTTGCTATCAATATGTGCAATAGCATGGCTTTCCAAGTGAGCGAATGAATCGAGAATATCCTTAACATTCTTCTCTTCCTCTACTTGCTCATCAATATACTTTGCAATGAAGTTCTGTGATGCGCGGTCCTTCTCCTCATCAGCAACATCTGCCAACTTGTTGATAAGTTCTGTAACCTTCTGCTCATGAGCAAATGTATCAACAAAAGCCTCCTTAGCGTCTGTCCAACTTGTCTTAACAGCGTCGATACTGGTAAGGATAACCTCACCACCACGATGAAGAACAAACTGAGCCATATCCATTGCGTGCTGTCTCTCCTCTTCAGCCTGCTTGTACATCCAGCCTGAGAAGCCCTTCCAGCCTTCCTTACGGAACCAGCATGACATCTGTAAATAGAGATTTGATGACCACATTTCTGCTGCAATCTGCGCATTGAACGCATCCTGCATCTTCTTTGATATATTCATTTCTTGTTCTTTTTAATTAGTAATTAATTACTTACTTCGTTAGTCACTAATAATAATTCCGACTGCAAAATTACAACATTATTGTTATTTTTCCAAATTATCAGCCCAAAAATATGATTTTTTCACATGCTTATTAAACTCATATCACACATCTATTTTATCATCCCAGCTATATTTATACTCCTTTTTAGATGATGTGTTATTGCCCCGCACATGTCGTACTGATGATAAACACCAATGGTGCTGAGCACTAATTAAGTTGCTATATATTGTTATGAAAAAGTGTATTTTTATATTATTGGGATGAGGTCTACACCCAAACGGGAATACAAACGTATTTCATCGTACTTTTATATGTCAAAAAAGATTTGCATCAAAGCGGTTACTAAAAGTAAACCTGAACTTTGATACAAATCTTTGTTTTCTATACTTATCTTTATAAACGCATTCTCGTTCTACAAAAGATTATTCAATTACTACAGTTGTCCAACCATGCTTGTCTTCTATCGTGCCATACTGAATACCACGGAGGGTTTCATAAAGCTTGGTAGACCATGGTCCTGGTTTGTCACCAAAACTATAAACCTTACCCGTCTCCGTATCATCAAGATGTGATATCGGAGAGATAACAGCTGCTGTACCACAAGCACCAGCTTCCTCAAAGCTATCCAATTCATCTTCTGAAATAGGACGACGCTCTACCTTCATTCCAAGGTCTTCAGCAATCTGCATCAGACTCTTGTTCGTTATAGATGGCAAGATAGAACTTGACTTAGGAGTAACGTAAGTATCATCCTTGATACCAAAGAAGTTGGCTGCACCACACTCGTCAACATACTTCTTCTCCTTTGCATCCAAATAGAACTCTGATGCATAACCTTGCTCATGTGCACGACGATTTGCTCTAAGTGATGCAGCATAGTTACCACCTACCTTATACATACCAGTTCCCAATGGGGCAGCACGGTCAACATCACGAACAATAACATAAGGATTAGCACAGAAGCCACCCTTAAAGTAAGGACCAACAGGGGTAACAAAGATTAAGAAGCAATATTCCTCTGCTGGACGAACACCCACCTGAGCAGATGTACCAATTAACAACGGACGAATATAGAGTGAGGCACCACTCTCGTAAGGTGGAATATATTCTTGATTAAGACGAACAACCTTCTTAACCATTTCTGCAAACAACTCTGTTGGTACTTCTGGCATCACAATACCACGACTTGTATTCTGCAAACGTTTTGCATTTTCCTCTACACGAAAAACACGCACTTTACCATCTGGACAACGATATGCCTTCAATCCCTCAAAAGCCTCTTGACCATAGTGAAGACAAGTTGCTGCCATGTGAAGTTTAAGATACTCATCTGAACTGACTTCTACCTCACCCCACTTTCCATTGCGATAGTAACAGCGAACATTATAATCAGTTGGCATATAGCCAAATGATAAACTTGACCATTCTATATCCTTCATATTATTTTCGTGTTAAGTTATTATTCATGACAATTATCTACAAAAGTAAACAAAATATTCTTACCATGCAACCAAATAACAAGTTAATTAAACTTACATTTCGTTTTCTAAATAAGAAAATAGAGAATTATTGCTTTCCTAAAAGCTTCTGAATCTCGTTGTCGGTACGCTTAAGTTTTTGTTTACAGAGCTTTACTAACTCTTGAGCTTCTTTTAATTGGGCAGCCATAGAGTCTATATCAAGTTCTCCACGTTCCATTTTATCTACAATAGCTTCCAATTTATGAACTGCTTCTTCGTATTTTATTTCTTTCATTGCCTTTTTACATTAATAATATATGGAATAATATGCTCTTTTAAGATAAATGCTCTACCTTACTCTCTACCTCGCCAGCCTCAAAACGTGTTGTTATCGTATCACCTATCTTTAAATCTTTAGCGTTACGAATTGTTTTACCATTACACAAAGTAATACTGTACCCACGCTTTAAAAGTAAAGAAGGGTCAAGCAACCTTGCCCGCTGTTCAAGTATATCGAGTCGATGATGCTCACTGGACAACTTATTTTGCAGTGTGGGTAACAGACGATTTTGTAACGTGCTTACATGAAAATCAGCCTGTTTGATAGTTTCATTCATTCTCATCACCAGACGTTGAGATAAGCCCTCAAGCCAAGCCTCCTGCTTAGTACGAACCACAGAAAACAATACTGGAATATGTGAACCAATATGTTGAATACGCATTTTCTCAACCTCTAAAGCTTTCTTGACACCATCAACTATCGCAACTTGTGCGTTTTCTACTCTCATCAACGTTGAAGCAAGATAATCTATGAGATAAGCAGCGACGGCAGTTGGTGTTTTCACACGTTGAAACGATACCATATCCAAGATGCTTTCATCACGTTCGTGCCCAATACCTGTTATAATTGGTAATGGAAAGTTTGCCACATTCTCAGCAAGATTCAAGGTATCAAAACCGCTAAGGTCGGCTGTTGCGCCACCACCACGAATAATAACAACACAGTCGAAATCTTCTTCACGACTATTGATTTGATTCAAAGCGTTTATTATACTCTGTTCAACAGAGTCGCCCTGCATAATAGCAGGAAACAATTCTACGTGGAAATAGAGTCCATACTCATTAGTTTCCAACTGATTACAGAAGTCACCATAACCAGCAGCGGTCTCAGAAGAGATTACAGCTATACGCTGAGCAAACATCGGAAGACAAAGTTCTTTTTGCAAATCAAAGACTCCTTCAGCCTTTAATTGACGGATAATCTCTTGCCGCTTACGCATCATATCACCCATCGTATACTCAGGATTGATATCATCAACTATCCAAGAGAAGCCATACTGAGGATGAAATTGAGCATGAACTTGTAACATTACCTTCATTCCTGCTCGTATTTCCTGACCTGTAATACGAACAAAAGCAGGCTTAATAAGTGTCCAAATGTTGCTCCAACACTTTGCTGAAGCACGTGCTATAGGTACATTGCTCCCTTCATTCTTCTCAATCAGCTCCATATAACAGTGTCCACGATTCTCACGGGCTTCAGACAATTCTGCTTCCACCCAATAAGAACGTGACAGAGTTGCATCTATCACATCTGCAACAAGACTGTTTAATTCAAATAACGAAAGTGCTTTGGTCATCTTTTAGAAATATATGTTTCACTAACCACTACTGATTATAACGAGTTGCTGACTGATAGGCTGACCAAAAGTCAGGTATACCATATCCCATTATATTGTCAGGAGATTGACAATTATTTCCCGATTGACGAACAATATCTATTATCTCTTTTGCAGATTTATTAGGGCATGCCTGCCACAAACAGGCTACCATACCTGCAATAAGTGGACAAGCGAACGACGTTCCATTGTCTGGTATGATATATCCCCTACCCGATACGACATTTGTTGGACATCCGTAAGCCATTACATCTGGCTTAATACGCCCATCAGCTGTAGGCCCTATTGATGAAAAAGGGGCATTAACTTCATCAAGAGAAACTGCTCCCACGGTAAGAATATCATGTGCATCAGCAGGAACATTAATCTTCTTCCAAGTTCCCATACCATCATTACCTGCACTATTTACAAGTATCATTCCCTTACTTGCCAAACGTGATGCTGCTTGAGAAATTGCTGCAGTTCGCCCATTTAAATCTGAGTAACGATAGTTCATAGATATGTCATCAAAGCCGTGATAACCCAAAGATGAACTAATGATATCAACACCTACAGAATCAGAAAACTCAACTGCAGCTATCCAAAAATCTTCTTCTGCAAGGCTTTCTGTCGAATAGTCTTCCGTACGAAGCAACCAGAAATCGGCTTTAGGAGCAGTACCCACAAACACCGTAGGCTGATTCATCGCTATTGTTGACAAAGTTTTAGTACCATGATCCATCTCTTTATAGACATCATTATCGTACCCTGCAACAAAGTTATGTGTACCTTTTATATTGAGATTCCTAAAGGCAGCAATCTTATCCACATTCATAAATCCTGCATCCAACACTGCGATAGTCATGCCTTGTCCCATAAAACCAAGGTTGTGCAGCTTTCTACCATTCAAACTCTCAATTTGCCCCTTACCCATACCATAGTAGTCGTGAACCGTAGAATCAAGAGATTGAAGTTCAGAATTATAACGAACACGTTGAGAAAGTGGACGGATAGAGTCTGGAGAGACAAATACCAGCTTACTATCTTTCACAAAAGACAATACTTTTAAGTCTTCTAACGTTTGGCGATTATTGCCACGCACAAGAACAGAGTTATTCCATTTACTCACAGCAACAACCTTACCACCTCTCTTCTTTATCTGTTGAATATAATCAGGTGATACCGGTAGGTCTGTCGAATCAAGCTTTAATCCCTGACGTTCACGTCGAAGAAGAGAAGCTTTTGAGAGAAATTTCTCTGGTTTATCCAAGGAATAAGGTGTCCCATTCTTATCTTTTAAAGTAACACGGAACATATAACACTTTCCTCCTGGGTAACTTATCAAGCCACCACTCTTATTAGAAGCTAATAAAGTAGCGCTGACCAGTATAAATAGGAATATAATATAATTTCTGAGATAAGTTTGTTTCATAATCTGCAAACTTACACAAAATAATTGAATTATACCGCAGATATAAAAAGAAATTAGATAAATAAAAAGGATTTCCTTTATTAGGAAATCCTTCTTGTACACCCTTAGGGATTCGAACCCTAGACCCACTGATTAAGAGTCAGTTGCTCTACCAACTGAGCTAAGGGTGCATGCTAAACGAAAAGACTTGGGTTAGAAATCAATTCTTGTACACCCTTAGGGACTCGAACCCTAGACCCACTGATTAAGAGTCAGTTGCTCTACCAACTGAGCTAAGGGTGCTCATTTCGTTTTTGCGAGTGCAAAGGTATTACTTTTTTGCGAATTAACCAAACTTTTCTATCTTTTTTTTAGTTATAAATCAGTCGATAATATTATGCCATCAGGCTGAAAGTTTAGTATAACTACATGATAATATGAGAATTACAAAATGACATGGTTCTAAAAGGAAGCAATTATTTTTATGTCTTTATAATTATCTTTCGCTCCAGATAAGTAAATTCAGACGCCTTTGAAGCCTAATCAACTTATATAATTTAACCCAATTCGATCATTAGAGCCTAAACATATTTTGTTTTATTATCGAACAGATTGTTTGGCTTTGGAACGCAGGCGTAGCGGGCTACGTCAAGTTAAAAAGACGGACAAGATGCCGATAAGAAAATAAAAGATGTTAGGAAACAACACAAAACAAGAATTCCTGAAACATTGTGGTCTAATGACCGATTTGGGTTAAACAAAATGAGGATGAAACTTACAACAGTTTCATCCTCATAATATCGTTTTATAATGATTTCTCTATTATATATTATACTGATGCAAATCAACGAACTTACCACGCTGGCGACGCTCATCAATCATACGTTGTAGCTTTGCCTTGCGATGTGGCGCAATCCATTTCTTCGCAAAAATGTTAGGAATAGCAACACCAAGAGCAATACAAACTAAGACTAACGAACCATTGATTGCAAAAGACATAGCATGCGTTACTTCTCCAACAACACCCTGCATCCCCATAAAACCATAAAGTGCACGATACATTAACACACCTGGAACGATAGGGATAACAGCAGGAATAGTGATACACTGATGTGGTGTATGGAGAATATGGACAGCCTTAATATTAATGATAGATATCAATGCCGAGCCACAAAGTGAACCAACAACTATTCCAAGTCCAAGACCAGCATTTCCTGTTGAAGGGTCAAGGAAAACGAAGTTACGCGTACAAACACAGATTATACCTCCAACCGCAATCCAAGGCATTAAACGATATGGAATATTATAAATAGTTGCAAAGCCCATAGCAGAAATTGCAGCAGCAACAGCATAGACATAGAAAGAGTGATGAGGAATAGTAGGGAGGTCTTTTGCAAAACCATCAAAGCTACCACATTTAATTGCCAACATAATACCAAATGACATTGCTATGACAATAAGAAGCGTGTTCATTGCACGGACTAATCCCGTGTTTATATGATTGTCTAACAAGTCATTAACAGCGTTTATTAAAGGGACTCCTGGAACAATATAAAGGGCACAAGCTAAGAGTGGATGCCAAGGAGTTTCTGTAAACAGAATTGGACGAAGGAACTCTGGTAGCGCTGCTTGAACGGTAGGTGTAGAGAGAAAAGACGACAACCATGCAAGAATTGTACTAACAAAAGCCGCAACAGCAAAGTTAGCATAAAGATTAGAACCAGAATGATTCAAGAACATACGAAGACGATTACCCAATATAGCAGCAATAGAAGCATAGAAGAAAGCTGTCCAATCACAACCGAACTGAATACAGAATCCACCACAAGCAAGTCCTGCACCAATAGCAATTATCCAATCCTTGTAATAGTGTTTACCATTAGCAATCTTTTCAAGTTCCTCTTCATACTTGTCTAACGAATAGTCCTTTTGAATAGCACGCCATGAGAGTTTTGAAACTTCCTGAATAGCAAGCATATTAATTACATGCTTATCACAACGCTGCATCTTAGAAAAACTATGATATTCGTCACTAACATTCACCTGCAACATATAATAATCAATGTTCATGTGCAGATTCTCTTTGGGAAGTCCCAAATAAGCTGCTGTACGCTCCATATTTCGCTTCACACGACTCGTATCAGCAGAACTTTCCATAAGAATTTGCCCTGTACGAAGGAGCAAATCGAGTTTTCTACGAAGGGTTTTCTTGGAACAATCCATCTGTTTTTCGTCCATACAAAACAATCTTTAAACTTTAAAACTTTTGCAAAGGTACAATTTATTATCCGTATAGGAAAATTACGCTGCTAAAAATCAAATCTTTAGCTTAATAATTATAGAACTTTGTTCTCAATAGTAAAAAGCTCATCAGACTTTTCGAGTAATACTACTATAGATTTTTACGACGCAAACCCCTACTCTCTTTTAGACCTATTCGTAATAAACAAGTTTTCTTATGCTTAGTAAATCTGTACATCGTAACCGTCCGCACCATTGGTGTTCACCGCCCGCACAAGATGTGCTAACCCTCCGCACAATATGTGCTGTCCCTCTGCACCAAATCATTTCACAAACAGTAAAATACGGTTTAATAGAAGTTTGAGAAGGTATATATCAAAGAGTCGATGAATAAAAACAAACGGGTTTCTTTCCCTCTCCTTATTCTTCAATGCCCCAAAGAATCTTCTATCAATGCCGCAACGATAACAATTTTCTCGTAGAAAACGAAGTGGACGAGAAGAATCCGAACTATAAACATTGAGTTTCTTACATCTTCGTTAGGGAATCACTTCAAAGCAGTTTTTCATCGAGGTGTTAATACCGACAACATTCTGGTAACCAAAACCTTTCTGTAGGATAAATCGATTTTAATAGAGTGTTGTAACTATGAAAATAAAGCTTCTCAAATAATTATAAAATGCAAGATGTACAATAAAACAAATAATCTTCAAAATAAATTCCGATTTCTTTGGATTTCTCAAGAATGTTATATACTTTTGCTCATATCGTTATGAGAAAATATGTTTTTACTGCCATTATAGCATCTGTAACTTTAACGAGTTGCTTGAGTTTCTTCCCTAATCGGTACGAGAAAACTCTTGTATACAATGGTTTTCGAGCAAACACCAATACAGGGATAGCTACAAAAGTGAACATAAAAGGCTACTATTCTTTAGTTAATGATAGCACCAATTCTGCTGCTGTAGGAAGTTATTCCATCATTAACAAGAGTGGCACGTCGACGCTTGCAGGGTATAATCCTTTTATCCTTTATGAGGACGGAACATACGGAAATATTCTTTTTAATGCTGTAGAAAAGGATTTTTCTGCCAATGAGCATTATAAGAGAGCTAATATGGAATTGGATAAGGAGTGTACTCCTTTGAATAACATATATCTTATGAGGAGTGGGTATTATAAACTAAAAGAAGATACTATCTGTGTAACGACGTATATATTTTATTTACTACGCACAGAACTGGTATTACTGAGGTATAAAATCATTGATTGCAGCCATCTACTACTTTTAGATGAAACTTATATATCTGGAAATAAAAATGAAAACGATACTTGTGTTCGGAACAGGATATTTGAATTTATTCCAGCTAAAACACTTCCTTCTCCATCTTTGTTCCCAATTAAAAAGAAAAGGTGGGCTTGGACTAATAAGAAGGATTGGAAACAATTTAAGCATAGTATTGCAAAAACATCAAAAAACAAATAAGAATATACAATATTTTTTTCAAGTTTATCAGAGATACATTTTATAGCAATTATTACTTATCATCCTTTAACCCACATCGATCATTAGAGACTAAACATATTTTATTATTGAGCAGATTGTTTGGCTTTGTAACGCAGGCGTAACGGGCTACGTCAAGTTACAAAGATACACAAGATGCCGATAAGAAAATAAAAGATGTTAGGAAACAATACCATAGTAATAAGAATTATACATATTGTGGTCTAATGACCGATTGGGCTTTAGTAAGATTACTAAACATTGACTCTTTTTTGATTCGTTTAATCTAAAAATCTACAGCAATAGTATTTATTGTTTTACTTCACGGTAGTTGACTTCGATTATCTCTTTGAGATTATCGGAATCTTCTTCATTTTAAGAGGCATTGATTTCGGGAATAAACAGGTATTTTAGTGTTCAGTAAATCCGTAATGTCTCTCTTCTTATAATAACACTTGTGTCCAATCATTGAGTAAGGAATTTTACCCACATTTCAGTATGATTACAAGGTACACTTACTGATAATCAAACGCTTACATGAATCTTCGTTATCAAGCCAGCCCTCCGCATTGAGCGGATTGCCGATGAATTAATCGATACGATGAATAAAGTTTGCAGAACAAAACAATTTATTAAAAATATATTTTCCTGTCACTGATGTCATCCAAAAAGAGCCTATAAATCATTGATTTGCAGTACCTTTATATGAAGTGTTAAAAGTGACAGCAAAATAAAATTAAAACAACAATGCTTATATCACTAACTTTAGTCTGCTTTATTACTCCGCATATCGGAAACCTTAATTTAACTGTATAATAGCTTTTCGAATATTCTCTTTTGCAACGGTAGGTTTCATTGCTTCTGTAAGCATCATATCCGTTGGTGTAATACATTGAACTTGTGAGAAACCTGCTTTAAGTAAAGCTGCCGCATCCTTTACCTTCCCAGCTATAAGCATAACAGGAACATTCTTGCGAAGGCCATATTCTAAAACCCTTATCGGTATCTTTCCCATTAATGTCTGACTATCTGCACTACCCTCCCCTGTTATAATCAAATCTGCATCTTCTATAAGTGAATTAAAATTGACAGCTTCTAAAAGAACATCTGCACCAGACATCATCTTGGCATTCATAAACTGCATAAAAGCATACCCCAATCCACCTGCAGCTCCAGCACCGTTATTCAAAGAACAATCAAAACCTAACTGAGCAGTAGCCATACGTGCAAAAGTACGTGCTCGACGATCCAAACAAGCTATCATTTCTGGTGTCGCTCCCTTCTGTGGACCAAAAATGACAGCAGCACCACGTTCACCAAAGAGAGGATTATTTACATCTGAAGCTAAGGTTATATCTAAATCTCGTAGAAATTTATCACGCCAGTTCTTCCCAAGAATGTCTTTCAAAGCAGCTAACATACCAAGTCCGCAATCGCTTGTAGCCGACCCTCCAAGTCCGATAATAAACTTTCTAAACCCTCTTTGAAGTGCATCTGCAAAGAGTTCACCTAATCCATAAGTGGTAGCTCGTAAAGGGTTCAACTCCTGTTGCTTAAGAAGATTTATACCACACGACAAAGCCGTCTCTATGACGACCGTATTATCTGCACATATGGCATAGCTTGCTTGGATGGGACGCATGAGTGCATCGTGGCAATTAATAGTAATCTCCTTACAGTCGAATAACTGTAAAAAGACTTCTAACATTCCATCTCCTCCATCCGTGACAGGAACCTTTACAACCTTAACTTCCTGCCACCGTTCACGAAGTCCTTGCTCTACTGCATCTTCTGCTTCAACAGAAGATAAGCAACCTTTAAAACTATCAATAGCTAAAATAATATGCTTCATATTGACTGCAAAGTTATTAAGAATTCGTGAATAATTTGGTTTTTACATCTATTATATATATCTTTGCAAGATAAACTGTAATTATATACCTCTTTATGAAACAATTTTTCAAATTTGTTTTTGCTTCTTTCTTTGGAATGATGTTGTTTAGCATCGTTACAGGACTCTTTGCACTGTTTACTATTGCTGGTATGATTGCATCGCAGGATACAACCAAAGAACCTGAAGACAACTCAGTACTTGTATTGAATCTTTCAGGACAGATGTCAGAGAGAAGTGAAAACAATTTTCTTAGTCAGCTACAAGGTTCTCAAATAAATAGTTTGGGTCTTGACGATATGCTTGAAGGGATTAGAAAAGCTAAAGACAACGATAAAATAAAGGGTATATACATAGAAGCTGGTGCGTTTGCGTCTGATTCATATGCTTCTATGCAGGCATTGCGTAAAGCACTACTCGATTTTAAGAAGAGTAGAAAGTGGATTATTGCTTACGCTGACACCTATACACAGGGTACATACTACTTGTCATCTGTTGCTGATAAGGTTTATCTTAATCCACAAGGACAGATTGACTGGCACGGATTGGCTTCTAAACCAGTTTTCATTAAGGACCTCTTAGCGAAGTTCGGTGTAAAGATGCAGGTAGTAAAGGTTGGTGCTTACAAGAGCGCAACCGAGATGTTCACTGGCGACAAGATGAGTGATGCTAATCGTGAACAAACATCAGCCTATTTAAACAGTATTTGGGGCAATATTACAAAGGAAGTTGGCGCAAGCAGAAGTTTGTCAGTAGCACAACTGAACGCATACGCTGATAGTATGATAACCTTTGCTGACCCACAAGAATATGTAAAATTAAAGCTCGTTGATGGCTTAGTTTATACAGACCAGATAAAGGAAATCGTGAAAAAACAGTTAGGTATTGAGACTGACAAAGACATCAATCAGGTTACAATTGCTGACATGGTGAACACTGAGGACAAAAACCAAGGTGATAAGGATAATGAAGTTGCAGTCTACTATGCTTATGGTGACATTGTTGATGGTGTTGTAGGAGGTCTTTTTTCACAGGATCATCAGATTGACGCACAAGTTGTTTGCAAGGATTTGGAGAAGCTGGCAAAAGATAAAGATGTTAAGGCTGTTGTCGTACGTGTCAACTCTGGCGGTGGTGATGCTTATGCATCAGAGCAAATCTGGCATCAGATTATGGAACTGAAGAAGCTGAAACCTGTCGTGGTTAGTATGGGTGGAATGGCTGCTTCTGGTGGCTATTATATGTCAGCTCCAGCCAACTGGATTGTTGCTGAGCCTACTACAATCACAGGGTCTATAGGTATCTTTGGTATGTTCGCCGATGTTAGCGGTCTGCTAAGAGAAAAATTGGGTTTAAAGTTTGATGAGGTGAAAACCAACAAATATGCAGACTTTGGCACACGCGCTCGTCCTTTCACAGAAGAGGAAATGTCATATCTTAGCCAATATATAAATCGTGGCTATAAACTCTTCCGTCACCGTGTGGCAGAAGGACGTAAGATGACTGAAGAACAGGTTGAGAAGGTAGCACAGGGACATGTGTTTACAGGTCAAGATGCACAAAAGATAGGACTTGTTGATCAGCTTGGTGGATTGGATGTTGCTGTAGCAAAAGCTGCACAACTTGCTAAACTACCAAATTATAGAACATGTGCTTATCCAAAGGAGCCTAACTTCTTGGAGCAAATGGTGGAGCAAACCAATCCTAATAATTACCTCAGCCAACAGTTACGTGTTAACTTAGGAGACTATTATGAGCCATTCAAACTCTTAAAGACCATCGATCAACAGAGTGCAATTCAGGCACGTTTGCCATTTTATCCTAATATCCATTAATCATATATGGAAGGAGACCACATCAAAATAAACAAATGGCTATTGCCTTTCAGCTGGCTCTATGGGCTTGGAGTAAGACTGCGCAATGAGTTATTTGAACTGAACATTCTCAAATCCCGACAGTTTGACATTCCAGTCATATCTGTTGGTAATATTACCGTGGGTGGTTCTGGCAAAACTCCCCACGTAGAATATCTTATCCGATTACTGAAGGATAAAATGAAGGTGGCTGTCCTCTCACGTGGCTATAAACGTAAGAGTCGTGGATACGTATTAGCAAACGAGAATACTCCTATGCGGGAGATTGGTGATGAGCCCTATCAAATGAAGACAAAGTTCCCTGATATTCGTGTTGCAGTTGATAAGAAGCGATGTGAGGGAATAGACCGATTAACATCTGATGAGGAAACAAAAGATACAGATGTAATCCTTTTAGATGATGCTTTTCAGCACCGATATGTACATCCTGGTATCAATATTCTGTTAGTTGATTATCATCGGCTTATCATCTATGACAAACTACTTCCTGCTGGTAGATTACGTGAACCACTCTCAGGAAAAAATCGTGCAGATATTGTGATTATCACAAAGTGTCCTAAGAGTCTAAACCCAATAGACTATCGTGTATTGAGTAAAGCTATGGAGCTCTACCCTTTCCAACAGCTTTATTTTACGACGTTAGACTATTGTGATTTGGAACCTATCTTCAGTAAGGGAAGAAATATACCACTCACTGAGATAAGAGGAAAAAACATCTTGTTGCTTGCTGGTATCATGTCACCAAAGCAGTTAGAATTGGATTTGAACTCTTTCACAGGAAACAATGCACTGACAACACTCTCGTTCCCAGATCATCATGCATTCACAACAAAGGATATTCATCGTATTAACGAGACCTTTGCTAAAATGCCTGAGCCTAAATTGATTGTCACAACAGAGAAAGATAAGGCACGTCTTGTTGATATTGATAAATTGTCAGACGAAGTAAAAGAAAATATTTATGCGCTTCCTATCAAGGTAAGCTTTATGCTTGACAAGGAAGAGATATTCAATCAAAAAATAATATCCTATGTACGAAAAAATTCAAGAAACAGCATCTTGGCTAAAAGAGAGGATGACCACAAGTCCAAAGACAGCCATCATTCTGGGCACAGGCCTCGGACAATTAGCTTCAGAGATAACCGATAGCTACTCATTTTCTTATCAAGATATACCAAATTTTCCAGTTTCAACAGTAGAAGGTCATGCTGGTAGCCTTATCTTTGGAAGACTTGGTGGTAAAGATATCATGGCTATGAAAGGTCGCTTCCACTTCTATGAAGGATATAACATGAAGGATGTTACCTTCCCAATTCGTGTAATGCACGAGTTAGGCATTGAAACATTATTTGTTTCAAATGCTTCTGGTGGTATGAATCCATCGTTCAAGATTGGTGACCTCATGATTATTACAGATCATATTAATATGTTCCCAGAACATCCGCTACGTGGTCGTAACTTCCCTACAGGCCCTCGTTTTCCTGATATGCACGAGGCATACGACCATAAATTGGTTGATTTAGCAGACTCTATTGCTAAGGAGAAGAACATCGAAGTTCAGCATGGAGTTTACATGGGCGTACAAGGACCAACCTTTGAAACACCTGCAGAATACCGTATGTACCACAAGATGGGAGGTGATGCTGTTGGCATGAGTACCGTACCAGAGGTTATCGTTGCTCGCCATAGTGGTATTAAGGTGTTCGGCATCAGTGTAATCACAGACCTTGGCGGCTTTGACGTTCCTGTAAAGGTTAGCCATGAAGAGGTTCAGGAGGCTGCAAACGCTGCACAGCCACGTATGACTGAGATTATGCGTGAGATGATTAAACGCTCATAAGGCATATAAATATAAAAAGAAACTAAGGCGTTCTTTATTCTATAATTCATAGATAAAGGACGTCTTAGACATTATATCAATAAGCTATTAATAAAGTAAATGGAAATAAAAGACCTTGGTGAATTCGGACTAATCAACCGTCTCACAAAAGATATACAACCAATCAACAACTCTACCATTATGGGCGTGGGTGATGATGCTGCTGTTTTACATTATCCAGATAAAGAAACACTTGTCTCTTCACAGATGTTCATGGAGGGTGTACAGTTCGATTTAACTTACATAGACATGGAACATCTTGCCTACAAGGTGGCTATGATAGCTATGAGTAACATCTTCGCTATGAACGGACAACCACGGCAACTCATCGTTTCATTAGGACTTGGAAAACGTTTCAAAGTAGAAGACCTTGATCAGTTCTATGCTGGTTTGAACAAAGCTTGTACTAAATGGAATGTAGATATTGTTGGAGGTGACACGACTTCTTCATATACGGGACTTGCTATTAACCTCACTTGTATTGGTGAAGCTGCTAAAGATGATATCGTCTATCGTAGTGGAGCAAATGAGACCGACCTTATCTGCGTTACCGGTGACCTTGGTTCTGCCTACATGGGCTTACAGATTCTCGAACGCGAAAAGACAGTCTACTATCAGCAGGTCCAGGAATATAATAATAAGGTAAAAGAAGCACAAAGTAATAAAGATGAGAAACGACTTGAAGCTTTGCGCCAAGAACGTTCAGCCATTGAGGATTTTCAGCCTGATTTTGCGGGTAAAGAATATCTTATTGACCGCCAGTTGAAACCTGAAGCACGTGGTGATGTTCTCAATCAACTGAGCACAGCAGGTATACACCCAACCTCTATGATTGATATTTCAGATGGATTGGCAAGTGAGTTAAAACATATTTGCGAAAAAAGTCACTGCGGTTGTAGAATTTATGAAAAGAATATTCCTATCGATTATCAAACTGCAGCAACCTGCGAAGAATTCAATATGAACCTTACAACAGCAGCTTTGAATGGTGGAGAAGACTATGAACTTCTTTTTACAGTACCTATCGGTGATCATGAGAAGATTGATAAGATGGAGAATATCAGACAGATAGGTTATATAACAAAGGAAAGCTTGGGCACATTCCTTATTGCTCGTGATGGTAACGAGTTTGAGTTAAAGGCACAAGGTTGGCCTATAAACGAGAAATAGTCAATCTGTTAAAGGATGTGAATAGGAACATTTTTTTTTAGAAAAACTTGGAGGAATAAAATAAAAGTACTACCTTTGCATCGCAATTAAGAAAGCAACACAAACGCTACAAAAATTGATTGCAAATAACGATGGTGCCATAGCTCAGTTGGTAGAGCAAAGGACTGAAAATCCTTGTGTCCCCGGTTCGATTCCTGGTGGTACCACTCCTCCTTTCATCAGGGCGGTTCTCGCAAGAGGCCGCTCTTTTTTTATTACTCATTATAACCTCCTTATAAGGAGACTGTCCTAAAAAGGGATCAGTCCTAAAACCCAGTTGCAAGTCTATACTCTTAAACGCATAATTTCATAAGTGTTTATTACCTTTGCATCATGAAGAATCACCAAAACGGCTCAGTAGAAATTGTCTTTACAACTTGACATAGCCCGCTACGTCTGCGCAAAAAAAAACAAGATGCTCGATAATAAAACACAATATGTTTAGGCTCTAATGAACTATTTGGGTTAAAAAGAAAAAGCGATGACCTTCACAGGTGATCGCTTTCTTTACTCAATAGGTATTAGTCTTTTAAAGGTAAAAGATTGTTTTCAGGATAACAGTCACAAAGATATATTATTTTCGCGTCACATGCAAACTTTTAGTAGATTATTTTTTTATTATAATGATGTGTGCGGACACATGTTTATGCAAAATCTATTTTTAACGAAATAAGTCTCAAACCTCATGTTTCATAAGGTTTTTTGTTATTTAAAAGTTCAGAAATTTAAGTTATTCCACTTGTATATTAATAGCCTTTTGTAATGCTATATGAATAGTTGTGCGTCTATACTTTTTCATCACACTACCGATCCTTTTGTATAATAATTTATCCATTAAAATGCTTTTGGTATCCATAGTGTCTCCTTTATTCATAGATTATAATTAACTTTGCAAAGAATTTATGTATAAGTTAAATATTAAGTAAAAGCAAAACCTTCCATTACTACATTTATAAATGATTATGAAGAAAAGAACAATCGTGTTGTTTGGAATGCTCCTTATGGTTTTGACTGCTGTTGCTGGCGGCAAAATCAAGGTAGCATGTGTAGGAAATAGTGTGACATGGGGAATGACAATTATCGATAGAGAAAAGAATTGTTATCCAGCACAACTACAGAAGATGTTAGGAGATAAATATGAAGTCAGAAACTTCGGACACTCTGGAACTACACTACTACAACATGGACATCGTCCCTATGTCGACCAACAAGAGTACCAAGACGCTTTGAACTTCAAGGCAGACCTTGTCATTATCCATCTTGGACTCAATGATACCGACCCACGAAACTGGCCTGAGTACAGTGAAGAATTTAATGCTGATTACATCCGTCTGATTGATAGTTTCCGTCAGGCGAATCCTAAAGCAAAGATTTGGATTTGTCTTACGACCCCTATCTTTGAGCGTCATCCACGTTTTGAGAGTGGTACACGCGACTGGCATGCGCAGATTCAGAAACATATACGACAAGTGGCGACTGCGACACGAGTTCCACTCATTGACTTAAATACACCTCTATATAGTCGTCCCGACCTTCTTGCCGATGCTATTCACCCGAATGCTGAGGGCGCAAAGATAATTGCAGAGACGGTCTATGGAGCCTTGACAGGCAACTATGGTGGGCTTGCCCTGTCTCCATTGTATACCGATGGTATGGTTATTCAGCGCAACAAACCTATTGTTTTCCGTGGAAAAGCAAATGTAGGTGAGACTGTTAAGGTCAACTTCAATGGACATATGCTTTCAGCTATAACAAATGATGCAGGAAAATGGAAGATCACCTTCCCTGCTGAGAAAGCTGGCGGACCTTATAAAGCCCAAATAAGTACGAAGAAAGAAAAGCTTACTATTAAAGACATATACGTTGGTGAAGTGTGGCTTTGCTCAGGACAATCAAACATGGAGTTACCTGTAAATGCTGTACAGAGCAGGACACAAGACTTGAATGAGGCTGAAAGTCAGACACACTTACATCTTTTTAATATGTCAGCTATCTACCCAACGACTGCCGTAGCATGGTCTGCTAATGCTTGCGACTCTGTAAATCGTCATCAGTACCTCCATATTGGACCATGGCGTAACTGCTCTCGAGAATCTTTGGGTGACTTCTCAGCTGTAGCTTATCACTTTGGAAAGAAGTTAGCAGACAGTTTGCAGGTCCCAGTAGGTATCATCTGTAATGCTGTTGGTGGTACCACTACAGAGTCATGGATTGACCGCCATACGTTAGAACAACGTATGCCAGCTATTCTTCGTGATTGGTATTATGGAGATTTCGGTATGAAATGGGCACGTGAGCGAGCATTGCAAAACATCAGCGTAAGTAAGAACCCACTGCAACGTCATCCTTATGCACCAGCCTATATGTTCGAGACTGGTATGCTTCCACTAAAAGGATATAGTATCAAGGGAATTGTTTGGTACCAAGGTGAGTCCAATGCACATAACATGGAACTACACGAACGTCTCTTCCCGATGTTACAGAAGAGTTGGCGTAACTTCTTCCATGACCCAGAGCTACCATTTTATTTCGTACAGCTCTCCAGCCTGAATCGTCCTTCATGGCCACGTTTCCGTGATTCTCAGCGTCGTATAGCATCAAGACTACGTAATACCTGGATGGCTGTTACAACAGATGTAGGTGATTCCTTAGATGTACATTACACGAACAAAAAGCCTGTCGGTGAGCGACTTGGCTTACAGGCTTTACACCATAGTTATGACTACAACATAGAATCTGATGGCCCTATCTGTCATTCTGTATCAGCAAAAGACAATGGAATTGAATTACAGTTTATTCACGCAAAGTCACTATCAGCTAAGGGCAGCCGCCTTATTGGCTTTGAGGTAGCAGGTGCAGATGGCATCTATTATCCAGCAGAAGCACAAATAACATCATCTAACACAATTCTTGTTAGATCGTCATCTGTAACACGCCCACTCTATGTTCGTTATGGATGGCAACCTTTTACACGTGCCAACCTTGTGAATGAGGTAGGATTACCATGTAGTACATTCCAATGGGCAGTAAAGAAATAAAGGTGTTTATAACCATCGTTCTTTGTTTAGAAAAAAGATACAATTAAGTCAGACTGTCCGCAGTCTGACTTTTTTTATTAAGACCATTCCAGACAGAATCCTATTTACTATATTACACAAATAGCATTTCTCCCTTTATGCCCCTTGATATATCCCTATATATTTGGTAGTTTAACCATATCATGCATCTACTATAGGACACTCTCAATAACTTTATAGCAAAAGAATTTAACCCAAGTTTAACCGGCAAAATTATTTTTCATAAATTTTCGGGATGTTTTGTGTAGTATCAATTTGATAAATGATTGATAATCAAGTATAGGGTATTGTAACGAGGAGTAAAATCTGATTTGTAGGACACAGCCATATCAAAAATATTTTGTTACTTTGCACTCATGCACGCAAATGTACAGACACGATTCAACCCTGCCACAGGCGACATGGCTCCTTATTATCGCATCAAGGAGTCATATCGTGACGTGCAGGGTCATGTACATTCGCTAATTCTGTTGAATATCGGGTTCGAACCTTCACTTACTGCTGTACAGGTCCGAAAAATTGCATACGCTCTTACCGAACGCTTCAAAAATAGAAGTACACCCTCGCTTTTCAAAGAACGCCTTGAGGGACTTACTCCTATTGAACAGGCAAAGGCTGACGAATGGTGGAGCCGTATGGAGAAAGAAGGTGGAATCGATCGGTTTAATAAGGAAGAGCAGAAGTCGCTGAGAAAATATGAGAACTATATTGACCTTGAGACGGCAAACTATACTGACGCAAGGAATGTTGGTGCAGAGTGGCTCTGCAAGCAGACAATAGACAAGCTGCAATTAGAGGGTTTTCTGCGCAAAAACGGGTGGACGGAAAATGCGATACACACGGCTTTGTCAGCATTGATTGTTCGCAAGGTATATGCAGTTTCTGAACGTTCATCTTATTATTATTTGCGCGATAACTCGGCTGCTGCTGAACTTTATAGTGGAGCTCTTAGCTGGACACCAGGAATCAATTCTCTGTATAAAATCACTGACAAATTATATGAACTAAAGGAACAGTTAGAGCGTCATTTGTGCAGCGTTACTGACGATCTCTTTAATATAGACAACAAGTTGATGCTCTTCGACTTAACCAACTTCTATTTCGAGGGTAGTAAGCGTAATAGCGATAAAGCCAAGTTCGGTCGTTCAAAAGAAAAACGCTCTGACTGTAAGCTACTTGTACTTGCATTATGTATCAATAAAGAAGGTTTTATACGTTATTCTTCTATCTTAGAGGGTAATACAGCAGATCCCAAGTCTCTACCCAATATGATTGATACACTGGCAAAGAGGAATCCATCACGAACCAAGGATACGCTCGTTATCATGGATCCAGGTGTTGCCACGGAAGAGAACTTGGAGTTAATAAAGAAAAAGGGTTACAATTATCTCTGCGTATCCCGTACGCAAATGAAGGACTATACGCTCAGTGATGATAATAAGAGCGTTACGGTAATGGATGCCCGTCGGCAAAAGATAACGCTGAAAGAGGTTAAGACAGAGGATGATAAGGATTATTATCTCGAAATAACATCTCCTTCGAAAGCTATGACAGAGTCGTCCATGAACAGGGTTTGGAAAGAGCGTTTTGAGATGGAACTGCAGAGGATAAACGATGGAATCTCCAAGAAAGGTGGAACAAAGACCTATGAAAAGGTTGTTGAACGTACAGGACGTGCCATACAGAAGTACCCTTCTATAGCGAAATTCTACCAGATAAGCTACATAAAAAATGAGAAGAAACTCAAGGAGATGCTGCGTGTAGACTGGGAGATAAAAGACCTCTCGGCAATGGAATCTGGTCACGGAGTCTATTTCCTCCGCAGCAATGTCAGGACACTTTCTGAGCGTGTGACATGGGAATACTACAATCTCATTCGTGAGATAGAATGTACGAACAGACAACTAAAGAATGAACTCAACCTCCGTCCTATCTATCATCAGAAAGATGAGCGAAGCGACGCACACCTCTTCTTCGGTTTATTAGCCTACTGGGTGGTAAACACTATCCGTTGTCAATTAAAACGAGAAGGAGAATCCTGTTACTGGACCGAGATAGTACGACGTATGAGTACCCAAAAGCTCGTCACCACAAAAGGGAAGAATCCATTAGGTGAAACCATCGAGATGCGCCAATGTAGTAGTCCTTCGAAGCAAGCAAAACAGATATACGATAAGTTGAACTTAAAACACTCACCATTCAAAAAGAATAAAATTTGTAGGACACAGAGCCCATAAGAAAAACGAGAAAAGTACGGTGACAGTAACAATTAGGCGAAAGTGGGTGTTAAACTTGGGTTAAGAACTTCATCATATTTATGTGGTGATTAGCAACTTTCTTTTTAACTTTGTACTCTATCTAAAAACCCCTATCAATGATTGATACAACAATGAATAACTATACCTTATATAATTCAAAGCACTCTTCGACCCTATTGATTACAACATCAATAGCTGTTCTTGGCGTGTCCCTCCCAGCCAAAGCACAACAAGTAAATACACAACCCAATATCATCCTGTTCATGGTAGACGACATGGGATGGCAAGACACATCCCTTCCCTTTGCCGATTCGATTACTGCCAATAATCGGAAATACGATACACCTAACATGGAAAGACTTGCTTCCGAGGGGATGATGTTCACAGATGCTTATGCAACTCCTATCAGTTCGCCCTCCAGATGTAGTCTGATGACAGGTATGAATATGGCTCGCCATCGGGTAACAAATTGGACTTTACATCGCGATAAGATGACGGATGGGAAACGAGATGGCGTAACATTACCTGATTGGAATTATAATGGTATTGCGCAAAGCGGTAATGTAGCACATACTACAAAAGCAATATCCTTTGTACAACTCCTAAAAAATGCAGGCTATCACACCATACATTGCGGAAAAGCTCACTGGGGAGCTATTGACACTCCGGGTGAGAATCCGTGCCATTTTGGCTTTGACGTGAACATTACAGGTACGGCAGCTGGTGGATTAGCTACCTATTTAAGCGAACGTAACTACGGTTTTACAAAAGATGGCAAACCCACATCTCCATTCGCTATCCCAGGCTTGGAACGTTATTGGGGTACTGGTATCTTTGCCACAGAAGCCCTTACACAAGAGGCAATAGCATCATTAGAGAAGGCTAAAAAATACGACCAACCTTTCTATCTCTATATGTCTCATTACGCTGTGCACGTACCAATCGATCGAGATATGCGTTTTTACCCTACGTATCGTGCACGTGGTCTTTCGGAAAAGGAAGCTGCTTACGCTTCATTGATTGCAGGAATGGATAAAAGTTTGGGAGATCTCATGGATTGGGTCGCAAAGGCAGGACTTAAGCGAGAGACTATCATCATCTTTATGAGCGATAATGGAGGACTCGCCTCATCATCCTATTGGCGGGATGGAGAACTTTACACGCAGAATGCACCACTCAAGAGTGGTAAAGGTTCTCTGTATGAAGGAGGTATAAGAGTTCCCTTTATTGTAAAATGGAATAATATTGTAAAACCAAATACTCGCTCTCATGCACCTATCATCATAGAGGATCTCTACCCTACCTTACTCTCCATGGCTGGAATTAAGAACTATCATGTACCACAAAAAATAGACGGACAAGACATTACACCTATTCTTCGTGGTAAACAACAAGGTGATAAGAAGCGACAACTGATATGGAACTATCCTAACATTTGGGATGGAGAGGGATTGGGAATCAGTCTTAATTGTGCCATTCGTGAAGGGCAATGGAAATTGATTTATTCGTATCTCACTGGTCAAAAAGAACTATATGATCTATCAAACGACCTGTCTGAGAAGAACGACCTTGCCTCTTCGCATCCTCAACTCGTTGCTCGCCTTTACAGACATCTCACATCTAAATTACACAAAATGAATGCACAGAAACCAATCGTGGAGGGTGAAAAAAGAAAATAAGAGTGGTTAGTTTAAGTAGATATAAGTTATTCATTGATTTTATTTCAACTGCATCATTCTACTCTTATAGGATAAAAGAGAGAATAGTATCTCCTTGAAGTGCTATCTTATCAACTTTACGAAATAAGCTACTAACCCAACAGGCTAAGTAAGTTCTTTGTAGTACAACTTGTTTATAACAATAAGTTGAACCTACTTTGGTGACATTTTGCAAGATGTTTAGCGCTCAACACAATTGGTGTTAACCAACAACACAATATGTGCGGAGCATCAACACGCTATGTGCGGAATGACTCTTTATCGATACATAATCATTATTAAGCATTGTATTATCGTATTCTATAAAGTCTGCTTCTCTTTATCAGTAAAGCTCGTACTTCTATTATCTTTTACTCCAAACTTCTCTATATAACTACTTACCTGATTCATAAGAACGGTGAGCACATACCAACATGTAGCTCACCGCTCAAAATAGCTATTTATTCTTCAATTGATTGGTTTCAACATAATAAGAAGAAACATCAAAAGAAAATAACAATAGAAGTTGACAAAAGGCTTAAGAATTATTTTCTTTTCTGTTTGCCAAGAAGTTCTTGTATATTTTCTTTACCTGAGGTGCAAGGAAAATAATACCAATAAGGTTAGGAATTACCATCAGACCATTGAAGGTATCAGCCAATTCCCATACCATATCTGCTGCAAAGAGGCAGCCAAGAAAGACAAAGAGAACAACAAGTGCACGATAAGAAAGAATGCCCTTCTTACCAAACATAAACTTGATATTCATCTCAGCAAACATATACCACCCAATAATTGTTGTGAAAGCAAAGAAGATTAGACTGATGGCAAGGAAGATAATTCCACCATTTCCAAAAGCTATCTCGAAACTTTCTTGCGTAATAGCAACCGATTTTAAGCTTAGATTTTGGAAAGAACCTGTCAGCATAATGACAAAAGCTGTTGATGTACAGATAAGAACGGTATCAACAAAAACACCTGCCATAGCTATAAATCCCTGCTCAGAAGGGTCTTTAACATCAGCCAAAGCGTGAGCATGAGGTGTTGAACCCATACCAGCCTCATTCGAAAACAGACCACGAGCAACACCATAGCGAATGGCATATTTCATCACCGTACCAGCGGCTCCACCTGCTGCTGACTTCATAGAGAAAGCATCCTGGAAGATTGTACGGATAACATGAGGCAACTGATCTGCAAACATATAAATGATAACAAGCGAACCCAAGATATACACAATCGCCATGAAAGGGACTAAAAGTTCGGCAATAGCGGTGATTCGGCGTTGTCCTCCAATAATTACTACACCCACAACAGCTGCTAAAACAACACCTATAATATAAGAAGGTATATGGAAAGCATTATTCAAAGCTATTGAAATAGAGTTTGCTTGTACCATATTTCCAACGAATCCCAACGCAAGAACAATAGCAACAGAAAAACAAACAGCAAGCCACTTACTACCAAGTCCATAATAAAGATAATAGGCTGAGCCTCCAACCGTCTCGCCATGATACTCTTTCTTATACTTCTGGGCAAGTACTGCCTCAGAGAAAATGGTGCTCATTCCTAACAATGCAGATACCCACATCCAGAAAATAGCTCCCATACCACCACTTGCAATAGCTGTTGCCACACCACCAATATTACCAGTACCAACTTGAGCGGCTACAGCTGTGGCTAATGCTTGGAATGAATTAACTTTTGTTTCACCAGGCTTTCGCTTCTTGAATATTGGACCAAAAGCATACTTAAACGCCAAATTTAGATGGCGAATCTGTGGGAAACCAAGGTAGACAGTATAGAAAATGCCTACTCCTAACAATGCGTACATGAGAAAACTATTCTACAAAAACTCATTGAACGCTTTTACATAGTCTAATACATTCATCGGCTACATAGTTTAGATATTAGTAATAGATTAGTGGATAATACCACATTAGATTGTTTAGTAACAGATTAAATAATCAATCTTACGCCACAAATATAGTATTTTATCTTTTACAAAGCAACTATAAAAGCAACTTTTTGAGTTAATCACAGAATTACTTTTGTATTAACATTTTCATCATGCAGAGCTCAATCTGATGCTATTTTATGATCTAATTAATGGTGTAATTATCATTCATAAATCCATTTATATCTCTCATCTGCCTACATTGAAAATCTCATCATGAAATACTTCAACTATACATACCGCATTGAAAAGACTTTACATAAATCTAAATGAACCTATTAAAATAAAGACAAAAAAAACACGTAAATATCATCTGTCTAACCAACAGGGAATCAACAACTTAAGTCAAGGCATTTCAAAAGATGCTTAATAGGCTTCTTAAAGGGCGTTAGTAAGACCTCAAAAGGGCGTCTTTTGAAAGCCTATTGGGCGTTAATTGAATGCTAAAAGAGCAAATATTAATAACGAGATAACTCAAAATATTTTACAAATATAAAATAAACAGAAAATAAACTACTCTAACTAAGATTGTATCGCATGCTATGTTAGTTTAACCCAAATCGGTCATTAGAGCCTAAACAGTTTTTGTTTTCTTATCGAGCAGATTGCCTGTCGTTGTAACGCAGGCGTAACGGGCTACGTCAAGTTACAAAGACACACAAGATGGCGATAAGAAAATAAAAGATGTTTAGAAACAACACTATAGTAATAAGAATTATACATAACCGATTTGGGGTTAACTCTTATCCTGCTGGAAATCATCATGTCTCACACTAAAAGATTTCATCAAATAGCCATGTATTAATAAAAAGGCACAAGAAAAGTTATAAATAATTTGGAATTATCAGAAATTCTTGTTACCTTTGCACTCGCTTTATAAAAGCATAGGGAGATTCGCTAGCTCAGTTGGTAGAGCACAACACTTTTAATGTTGGGGTCATGGGTTCGAGCCCCATGCGAATCACTTGGAACAACAAGGAGGGTGTGTCAAAATGTCCACATCCTCTTTTTTATGCACAAAGCCCCGACTTTCTCAAGCCAGGGCTTTGCTATTTCCTAAAGTTTTTGTACCTTTAGGCATACAAAAATGGGGCAGTCCTAAAACCCAGTTCCAAGCCTATACTCTTAAGCGCATAATTTCATAAGTATTTATTACCTTTGCATCATGAAGAGTCACCAATTATTACGTTGCATATTTCCAGATGTACTTGCCGACTACTTTGATGTTGTCGATATTCAAGAGAGTGCTTGCCAGTTTGACTTTTGGCTTGACGAGCGTAACTTTATGGAAAAGTCAGACCATAAGTTAGGCACTGTAAGCAGTTATGGTTTTACCAGCGAGCGTGTAATTCAGGACTTCCCCCTCCGTGGCAAAGCAGTTTACCTCCATGTTCGCCGTCGCAAGTGGCGTGACAGTTCCAACGGAGAGATATTTACTTATTCATATGATGACTTGACGGCCGAGGGCAGTAAATTATCCCCCGAGTTCGTTTCTTTTTTAAAAGAATAGAATTGAGTCCACTGCAGAGAGCATCGCAAGTATCGGTGCGCACTATGGCGTAAATGGTAAGCTGTTATCCACACAGTACAAGGAATATTTCAGTGATTACCGTAGCTGGGATCAGTTGGATCATGCTCAAGACTGGCTATTGTTTGAAGATAACATAGGTGAGAATCTAAGTATCGATGAGACCTGTCTAAGCAGTGGCGAGGTTTATACTTTTCTGACCAACAAGGCGGGAAAGGGCAGAAAAGGGACTTTGATAGCTGTGGTTAAAGGGACCAAAGCAGAGGATGTTATTCAGGTTCTCAAGAAGATAAACCTTTCTAAACGGAAGACAGTCAAGGAGATAACACTCGACTTGTCATCTTCTATGATGCGCATAGCCCGTGCCGTTTTTCCCAAAGCACTTATTACCAATGATAGGTTTCATGTACAGAAACTATTTTATGATGCTCTGGATGACATGCGTATTGCTTACCGATGGATGGCAAGAGATAAAGAGAACGAGGAGATAAAAGAAGCTAAAAGCAAGGGAAAGGAATATATACCATTTAGATACAGCAATGGTGACACGCGTAAGCAGTTGCTCGCCAGAGCAAAGTTCATATTGACCAAGCACAAGAGTAAGTGGACTGAAACACAGAAAGACAGAGCACAAATCATCTTTGAACATTATCCAACACTGAAAAAGGCGTATGATTTGGCTATGAAACTTACCGATATTTATAACATCAAGAGCATCAAGGATGCCGCAAGGCTGAAGTTAGCAAAATGGTTTAATGAGGTAGAAGAATTAGGAGTGGACAATTTCTACACAGTGATTGACACGTTTGAAAATCATTATCAAACCATACTCAATTTCTTTGTAAACAGAGCTACGAATGCAAATGCCGAGTCATTCAATGCTAAAGTTAAGGCATTCAGGGCACAGTTCAGAGGAGTGACAGATATTCCTTTCTTTTTATATTATTGCTGTCCGGTAAAAATAAAATGAAAGCTCTGTATCTCTTTACTCATCGGTGTTACAGCCGTTTTACTTATCCAGGGGGCTTGGTTTTCAGTTTCAAACTGTAAGCATTATAAAATGTGCTTATATTGACAAGGAAAGCCCTATAATAACCAGATAAATTAATGAAATCATAAGTTTAAGTCTATTTTAACTAACACAGATAACTCCAAAAAAGTTTTATCGGACACCAATATTTTTATATAGACTTATGAAATTGTGTGCTTAAGAGGATAGGCTTGCAACTGGGTTTTAGGACTAACCCATTAAAAATATAATTTATAACGCTATATCACATTGATAATCAAAATAAAAAGAGGAATATCCTTGCGAATATTCCTCTTATAACACTTAGCCCAAGTTTAACACCCAGCTTCGCCTAATTGTTACTGTTACCGTACTTTCCTCATTTTTCTTATGGGCTCTGTGTCCTACAAATTTTATTCTTTTTGAATGGTGAGTGTTTTAAGTTCAACTTATCGTATATCTGTTTTGCTTGCTTTGAAGGACTACTACATTGGCGCATCTCGGTGTTCTCACCTAATGGATTCTTCCCTTTTGTGGTGACGAGCTTTTGGGTACTCATACGTCGTACTATCTCGGTCCAGTAACAGGATTCTCCTTCTCGTTTTAATTGACAACGGATAGTGTTTACCACCCAGTAGGCTAATAAACCGAAGAAGAGGTGTGCGTCGCTTCGCTCATCTTTCTGATGATAGATAGGACGGAGGTTGAGATCATTCTTTAGTTGTCTGTTCGTACATTCTATTTCACGAATGAGATTGTAGTATTCCCATGTCACACGCTCAGAAAGTGTCCTGACATTGCTGCGGAGGAAATAGACTCCGTGACCAGATTCCATTGCCGAGAGGTCTTTTATCTCCCAGTCTACACGTAGCATCTCCTTGGGTTTCTTCTCATTTTTTATGTAGCTTATCTGGTAGAACTTCGCTATAGAAGGGTACTTCTGTATGGCACGTCCTGTACGTTCAACAACCTTTTCATAGGTTTTCGTTCCACCTTTCTTGGAGATTCCTTCGTTTATCCTCTGCAGGTCCATCTTAAAACGCTCTCTCCAAACCCTGTTCATGGACGACTCTGTCATAGCTTTCGAAGGAGATGTTATTTCGAGATAATAATCCTCATCATCCTCTGTCTTAACCTCTTTCAGCGTTATCTTCTGCCGACGGGCATCCATTACTGTAACGCTCTTGTTATCATCACTGAGCGTATAGTCTTTCATTTTCGTACGAGATACGCAGAGATAATTGTAACCCTTTTTCTTTATTAACTCCAAGTTCTCTTCCGTGGCAACACCTGCATCCATGATAACGAGCGTATCCTTGGTTCGTGATGGATTCCTCTTTGCCAGCGTATCAATCATATTGGGTAGAGACTTGGGATCTGCTGTATTACCCTCCAAGATAGAAGAATAACGTATAAAACCTTCTTTATTGATACATAATGCAAGTACAAGTAGCTTACAGTCAGAGCGTTTTTCTTTTGAACGACCGAACTTGGCTTTATCGCTATTACGCTTACTACCCTCGAAATAGAAGTTGGTTAAGTCGAAGAGCATCAACTTGTTGTCTATATTAAAGAGATCGTCAGTAACGCTGCACAGATGACGCTCTAACTGTTCCTTTAGTTCATATAACTTGTCGGTGATTTTATACAGAGAATTGATCCCTGGTGTCCAGCCAGGAACTCCACTGTAAAGTTCGCCAGCAGCTGAGTTATCGCGCAAATAATAATAAGATGAACGTTCAGAGACTGCATATACCGTGCGAACAATCAATGCTGACAAAGCCGTGTGTATCGCATTCTCCGTCCAGCCGTTTTTGCGCAGAAAACCCTCTAACTGCAGCTTGTCTATCGTCTGCTTGCAGAGCCACTCTGCACCAACATTCCTTGCGTCAGTATAGTTTGCCGTCTCGAGGTCAATGTAGTTCTCATATTTTCTCAGCGACTTCTGCTCTTCCTTATTAAACCGATCGATTCCACCTTCTTTCTCCATACGGCTCCACCATTCGTCAGCCTTTGCCTGTTCAATAGGAGTAAGTCCCTCAAGGCGTTCTTTGAAAAGCGAGGGTGTACTTCTGGTTTTGAAGCGTTCGGTAAGAGCGTATGCAATTTTTCGAACCTGTACAGCAGTAAGTGAAGGTTCAAAACCTATGTTCAACAGAATTAGCGAATGTACATGACCCTGCACGTCACGATATGACTCCTTGATGCGATAATAAGGAGCCATGTCGCCTGTGGCAGGGTTGAATCGTGTCTGTACATTTGCGTGCATGAGTGCAAAGTAACAAAATATTTTTGATATGGCTGTGTCCTACAAATCAGATTTTACTCCTCGTTACAATACCCTATACTTGATTATCAATCATTTATCAAATTGATACTACACAAAACATCCCGAAAATTTATGAAAAATAATTTTGCCGGTTAAACTTGGGTTAAGTTTTCCCATTTTTTCCAAAATTGTTTATTGTCTATCAACCCTCCTTTTGCTGTAGGTGTTCCACCATCAAAAGTAGTAGTAATTGAATACCTAGGATCGGGCCGACCTGGGCAAGTTGGATTATATCTTATTTGATATGGTAAAACATCACCTTTATAGGAGATATCAAGCCCATATATATCCTGTCCTATATTAACATCTCTAACATAACCATACAGCGTAGGGCTTCCTCCTGCCAACCTTATAGGGTCTTGGCTGATATAATTACCAATCTTTGGATTGTAATACCTGAACCTGTTGTAATACAGCCCAGTCTCCTCATCCTCATACTGACCCTAATATTTAAATGGAATGAAGGAGGAATTATTGTTGCCTTTCCTCTTTCTGCCGAATGCGTCAAGTTCCTACTCTCATCCCTTTTTGCCATTGTTATTAAATGCCTGCAGGGTATATCGAGGTTGTAGGAAACGAAGACGAAAATCTCTCCGTTGGTTATAATCTTGATAGGTATATGCGAAAGTCTCCTACTCTAATAGCAATGTCGCCTGTAATCTTATTTTAATCAGGAAGATTGTCTTCAATTAATTCCTCAAAAGAGTTTGCTAAAATAACAGAGTCTCCGTTGTCATGATCAAAAAGAACAACCTCTCCCGATTTATTCATCATGATTGGATTGCCTGATGAATCAAATGAAATAATATAACAATCATCTGCAATAGCCCAACCAGCTTCTTTGTATAACTTAGTTAGATCAACAACTGTCTTCTCTTTTAAGTCATTTGAACTTCTGATTCCATAAATATCCACCCCAACATAGCATCCCCCAAAGGTTTTTATGAATTGCTTATAATCTGAATCAAAGACTACATTTAACATTACCTCTGCTTGTTTAATATCTTTATCATTTGCCGGTTGTGGATTGAATGATTGATACTTGTTTAAGTAACTATTTATTCTTTCAATTAACTCTGTTTTCATAAAAATACTTTTAATTATAAGATAAACCTCTTTTCTTAATCTCAGTTTCTGCTCGGTATTTCCAATATTCTTTTTTCCAATTGTTGAATACGTCTCTATCTACAGGATTAGTTGGATGTGGATTTGGAAAATATGGATGCATCTTTTTATTTCCAAGACCTCGAACATGACCACTATTTGGCATCTCTATCACTGGCCCTAAATGATTTTGATTTTGATGATGCAAAATAATTGTATCGCCATTTGCATGTTTGGGAGATTTCCCATATCCTTTTGGATTATTATTGGCATGATAGATATCTAGTATTTCACGATTTGATAAATGACTTAAATCTTGCACATTTCTAACTTCCAAAGTAAATCCGTCAGAAGATGTAAAAATAATATTTTCTAGCCCAAAAGAATCCACCCACGAATTTAAATCTTTAACGTATCCGTAAATCGTAGGGTTTCCTCCTGCCAACCTTATCGGATCTTGGCTGATATAATTACCAATCCTTGGGTCATAATACCTAAACCTGTTGTAATACAGACCAGTCTCCTCTTCCTCATACTGACCTAACTGACGGAAAGGAATAAACTTCTTGCTGCCATGGAGATTACGGAGGTTGCCATAGATGTCATATTCTGCCTGCCAAACGACATTACCTTTGTCATCGTATGCTTGGACGGGACGACCGATGTAGTCACTGATGATACTGTAATGCCTGTCACCAACTATCTTGGCTGTAGGGACATAGCTGTCACTGTCGTAAACCCACGTGATGAGATTCTCAACTGGTTCAGGCCTATCGAGTGTGACCTCACCAGTCTCGGTAACAATCGTGTTCGGGCGGTCAGCTTTGGCATAGTCCCACTCGTGCAGGATGACATCACCATCCCAAAGGTAGCGATACACACGTCCGTCAAAGACCTTCTCGACTCATCAGATTAAATGTTTTGTAGTTAAATGTGGCAGTGTTGTTATTAGGAGACATCATTCTTTTACACATAGCGTTAAAACGAATTATGAATATTGCCAAAAGCCAACTATTATATTACCTGTGATTTTATGTTTGTATAAATATAGTGCACCATACCCCAATATATAATTCCCAGAAAGAAGATTTTCCGGATAATAATCTTCATCGATTTGCAAATAGAATGTGAACCCATCTTCATCTAATTTTTTTAAATAATAATCCTCATACTGGATTAACTGAGGATGCTGAGTTTTTGTGACAAAATCAAATTCCTCATTTTCTACTTCTTTGTATCCCATAAGGGATGATTTATGAAGCTCTTTCAATGTATAAAAGTTATTACTACTCTCTACAGAAAACGAATGGGTAAAAACCTTTATTGAACAATTGGGATAAATATTTTCATCCACCATTGTATCGTAGCTATCTGGTACAAAGATAGATATATATTCGTCTGAATTATCAGGATTTTGAATTGTCATATAAAATTTAAATCCCTCTATATTTTCCTTTTTCTCCAGAAAACAAGTCGGTATATTTCCTCCTATTCTACCTATTTCTGTGGATGATGAGTCTAAACTGATTTTGGCGACTTTGTTCATAATTAATTATATTTAATTAAACCATTTTGTTTCGCAAACTCTATAGCTTCTTCCCTCAACTTCATAGCTTTTTCTGTTGCGAATTGTTTAGCATTATAAGGTTCCCAACCTCTATTTTTTACGAGATCTTCATAAATACCTCTTCTGGTTAATGCTGTGTTTCTATTTATATTTTGTAATGCTGTTTGTTTCTTTAACACATTTGGATTATGTAATCCATACTGTGCCTGTAATTTAGATATTATTTTATGCATCATTTTCTCTTGTAGTGCCATAGCAGGATTATTCTTTGCAATTCCTGATGCTCTACTTGTAATGACACCATTATTTCTTAGCCAGGCATTTTGTAATAATTCGTGGGCACTTAATCCATCTTTTATATGTGGTGAAGTTCCATATCCAGCAATCCCAAATTCATTTAATAATCCCCAGGAGTCTACTTGTGTATTTACATCTTTAACATGTACATACAGTGTTGGGTTACTTCCCAACAACCCAATTGGGTCTTGACTGATATAAGTACCCGAACCTGGGTCGTAATACCTAAACCTGTTGTAATACAGTCCAGTCTCCTCGTCCTCATACTGACCTAATTGGCGGAAGGGGATAAAGTTCCTGCTGCGGTGAATGTTGCGGACGTTACCATAGATATCATAGTCTGCCTGCCAGACAACATTACCTTTATCATCGTATGCCTGTACAGGACGACCAATGTAGTCGCTGATGATGCTGTAATGCCTGTCACCAACTATCTTGGCTGTAGGGACATAGCTGTCACTGTCGTAAACCCACGTGATGAGATTCTCAACAGGTTCTGGGCTGTCAAGTGTGACCTCACCAGTCTCGGTAACAACCGTGTTAGGACGGTCAGCTTCGGCATAGTCCCACTCGTGCAGGATGACATCACCATCCCAGAGGTAGCGATATACTCGTCCGTCAAAGACCTTCTCAATACGTCTGCCTAAAGCGTCATACCTAAAAGTAACGGTTTTGCCGTCCGTCCGTGTTACACTCCTAAGCATACCATTGCCCTGCCACGTATAGGCATAATCACCACTCTGCCAAGCAAGGAACTCATCCCGCATCCCAGCATCAAGGGATGGTCCCGACCTGCGCATGGTCTTCAGCACAAGGTTGCCATGGCTGTCATAATAATACCGCCACTTCTTGTCCTCACGCAGCTGTCCACCACGACCATAACTCCTGTCCGTTCGGTCAGGGCTATCATACACGTTACCCATTGCATCTGGGTTACGCCACTGACAACTACCGTCACCATATACAGCCCCTGACAGAGAACCGAAGGTATCATAATCGTAACGGACACTTCTGCGGTTTATTGTGTCAAGCGTCTGCAGAAGACGAAGATTATCACCCCAGATAATAAATACTATGTCTACCCATTATCATATCTTTCTGTCTTCTACAAACAACTTATCCCTATACTAACCGATACTTGTAAACTATTTTCATACGACTCAAAATCGATATATGCTCTTTTGGCTTTGAAAAGACGCCTGATTGACTTGCAATAGGTGCCCTTTTGAGGTCTTACTAACGCCCTTTTGAACCCTTACCAAGCACCTTTTCTTGTACGACTTCATAACCAATTGATTTTCTGTTGGTTGCAATCTTGCTGTTTATACGTGTTTTTCCACTTTATTTTAGACGTTTTATTCGAAATAATGTCATGACTTTTCAATGTCTTATCTCCAAATTTTCGAAGCGTTAAAATGGTAAGGTATTCTGTGTCGGAGGATAAATAAAACAGACAGTCAAGACTGTCTTGGCTATCTGTTTGTTTAACGCATAACCTCGGTTCCTCCGCTAAATCTATACGAAATAAGTCAAAGTATTTAACGGAAGAACCTTTATTTCAGTTAAGTCGCTTCAACTCTCCAAAGTTTCTCTCCATATATCCTTCAAATCTCTTTCGTATTTAGTTGCATGCGAAATGTGTATCCTCTTTAAATATTTACCTAATTCTGCAGGCTGCTTTTTAAGCAAATAGTACTCTATTAGATAAGCAATCAAAAAATTTTTATAGTAGGGTAGTTCAATAATGGTTTTAGGCTTTTCGTCATCACTTAGCTCTTCCCCTTCAGGATATTCATCCTCATCCTCAAAATCATATTTCATTTTTCTTTCAACAAAAGAAACTATTTCCGTCATGTATGAGTTAAGTAAAGATTCTAAATCTTCTATTTCAATTCGTGCGGCTATTAACATTTCTTTGTCATAATCTAACAATACAAAAGGGATGGTACTATCAATCTCTATATTACTTTTTTTTTGTATGTTCCTCAGGAGAAATTCATATTTTTCCCCGTTAATAAATTCATTTAACTTATTCATATTTACCAAGAGTTTGTTCCTTTAATCACTTTTATTAATTTATATCCAGTATGTCTATAGGAATCCATCGAAGCGTGTCCCCATGGGGTTGCTTTTGTCAAATTCCATGCTTTGTTTGCAGCCTGACCTCCGCCTCGTTGGGGAAGAAACTTGTGATGTAACTCCATAGAAACATCCTTCACACTTATCTTACCTGTCTTGGGATTCAAGACCTGTATTGTCATTCTGGGGGCTTTCCCCTTTTCCATTCTTGCTAAGTTATTCGAAGAGTACAAATGAGGATTATTTTTTGCCTCTTGCTGCCAAAACTTTTTTCTTGCTGTACTCCAGCATTCTAAGCCGAGAATATCAAAATCAATATTACTATCTTTAGAATAGGCATATAGGTTAAAACCTGTTCCTGCCAGCCTTATCGGGTCTTGACTGATGTAATTGCCAATCCTTGGATCATAATATCTAAATCTGTTGTAATAGAGCCCAGTTTCCTCGTCCTCATACTGTCCTAACTGGCGGAAAGGAATGAACTTCCTGCTGCCGTGGAGATTGCGGAGATTACCATAGATGTCATAGTCTGCCTGCCAGACAACATTACCATTATCATCGTACGCTTGGACAGGACGACCGATGTAGTCGCTGATGATGCTGTAATGCCTGTCGCCGACAATCTTGGCTGTAGGGACATAGCTGTCACTGTCGTAAACCCATGTGATGAGATTCTCAACTGGTTCTGGCCTGTCGAGTGTGACCTCACCAGTCTCGGTAACAATCGTGTTCGGGCGGTCAGCCTCGGCATAGTCCCACTCGTGCAGAATGACATCACCATCCCAGAGGTAGCGATATACTCGTCCGTCAAAGACCTTCTCAATGCGTCTGCCTAAAGCGTCATACTTGAACGTTACAGTTTTGCCGTCAGCCCGTGTTACACTTCTAAGCATACCATTGCCCTGCCACGTATAGGCATAGTCACCGCTCTGCCATTGAAGGAACTTATCCCGCATCCCAGCATCAAGGGATGGTCCCGACCTGCGCATGGTCTTCAGCACAAGGTTGCCATGGCTGTCATAATAATACCGCCACTTCTTGTCCTCACGCAGCTGTCCACCACGACCATAACTCCTGTCCGTTCGGTCGGGGCTATCATACACATTACCCATTGCATCTGGGTTACGCCACTGACAACTACCGTCACCATAAACAGCCCCTGACAGAGAACCGAAGGTATCATAATCGTAACGGACACTTCTGCGGTTTATTGTGTCAAGCGCCTGTAGAAGACGAAGATTGTCACCCCAGAGGTATGACTTGTCAAGCAGTGTTCGCCCATTATGCTGGACACGCTGATGTGCAGGACGACCGACATTGTCATATTGCATAGTATTCTCTACACAACCAGACATTATGCGTGAAGTTTCACGCCCGAACCTATCGTATGCTATATTCGCTTCCCAAGGCTTCCTCTTTCCTGACATACCAGCTGATATGTGGTTGACAGTGCCTTTTATATCATATCCGTAGGTAATACTTCCTCCTAATGCACTGACGATATTTGATAGTCGGGAACGCTCATCATACTTATGCTCCACTGTACGCCCGTCCTGCGTTTCCTTTATAACCTGCCCCAAAGCATTACGCACGAACTCCGTCACGCTGTCTCTGTTGTACGCTTTGGTGAGCCGTCCTGCCTTATCGTACTCCCAAGCCTCCCAACTACCATCGGTGTACTTGTTATAGGTAAGCCGTCCAGCCTGGTCATGCTGATGATGCACAGCCGTACCATCAGGAAGCTGTGTAGTAATCACCGTGCCGTCAAGGTCACGGATATAATGACGTTCTAATCCATCAAAGCCCCTTTCACAAATCACCTCACCATTAAGGTTACGTTCAAAGAAGTAGCGTTCACCGTGTTCGTTCTCGACAAACTTCAGTTGGTCATAGGAATCATACTCATAGTTCAGCGCACTGACCATGCGCATACTGCTCGTCCGTCGTGTCTGACGGCGCAGGTTACCCATAGGAGTGTACTCCATAGTCCACACTTCATTGCCGCTGGTAACTTCAACAGGCAGGTCGTAGGCATCGTAGGAGATGCGCATCACGCTCTGTCCAGGAGTTGCGTAGCGAGTAACACGGCCAAGTCGGTCACGCTGCCATTCTGTACTATTCCCGTCAGCATGCCTGTGCTTCAGTGGACGGCCATAGTCATCGTAAGCGAATGTTTCACAAACGCCATGCCCGTCCGTAATATTTGAGATTAATCCTAAAGTGTCATATTGTAGAACAGCACGTAGTTCTTCACCATACTCAATAGCAGAAGGCTGCTGCTTATCCTTCTCGTATGTATAAGTAACAACAGTACCATCCGCTTCCTTATGTTTCAGCAACAATGCTGTCTCTTTATCATAGACCCATTCTTCTCTATTACCAGCAGCATCCGTACGTGCTATTAGGCGATTATGCTCATCATACTCATAAACAGTCTCAGCTCTGTCAGCAGCCGTCAATCTTATAAGGTTACCACGGTCATCATAATCATATCCTACGACCTTACCCTCTGGTGTACCTACCAATGTTCGCTCATGCCAAGAATTATAACCATACCAGGTCTCACCACCCATGGCATCCACCTTTTTATATACAAGGTTGTTTTCGTCATAATAATACTGTTCCGTAGCCCCTGTGGCAGAGTATTTTACTTCGTTATATCCGTCATGGTAAGATATATATCCTTCCTGTATACCACCTTCACCAGTAGTATGGATAACACGTCCTTCAGCGTCATACTCCCATGTATACGTCATATTGTTGCGGTTACGACGTAGAACCACTCTATTAGCATCATCATATTCAAACTCAATACTCTTACCAAATCGATCACGTACACGTATAAGATTACTCCTTTCATCATAATCGTATGCCACCAATTGGTCTATGACATCGCCATGTTTATACATTGCTGAACGGATAAGACCTCGTTCCTCATCCTGTCCAAAGATTATAAGACGTCCAAGGTGATCTTCTATAGTAGAAAGCAAGTGCTTACGCCCACTATAATCTAACAATAGGAAACCACCTCCCACATAGTCTATCCTTTCAGCAAGATATATTGTACCATACTCCTTGTCAGAGAAGGCACGATAGGTGCGGATTTCAGTCTCTGTTCTTACAATCCATTTAGATTTGTTTGGTCTATGCTGCCATAACTTTAGAGAACGATAATACTCCTCTTTGCCTCCTATTTCTGGTATTGGTATTGGGAATACTTGATTCTCATTTGGATTATTGTAAGCTGCTACCCCATCTGCATCCTGAGGAATAATGAACAGGTCATAGTTACATATCACTCCATTACCCATGATTCCAGAATAGGTAATGTCACTCTGCCACGCACTTGTCCAACGAATGGTATGCTCTCCCAATAGCTCAAAGTCGTCCCAAGAGAAATTCATTGCTCCTGTAGCAAAGTTCACTGGTTCCAAACCGAAGAAACACAATGATTTAGATATAGGGTTCTTACCGAATTTACCCTGAAGGAAATGATTAAATTTGGTCAATCCTTTTTTGGCAATAGCTCCCAGTGCTTTCATGAAGAGTACAGCTGCTGCACGCATCAAAATGTCAGAGAGTGTGTACTTATGAGGGATAAAAGTTCCACCCACCAGCACAGGTGGCTTGATATTTATTTGCACATACATTGTTAATATATGCTGGTAGAGAGCAAGCCATGCCGGAGGAAAATATTGGTGTCCGAAAGGTATGCCCCAACAAGTTAGAACCTGCTGAGGGAATGATCCACTGCACTCACTACCATTGATAATGACACTTTCCGAACCAAAATAGATTTCACCATCATGCGGACCTTCCAAGTCTCCTAAGAAGATTTTATAGAAAGGTAGACCACCTGTTATATGTTTGATAGGTATAATATTCCCAACCATAGCTGCTCCTAACATACTTGCAGCACCACCTTTAGGTTTTATATTACAACCAAATCCAAAGACAGATGTAGTAGTTGTTGCCTTAATACGGCCATGAACAAACACTGATGCTCCCATAGGGATCTTCTCTGGGAGATTGAACATCTTTTGCAACAAGGAAGGGACTGGTATGCTGAAGTCTGCATACTCCATGGGGTCAAAGACAATTCCTATGAAAGGGTGTGGTAAGGGAAGAGGAAAAGGAGGCATAGGTAGCTTTGTCCAGTGAATGTCTATGCCTAATACCAAATCAAAATGTTTGGCCACATGCTGTACGGCAGTACTCGCTACATTGGCTTTCTTTGCTATTATCTTCATGAGGATACACTTGTTAAGGGTGAATGATATAGGTCATCCATGTTGGGGACTTGTATGTTAGTTTGCCAATCTGCACCTAAATATTGCTCCATTTGTTTACAAAGTTCTTCTGTCTTTTTAGAGTTTCCATATTTCTTTAGTAATAGAGTAGCTATGTAAGCTAATGAACTTTGTTGTCTTTCCTCATTGTTCATAGTCATACCTATCTCTATACACTTCTCATAATAAGCAATGGTTTGTGAATCTGTAAATGTACCATCTTGTATTTGACCCATAATACGATAACACTCCATCTCCAATAATGGATTCTTTATATTCTTTGCAATCTCAGCTGATTTCTCAAACGCATCTATTGCATCCTCCTTTCTTCGTATAGCAAGCAAGAAACCACCATAATTCACATGCATCTGAGCGGACAATAAAGTACCTTCACCAGTAAGACTCAATAAAGTACGGAATGTGTCATGTGCTTTCTCCTGTTCATTTTGTGTAAGCCATACATAAGCATCTAAGAGGTGAGCCGTACATAGCACGTCTTTAAGATTGTGTCGGCTGGCTATGCCAATAGCTTTAGCCAAAGCAACATGAGCATTATCAAACTCGTGCCTGCTAAAGTGAACGTTTGCCAATAACATTTGTTGTTGCAGGACATTTTCTTCATCATTAGGATCTGCAGCAGTCTGGGCAGCCACATTGTTCATCAAAGAAGCAATGTCAGTACCAGTAAGTACAAATTCATGTCTGTTTTCAGGCAGATTCTTTAACAGCCGACCTTCATGTTTTTCAAGAACTACAATCTTGACATCACTGCTATTCATATTAGCACACCAATCAAACAGCCACTGTTCATATAAAGGTATACTACTTATCTGTTGTGGTGATAAGAGAATAAATATCTTGTGTCCACGTAGTGGTGGAAAAGATTCATATAGTCCTATTAGCGCCTTAGCTGTATTCCCTGCATCAGTCTTTACTTTATCATTAGGAACGACAATGTCCGTATTCCATTCTTTACATGGAACAGAAATCAGATTATGTTCTCTCCACAAGTTATAAACCAAATGTAGTTCTTCTAATAGCTCTGCGCCATACCGCTGTGCATCCTCAAATGGTTTATAATTCACAAGGAAAACGTCGTCACTTTCTACCTCATCTGCACCATGACTCTTAAAATAAACATCAAACATGTTTAGAGTGTGCTTCTCGCCTAAGCATACAAATAGTGGTTTATCGGTATGTGCTTTTACTTGCTCATACCATTGTCTGTCTATCTTTAGTAATTCCAATCGTACTGGATTCATACCACTATTAGTTTAGTTTTACTTTGCTTCCGCCTACAATCACCTCACTTGATGCAGTAACAGAGGTTGTTCCACCACTTGAACTTACACTAGTTTCACTGGATCCATCAATATATGTTTTCGAAGAACTTATATTAAGTTCTGTTGTTGACATACCAATACCAGTACTTGGAGTCTCACCTTCCCCCACGCCAGCTACAATACTTGATGTACCTGCTATGGAGACATCCGTGCCTCCAACTGATATCTCCTTACCGTTTATCTTTATTGTACCATCATTGTGTAACTCAATGGAAGCACTACCACAGGAGATGATTATTTTGTCAGACGAATCAAATGTGGCATTACCAGCACCGTCCATGTGAATGCTTGTTTTCCCAGGATCAGCTAATGTAACACTTCCTTTGGAATCATCAAGTTTCAAGGAACTACCGCTTCGAGTGGTAAGGCTCTTGCAGTTGTTACCCTGACCACCGCCACCACCTGTTGTTCCGTTAAAGAGACTACCCATAACGTATGGTCTTGCAGGGTCTCCATGACGGAAGCCGAGGAGGACTTGGTCGCCTACCTCTGGGATAAATACAAAACCACGGTTGCTCTTTACGTCCTTACTACTACCGCCATCTGGTGTCATTACACGCACCCAGCCTGTCTGCATACCATCCGTCTGCCAGTTCATTCGTACGCGCACACGACCCTTGCCCTGTGGGTCAGCATTACTAAGCACGGTTGCCATCTGTGTCTCTGCTAATGGCATACGTACCTTTGGACTTGGCAGTGCCTTTATTGTTGCAGGGATAGCCTTGAAGCGGTTTTTGTAGTAGCTGCCTTGGCTCACCTCATGGGTTATCTCGATAATGATAAAGTTACCCAAACTCTCTTTTGATATGTTTCCTACACGTTCCAAGAATGAGCTGTAGAGACTTACGACAGAACCGACACGCAGGGTAGGCACCTGACTCTCAGCCGTGATGTAATGTGTTTCTGCCGTCTCAGCCGCCTGCTTACGCCCCATGTAATTAATAAGTTCCGACTCATCGCTGATACGTGGCAGTGCATGCTGTCGTGCGGGTTTTGAGAACATACCTAATGATGCACGGAAAGCATCGCCCGCAAGTTTGTCATGACCATAGGCCAAGTCTGGTGTCATACGCTGCATCTCATGGTCAGCACCAGAGTGGTAAGAGAATACCTCCTCAGAGCGTGCGAGGGTCTGTAAACCAATGTCAAGTGAAGACAGTGTTGTTCCATATTCTAATCTTATAGGGTCAGCCAATTTCCTTGGTTTACCAAAGATGAGTTTAGTTCCATCGAAATACATCCACTCTTGATACTGATGAGCAAGACGACGGATAAAGTCGAAATCCGACTCTTCATACTGGCAGATAAAGTCTTTGGTTTCCTTGAATGCAGGATTCAACTCTAATTGCACCTTAGCTTGTTCGCACAGCTTTTTCACTACATCCCCAATGGTTCTATCATTCCATGAGAAGCAGCTATGTGCCGTTTCCAGTCTGTAAGTAGCAGAGTAGCCAGAAACGATGATACATCCAAAGTCACTTCCTTCTCTGTGTAATTGTACATTTGTCACCACACCAACAAAGATAGGAGTATTTGCAGCCTTCACAACGATGCTTTCTCCGAGCCATTCCTTGCTGCTATTGATATTATGTACATATCTATTACTACCCGTTTCCAATTCAACAGACATTTGGAATCGGTGGTGTTTACCTATGTTTTGTTCGATTTGTAGAGAAATAAAAGAAGAAAGAGACTTCTTTCCTACGCTGATAGTAATGGGGTTGAAAGGAATTGACATGGGTTGTTTGTTTTGAAGATTAAAAGCTAATTGGCTTATACGGCATTACATTTAGAATCTCAAGGGAAAGCAATCGGAGTATGTAGGATAGTAAAGTTCCCCCTCACTTGAGTAAGAAACGAAAAAGGACTATGCCAAGTACGAAAGCTCAGCATAGTCCAAATGTTTCCTAAACTTATGTGCGAGGCCAACGGTTGTCAAGCTCTGCATTACCCACGGTGATATTCTCAGCAGAGAAAGTCATAGCGATGGTCATAGGAGCCTCGTTGTTAACGTCGAGTGTCTCCTTGTAATGAACGATGTAAGCATTCTTGAAAGAAATCTCCTTCATCTTAGCATCCTCTTCGCTCTTCTTGTAAACGATCTTACCCTCAACAGGCTTGAACTGGCTGTTAAGCATAGCCTCGATAGTAGAAGTGTCATCAGTTGACTCGATAGTTACACTGATACGACCGCCAGAGATGCTTGATGCAGGCTGACCCTTCTTGTCAGTTGTACGGCTGAACTCGTAGTTAGAATAGAGTACGTCATACTCCTTACCACCTAATTCCAAAGTTGCTCTAAATGAACTCATAATTGATAATTTTTTAAGTTGTTAGAAAAAAAATGATAAACGAGGCACCCTTATCATCTCCTTAACCAGAAAACAAAAAAGAGAAAACCTCAACAACTTCTTGAAGTCCCCTCTGTACGGCTGTTAAACAGTCTTGCTCTTGAAAAGAAGAGGATGATTCACAATCTGTTGTTTTTAATAATGACAAAATTAGAAATATATTTTCATTACAACAAATATAAAAACAATATATAACAGATATTTAAGTTTTAATACAAGCAACGATTAAATTGAGTTGTAAATCGAGATTGTATCTATAACAGTGCTCAGTATAAAGCTTTATCATAAAGTAATATTTTACTCTAACAACATATTCCCTTGTCAAGAGTAAGACTAATGTATAATTTCTATAAGTTTATCGATTAAGAAACTCAATGGAAATGGAGAAGTAATTCTTTAGGAAAAGACATCTATAAGAACCTAAAAAGTACTTAACACCATTGGTGCTTACCCTTAGCACGACATGTGTTAAGGATAAGCACTTAGACTAAAGATAGTGAGAAAGGGATATAATGGAGTTATAATGAACATATTATGATACAAATGCCTAATCCTTATAAGAGATGTTTATCAGACAGCATCAATACAGCAATCGTTATTTTGGTATCACACAATTAATAAAAAAGTGGTATCACAAGTGGTATCACTATGGGTGCACGGGATAATTAAAGTACGTTATATATCGGTAAATAAAAGTAACTATCAGTCGGAAAACGCAAGATTAATGAAACAAATTTCTATCATTAACAATATTAACCCCTTAGCTCATTGCGATATAATACACTGATAATCAAAACAATAAGAGGAATATCCTTACGAATATTCCTCTTATAACATTCAGTGATTCCGTTGGGGTTCGAACCCAAGACCCACAGCTTAGAAGGCTGTTGCTCTAATCCAACTGAGCTACGGAACCATCATGTGGGTGCAAAGGTACAGATTTAATTCGATTCTACCAAATTCCATTCCCCCAAATTTCGTGACAATAAACTTATCTGGTAAATTTATTTATACTTCTGCAAGAAAGTATCAGCTTGTGTATTGCCAAGTTCCTTAGCCTTTTGAATATTCTTAAGACCTTCTTCCTTCTGTTTACTTTCACATTGTGCAATACCAAGAATAAGATGGGCATCAGGCTGAGAGCCGTCAAGTTGAATTGCCTGTTGAGCAGCACTGATAGCAGCATCAACTTTGTTTAGACGTAACAAAAGGCTACCTGCTTCTGTTGGGTATAAGGCTTCCTTAGGATCAAGTTGTGATGCAATAAGAATATCCTGCAAAGCTTGCTGCCACATACGTCCTTTCACCTCGCACTGTTCACGCATATAATAGAAAGCAGCACCAAGACGTCCTTGGTTAAAATATTCATATGTATAATAATCCTGTACAGCCTTTCTATATTCTCCCATCTTCTCTAATTGCTGACCACGTGTATAGAAATATGGTGCAGAAGTAGAAACATATGGTGTGTCGCAAAGTTCGATACTCTTATTAAGCAAATCGAGAATCTCCTGATCATTAGCTCCCAAATGCTGACGACTCTGTGCCATCTCTAAGTAAAGTTCTGGATTATTAAACTTAGTCTTTGTCAATGCTTCAAACTCAGTATAAGCTTTTGCATAATCGCCTTTCGCATAGATAATCTGTGCCTGAAGGTGACGATAAGCATCGTTTGCCTTAGTAGTTTCAGCCTTTTTGATCTCATCCAAAGCCTTATCCAATGTCCATCCCACAGACTTTGTCTTTTCTGCAAACTCTGGAATAAGCGCATTACGATAAATAAGACGAGCAAAGTTATAATGTGCTTCATCCTTTGCAGTCACCTTACTAATAGCTGTTTGCATTGTTTTATCCGCATTAGCAAAGTCACCTTTTGCAACTTGTATATTCGCTAAAGCATAATAACCATCATTTGCTTGTGGGAATTTTGTAATAAATTCGTTGACAATAGCTTCGTGTATATTAGTAGGTTTCTCAGAAGAGAGCATCAATGCAACAACAGCCTCCTCTACTGTGTTTGGTAAACCTATTCGAATATTGCTCTGTCGAAGAGTGATATCATTCTGTGAAAGTCCCTTAACAACAAAGTCCTTGGCATAGTTTACATCCGTTGAACTCTGTGATTCACCAGCAGAATTGAACAAACCGATAACCTGTCCTTTAACATTAAATACAGGAGCACCATTCAACTTGTCAGTAGCTGAAGATTTCAGAATCGTATAATTATACTTATCCATGAATTTTTCAACACTTGAAACATCAGCCTTCTCAGCATTACCACTCTTTGGCATTGGTGTAATCCATGCTTCATCACCTACAGAAACTGTTGTTGCCAAAGGAGCAGCAATAGTCTTACCGCTCACTTGAAACTTGACTATATCATAAATCTCATTGGCCCCAAGCAGGCACTCCACCTCGTGTTTCTGTCCTTTAGCATCAACAATAACAGCTTTATCTGCTCCTATAAAGGGTTTCCAAGGGCTTACAGCAACACCATCACCATCAGTACTAATACATACACCATTAGATGTTGCTAATATACTTCCATCTGCCTTAAAGGTTGTCAATGTAAAAGCTGCATCTGCAGCCTTCTTAACGGCACCAGGTTGAGCAAAAATGTTAGTAGAAGCACCCAATATGAGGGCAATGGTCAAAATTAAAGTTTTCAGTTTCATATTCATTATTTCTTTCATTGTATATTTTTAGTAAGGTATTACTATTTCTTCTTACTTAAATCTAATAGTTCTCGAGCATTCTGTAAAGCTGCATCAGAAACATCGGCACCCGAAAGCATCTGTGCTATCTCATTCACACGCTGCTCTTGAGTCAACTCACGCATGTGACTGCGTGTCCCTTCTGCAGTCTCCTCCTTCTCTACTTTATAGTGTGAAGTACCCAAAGCAGCAATCTGTGGAAGGTGTGTGATAGAGATAACTTGACGATTATTATTACCCATTTCTTGCATGATGAGTGCCATCTTCTGAGCAATTTTACCACTAACACCCGTATCAATCTCGTCAAAGATGATTGTTGGTAACTTCACGGCACCACTTACCATAGCCTTTAACGATAACATTACACGAGCAATCTCACCACCAGAAGCTACCTGTGCAACAGGTTCCATAGCCGTACTTGTATTGGCAGAGAAAAGAAATTGAATCTTATCTGCACCGTCCATTGTCAAAGGCTTTGGGGACAAATCAACCTTAAACCTAACATTCGGAATACCCAAAGGAATAAGTCGACTACTCATCTGTTCCTCAACAATCTTTGCAGCCTTACGTCTAAGTGTAGTCAACTTTTCTGCTTGCTTTTCACAAGTAGAAAGTTTTGTCTTTACTTCTTGCTCAAGTATTTCCTGTTCTTCATCACTATTATCAATATTCTTTAGCTGATTAGCAATGTTATCACGTATCTCGATGAGTTCTTTCTCTGTGGAAACATGATACTTCTGTTCAAGTGTATTCAGCAAGTCAAGTTGCTGGTTTATGCTATCCAGACGAGAGGGGTCAAAGTCGATATTCTCAACTTCACTACCAATCTCACCTGCAATATCTTTCAGTTCTATATGTACTGATGACAAACGCTGTATGAGTTCTTGTGCTTTAGGATATACTTTCTCTATATTTCCAAGACTATCCAGACTTTGTCCCAGCTTTCGAAGAACTCCGTTGTCATCATCACTCAACAGATTATCAGCCTCGTAGAAAGCTGTTTTGATATCTTCTGAATGAGAGAGCGTTTCACTTTCTTGCTCAAGTTCTTCTTGTCTGCCTTCAATTAGATTAGCATTGTCTAACTCATTGAACTGAAAACGCATGAATTCTTCATTTTCCTGTGCTTTAGAGATCTGCTCTCTCATGTCAGAAAGACGCCTTTCTGTTTCTTTATAGTCTTGGTATGCCGAACGATAAGCAGCCAGTTCTTTTGTGTCTTGAGCGATAATATCCACAACATTCAACTGGAAGTCATCCTTCTGTAACAAAAGATTCTGATGCTGTGAATGAATATCTATAAGTTGTTCACCCAATACACGCATCATTTGTAACGATACAGGTGTATCATTGATAAAGGCACGTGACTTTCCTGTAGCCGTTAGTTCACGGCGAACAATTGTATCTTCAGGTTCAAAATCAACATCTTGTTCCTCGAAGAAGGATTCAAACCCATAGTTAGAAAGGTCAAAATGTGCCTCAATCGTACATTTCTTTTCTCCTTGCTTTATCTGTTTGCTATCAGCCCTATTGCCCAATAACAAACCGATTGCCCCCAGGATAATACTCTTTCCCGCTCCCGTTTCACCAGTAATAACCGAGAAACCAGAATGAAAAGCAATATCCAGTTGATCAATCAACGTGTAGTTTTTAATATATAGATGTTTCAGCATATATTTGTCAATTATAATAATTGAAGTTAAGGCAGAGGATAACTGTTTCCTACAAAAAGATTACTATTGTTTTATTTTATCCCATGTAATATTCTGACTGGCATTGATACTAAAGAGGATATCGTAGACCAATTCCTTTTCTTTTTGTGTTCCTTTGCCTTTATATATATTAGCCAACTCGTCCTTCTTATAGTCTGTCCATATTTGTGGTAACATGCTTATTGGACGATTCTCATGTGCCTTCTTTAATCCATTCTCCAAAGCTGATGTGATATTTGTACGACCACGTTCTACATTGTTAGCCATTTCATCCAAACCTGTTCGGTAATAGTCGTACTGCAATTGACGAAAAGGTTTCATAGCACCATCAAGATAATCGTTGATAATAGCAAAGCGGTTGCGTGAATTATCAAAAGCTTTCCATCCCGTAAAGTTAAGATTCTGTGCATTATTCGTCAAAACCATGCAGCGTTGTAAGATATCTTCACCACCCATAGGAGAGAAAGAATCCAAATCTAACCCTATGATAAGATAAGCATAGTAAGCTATCAGAGCCGTTAGTTGGTTATCTATATTCTCCTCATTAAACTCAATCTGATCGAATTGAGCAAAGGTGAAGTTAAAGTCACCATCTTGATTATTATAGAGTGTAGAACTATAAGCAGCATTATAAACTGGGCGGTTTGCTTGTATCAAAGCAGAACAAGTAAAGAGGTTGCTACCTGGGTCATATTTGCTAACAGTAATATTAAAGTTGCAGTTTATACGTTCATTTCTTTGAAACTGATAATGAGTCCATTGCCGTGTATTAATAAACTGTTCTAAAGTCTGTTGTAGATTCTCAAAGACAGAAGCATCTGTACCCTGAATCTGATTATGATTCACGGTTACCTTTGCATTTAGCTCTTGTGCAGATAATTCTCCATTAGAGAATAGAAACAAGCTCGTCAATAATATCACGAGCCACTTCTGTCTTTGGTTTCTTAGCATAACTCTTCTTACCTTCTTTGTTGATAATCGTTATTTGGTTATCATCTGCTTGGAAAGTCGTACCAGGAATTCTCGTTGAGTTCAAAACAATGAAGTCAGCATTTTTCTTTTCCAACTTTCTTTGGGCATTGCTTTCTTCTTCATTTGTTTCTAATGCAAAAGCAACAATGCGTTGTCCTTCTCCTTTCATACTACCGATAGTTGCAGCAATATCCTGTGTTGGCTTCAGTTTTAAGAGTAGTTCATCACCCACTCGCTTAATCTTTTGCTCAGCAATCGTCTCTGGACGGAAGTCAGCAACAGCTGCACAAAGGATTACTGCATCACAATTAGGGAACTCCCCTACTGCAGCTTCATACATCTCCCTACAACTTTCAACATCAACTCGCTGAATACAATCAGAGCAAGTAAGGCTCACTGGACCAGCAACAAGCACAACCTTTGCACCACGTCGACTGCACTCTTCTGCCAAAGCAAACCCCATTTTACCAGATGAATAGTTTCCTATAAAACGTACTGGGTCAATCTTTTCGTATGTAGGACCAGCTGTTATAAGAATCTTTTTATCTTTTAAATCTTCTGTATAAGATGGCGACTCCGATGAAGTAGAGAAGAAATCCGCCAAAGCCTTAACAATATTCTCTGGTTCTTCCATTCTTCCCTTACCCTCCAAACCACTGGCAAGAAAACCGCTACCTGGCTCAATAATATGATTCCCGAAGCTACGTAACGTCTCAATATTCTTCTGTGTTGATGGGTGCTTATACATATCTAAGTCCATTGCAGGCGCAATGAAGACAGGTGCTTTCATTGAAAGATAAGTAGTAATAAGCATATTGTCAGCTACTCCATTTGCCATCTTACCCAGCGTAGCAGCTGTACAAGGAGCAATAACCATTGCATCCGCCCATAGTCCGAGGTCTACATGAGAGTTCCACATACCATCCTTTTGTGAGAAAAACTCACTTACAACAGGTTTATGTGTTAATGCAGACAATGTGATAGGAGTAATAAACTCCTTACCAGCAGGCGTAATAACCACCTGCACTTCTGCCCCACTCTTTATCAGCTCACGGATAATAAGACAACTCTTATATGCTGCAATAGAGCCTGTTATGCCTAAAACTATTTTCTTTCCTTTCAGCATTACCTTACTTATTATTAAACTCTCTCAGGCGAATACGTGTCAATACCTGCTTTGTATTATAAGTAAAATCACTTGCAAGCATCCAACTGTAATAACCTGGATCTTTACGCAGAACCTCTGCAACATCCCAACCTTTATACTTACCAAAGTTGAATACTTCATGACGGCGTGGCTTTCCTGTAGCATCCAACAATTGGTTACCATCCTTATCAGTCATGTCACGCCATACTATACGACCAGCGAAGTCTACAAAGTCATTCATACGAGAGAACTCTGCAAGTTCATCCATGTCGTTATTCAACACACGATCCTCTTCTTCCTGATTGCCGGGAGCATACATATCAAGTTCACCCTGTAGCACACGCCATGTAGCTTCAGTATCCTGATCCGCCTTATGTGCTTCAAAGTCGTCCTCCATCTTCCTACCACAGTAGAACTTATAGGCAGCAGCAAGATTACGACGCTCCATCTTATGATAGATATTCTGTGCATCAATCAGACGACACTTTGAGAAATCAAAGTCAACACCTGCACGCAGAAACTCTTCTGCCAACATTGGCACATCAAAACGATTAGAATTGTACCCAGCAAAGTCACAACCAGCAAACTTATCTGATAAATCCTTAGCCTTCTGCTTGAAGGTTGGCGCATCAGCCACATCAGCATCAGAAATACCAGTCAATAGCGTTACTTCTGCAGGTATTGGCTTTTCAGGATTAATAAATATATTTTCTCTTTCTTCCTTTCCATCAGGATGAACCTTGATAAAAGAAATTTGGATAATACGGTCGTTTACAAGGTCAAGCCCAGTCGTTTCCAAGTCGAAAACTATCAAAGGCTTTGTCAAATTCAGTTTCATACGTCTGTGTATAACCCTATATATAATCATAAAGGAGAATGGCTATATAGAAGATACACAGCCATCCTCCCGATAAAATCTATTTCACTTGTTTCTTAATCGTTCAACAGCATCGGCATAATCAGCATGAGAATATCCTCATTCTCTGGCTGAGTACCTGGCACGATTACACCAGCACGTGATGGATCAGCCAACTGAATGACAACATCATCACTTTCCAGGTTGTTCAATATGTCAAGCATGCTTGAGCCCTTGAAGCCAATGCTCATAGGGTTGCCACCATACTCACAGGTAACACTCTCCTTTGCACTTGTTGCAAAATCAATATCTTCAGCATTCAACTCTAACAAACCTGCTGACACATGGAAACGAATCAACTGTGAAGAATCACTTGCAAAAGGTAATACACGACGCAAAGCACCAATCAATGACTTACGATCAATCGTAACCTGATTAGGATTATCCTGTGGGATTACACTGTTATAATTAGGATATTTACCTTCTATCAAACGACATGCGAGGTTGCCTTCAGCAAAAGAAATCTCTGCAGAACGCTCATCGAAACGAATGATAACATCGCCACCATCCTTTGAAAGAACATTCTTCAACAATGAAGCTGGCTTCTTTGGAAGGACAAATGATGCAGGAGAATCACTCTTAATAGAGAAGATCTTGTTTCTTACAAGCTTATGACCATCACTGGCAACTATTGCTAACCCATCTTCCTTCAAATCGAAATAAACACCATTCATCACTGGGCGGAGCTCATCCTGTGCTGTTGCAAAGAGTGAACGTGTCAGACTATCTGATAACTTCTCAGCTTGAAGCGTAATTGTCGTTGCATTATCTGATACAGACTGCGCCTTTGGATACTCATCTGCACCAAGAATCGGGAAGTTATAAGAACCATTCTGATAGGTAACATAAATCTTCATTTCATCCAGATTAACATCCAATGTCAATGGTTGCTCTGGGAGTTCTTTCACAGCATCAAGAATCGTATGATTGTTCACTGCAAAATTGCCCTCGCCTTCACAACTCTCAAGATTCAATGTTCCGCGCATGACATTCTCACTATCTGAAGCAGTAATTGTAAGTTGACCATCATGAACTTCAAACAAGAAGCAATCCAAGATAGGCAGAGAATTCTTACTATTAATTACTCGAGAGAGAGTCAACAACCGGCTGCTCAATGCAGTGCTTGAAAGGTTAAATCTCATTAGTATCTTATTTTAGTTAATATTCTGTTACACTTATTATATATCCAGACGGCTGAAACAAGTCCATTACCATCTTTCAACTTCATCGTACAAAAATACAAAAAAGGGACGTGAAAAACAAAAATTAAGTATAAAAGTTTCGCTTTTTAGAACTATTTTAGTAATTTCGCAAACAGAATAAAGTATTAAAATAACCAAAACAAGTAAGATAAATGGATTTACAAGGAAAAGTAATTGCTGTTCTTCCTGCACGTGAGGGAACTTCAGCTCGAGGACCATGGAAGTCACAGGAGTATGTGATTGAGACACACGACCAGTACCCAAAGAAGATGGTTTTCAATGTTTTTGGTGCTGATAGAATTGAGCAATTCGCTATTAAGGCTGGTGATGAACTCAATGTAAGTTTTGACATTGATGCACATGAGTACAACGGCCGTTGGTTTAACAATATTCGTGCATGGAACGTTCAGCGTGTAGACGCTACAGCTGCTATGGCTGGTACGCCTGTTGCTGCCGCTCCAGTCACTCCTCAGCCAGCTCCTGCTGCGCCACAGGCTACTCCATTCCCTCCTGCACAGCCAGAGGAAAATTCTACAGATGACTTACCATTCTAATAGAATTACACTATTTTCCGATATAGATAAAGACAGGCTCTCTGATTTAGTAGAGTCTGTCTTTTTGTTTTAACAGATATTCTTATTACTAAAAATCTTAGCTTTATACCTTATTATATGGTGATACTATGAGTTGTAAACACAATGTCTATAAAAGCAAAACCTATTATCAAATTTATAGTACCTCAAATCCGCAACTAAGCCTTTCAACATCCTTATTGCATTTACACATCCTCTCATTACTGAATTTGCAGATAATTTGAAATTGAAACACCCACTTCTGCCTACAATATCCCCTTACCCCACAATGTGACTTGAGGCAATACGCAGCATTATTCCCAAATATTGGTGTCCGATAAAACTTTTTTTGCGTTCATATCTTTTTAATTCAGAATAATAAAAAAAACGGGCTGATTGTTTTGCACATTCAGCCCTTCTTATTTCCTTTGTAGTTGTCAAAATAAAACAATGAAATAAGATGAACAAAAGTACACATTTTATCGGACAGCCACTATATGTTCAACTGTTAAACTATTTTAATCGTGATAAAATTCTCTCTCTGAGCCAAGCTCAGGGAGGTGAACACTATATAAAGAAGTTTGATGCATGGCATCATCTTGTCGTCATGCTTTATGCAGTAATGATGCGTTTAGACTCTCTGCGTGAGATAAAGGCCTCTCTCTTTGCTAATGTTAATCGCTTTAATCATCTTGGTTTAAAGCATTTTCCTTGTCGAAGTACCTTGTCAGATGCAAACAAACGCCGAGATTCCGAGATATTCGGTTCGATCTATATGAACTTATATGAGAAATATCGCCATGAACTTTACTCGGACAGCCGAAATTGTGGACAGCCCAAATGGCTGAAGAATCTAAAGATAATAGATTCTACGACAATCAGTCTGTTTTCTAACCTGGTCTTTAAAGGAGTAGGACGTAATCCCAAAACTGGTAAGAAGAAGGGTGGAATAAAAGTACATACAGAGATATTTGCCAATGAGAATGTTCCAAGCGATATCAAGTTCACATCTGCAGCTAGTCATGATCAATTTGCACTTATCCCAGAACGATACGCCAATGAGGAACTGATTGCTTTTGACAGAGCCTATATAAACTATGAAAAGTTCTCTGAACTGACTCAAAGAGGCGTTATATATGTAACTAAGATGAAAAATAATCTTAGCTTTGAAAGGATTGCTGATACGGATTACCAGATGACTACAGATTATGGAGTTGTACGCGTAGAAACCATTCTCTTCCATAAGCATACAAAGGAAAAAGATATTTACCATAAAGCAAGAAAAATCACATATCAGGATAAGACCAAGAAAGGGAAAATCAGATTCATATCACTGCTGACCAATGATTTTCAGATGTCGGCAGAAGATATTATAGCTATCTATAAGAGACGATGGCAAATAGAAACCTTATTTAAACAAATAAAACAGAATTTCCCGCTAAGATACTTCTATGGAGAGAGTGCGAATGCTATAAAAATACAAATATGGATTACGCTTATAGCCAATCTGCTTATAACCCTAGTGAAGAACAAAATAAAGAGACCTTGGAGCTTCTCAGGCTTGGCAACAATGATAAGAATTTTACTTATGAGTTATGTCGCAATACAAAGTTTCTTTGAGCAGCCACATAGAGACTGGGATAGATTGATTACCCAAGTAAAAGCCCCACCAGAAGAGTTGTCATTATTCTAGGGGGCTTGGAATTTGAAATTAGAACTAATCATGCCTATTTCAGCAGGATTGAGAGAGGATATTGCAGTATATGGAGGTTTTATCGGACAGCAATAATTCCCAAAAATCCTGCATACCATCCATCCGTTTCTGTCTTTGAATCACAAGTCGGTATGCTTTACCCTTCCACTTCTCAACAAGGATAGAGTTCAATTCAAACTCAATGCTATTGATTTCCTCTGTTTTCCAGCCTTTGAGAGCAAAGGTGTCATTGTAGATCGAACTGCAGCGGTTAGCACGGATATAGAAGGACTTGCTGTGTTTTTCTATTTCCTCCACGATTTCCTTGGAGCATGCTCCACAATCAGTTCTGAAGCGATTGATAATGAGCCCATTCTGTTCAAATCTCTCAAAGAACCTCTTCTGCGTGTTCTTCTGATGGAAACGAACATTTGTGTTACCATTGCTATTCTCTATACCGACTATCAAATCACCAATAACCGACACGCCAGGGCGATAACCAAAGAACTTCTTGTATGTAGGCTTTGCATCATACTTCTCTATCTCTATGATCTGATGGTCGAAATCAACATCATACATCTCACTCCCTTTCAGTTGGCCAGATGCAAATATACAATTGAGCAATAAAGTATTGAGAGTGTCAGCCGTATTGAAATCGTAGGTCTTGCCCATATCTGATGTGTATGAAATGTTTTCTTGCGTCAACTCCTTTATCGCTCTGAGGATAGTATCAGAGCTACAAGTGCGAAGTGTCAGATGAAGCGAGAGGTGGTTCATCAAATGAGTAGTGACATCCTGGGGTACATGATCCGCCACAGAAGTAGATACTCATGAGAGAACGAATGATTTCGCTGTACTGATAACCGAACGATCTACACCTTAGACCGAGGGTTGAGTCGATTACAGATGATAATGTGTGGAGTCAAATTGCTCCATGATTGAAAATAACACCCCAAAAGGAGTGAGTCTCTCAGATTTAATTTGTATCTTTGCCATGTCCATCGTCGGATTCTCTTGTTTTTTTGCAACACTAAGATAAGTGAAAACTCTGACATGGCAAAATCCTGAGCAACTTTTTGTTGCTCTGGTACTTAAAAAGTTTAATTTATAATAGTGTTGCGGAATTAAGAATGTTCATGTAAAACAAAGTACTTATGATATCTGTCTATTCCATCAAACCGCAGTTTCAACGGGTGTTAACGCCTATTTTAGAGTTGTTGCATCGTGCAAAAGTTACTGCCAACCAAATCACCTTGTGGGCTTGTGTCCTCTCACTTGTCATCGGCATTTTGTTTTGGTTTGCGGGCGATGTGGGTACATGGCTCTACCTTTGCCTGCCTGTGGGACTGCTGATACGTATGGCCCTGAATGCCTTAGACGGCATGATGGCTCGTCGTTACAATCAAATAACCCGAAAGGGAGAGCTGTTAAACGAAGTGGGTGATGTCGTTTCGGACACCATTATTTATTTTCCGCTGTTGAAGTATCATCCCGAAAGTCTTTATTTTATTGTGGCTTTCATTGCCCTCAGCATTATTAATGAATACGCAGGAGTGATGGGAAAGGTGCTGTCGGCAGAACGACGGTATGATGGTCCGATGGGCAAGAGCGACCGTGCTTTCGTTCTCGGCCTCTACGGGGTGGTCTGTTTGTTTGGTATAAACCTTTCAGGATATTCCGTTTACATCTTTGGGGTTATCGATTTGTTGCTTGTACTCAGCACGTGGATTAGGATAAAGAAGACGTTAAAAGTAACCAGGAATTCGCAAACGCCTGAGTAAACCGATGGTATTGATAAGCAGTGGAGTATGAAAAAGAAACCTTATCCAACGGTTGCGGTTTTTTCTGGCGGTGGTACACGTTATGCTTTGTATCTCGGCATGTATGCGGCGATGCAACATTATGGTGTAAAGCCCGACCTGCTGATTGCCGCTTGCGGTGGCAGTATCGCTGCCAACATCATCAACTCGTTTGCTACCGACGAGCAGCGAAAGGCCTTTATACAGTCGGAAGAGCTGTATCGCTTTGTGCAAAACACCCGAATGACACGTTTCAAAATGCTGTATAAGATAGGTGTCTATTGCCAGCGCAAGGTGCGAAACACATTCTATGCTCCTTATATAGAAAATATTTTCGATAAATTTATCGTAGACATGCCCACCGACATACGCCCGCTTTTGCCCTCGTTGGCTGTTCGACCAACCCTTCCCACCATCGTAGTAGGTGCCCGATTGTTGTTTGACAGGGCTGACATCGGTAAAGAAAGAAACGGAAGAAAACTTTATCGGAAGGTGCTTTTTACCGATGCCGAGACAGCTAGAAACATCGATTTGCTGGCTGTTAACTGCAATTTTAAAAGCTATGAGGGTAGTGCCATCGACTCGCAAGTTGAGCTGTTTCAAGATGTTCCCTTACCCATTGCCACCCGAATATCTGTTTCGGATATGTTCTACGTTCAGCCCGTGCATTACAAAGGTGCCTATTTTGCGGGCGGAATTATTGATTTGATGCCCATAGAACTGGCCGAACAACTTGGCGAAACAATTATCTTTGAGAAGAAAAAGGGGTTTGGCACCATCGACGAGGCACTTATTAGAGCCGTATTTGGATATAGTGGAAACCGCCGATTGCAAGAAGTGATGACGCATTCGGTGAACTATTGGGTAGACACGGCCGACATGAACCAGGCACTTTCGGGCCATTACATCGAAAAAAACATCAATCTTCTGAAGCTCCAGGTAGAACTGAAACTGCCCAAAACCTATGCTCAGTTTGTAAAAGATATGAACTTTCAATGGCAATACGGATACGATAGGGTTGCCCAACATTTTAAAAACAAACAGGTATGAACATCTTTATTACGGGCGGAACATCGGGTATCGGCTTGGCCTTGGCGCGGTTTTATGCTGCCAAAGGCCATCGGGTGGGGGTGTGCGGACGAAATACGGCACGAATAGACAGGAGTGATGAGGTTAACAAACTGTTGCTTGCATACCAGCTGGATGTGTGTGATAAGGACGCATTAACCGTTGCCGTAGAAGTGTTTTGTGCCGATAAGGGGTTGGACATGATGATTGTTGCTGCTGGATATTACCGTAACGGCGTTACTGAAGAAGTGGATTTTGAGCAGACTTCACAAATGTTGAAGGTTAATATCGCGGGTGCATTGAATGCGATGGAAGTGGCACGAGAAGCAATGAATGCATCCGGCGGACATTTGGTAGTGATTGCTTCGGTGGCAGGATTGTTGCATTATCCGTGCGCAAGCGTATATGCCAAGTGCAAAAGAGCATTGATACAGATAGCCGATGCTTATCGCCGAAGTTTTGCCGACTATCAAATAACGGTTACAACACTTGTTCCGGGCTACATAGACACGCCACGATTGAGAGAGATATACCGTAATAACCTTTCCAAATGTCCGTTCTGCATGCCCTTAAATCGGGCTGTTGAAACAATGACAAAAGCCATAGCGCAGCGCAAAGAACAGGTGGTGTTTCCGCCAAAAATGCGCCTTTCCATCGCTTTTCTTTCGCTTTTACCCACTTGTTTGTTATCGGCTTTTATGCACCGAAAGACATTATGGAGCATTCCCAAATAAACAACAAAACTGTATGGACGTGTAAGCGGCCCTTGCCAAACGGTTTGATGCAGCGTTGCGGTATAGATAACAAATGCTTGCAAGTAAGCAAATACATCGCCCTTGTTATTTGTTGGGGTGTATTCTATGCTGTTTATACTTTTGCTGCAAGCTATGCGGCATCGCTTAAAGAGGTGTCTTCGCTTTGCTTTTCGTTTGAAAAAGCCATACCGTTTGTACCTTTTGCCATCTATTTTTATAGCAGTAGTGTGGTGTTTTTTATATGGGTTTTCTTCCTCTGCAATACTTTTCGGCAGCTGTCGACATTAAGTAAACGCATCGTTTTTATAACCGTTTTATCGGGAATTTGTTTTATTATCTTTCCGTTAAAACAAAGTTTTGTACGTCCGGAAACAGCCCATATCTTGTTTTCTTTCATCAATACGTACGATACACCTTTTAATCAGGTCCCGTCTTTACATATAGGTTATGCCTGCATCTTTTGGAGTGGGGTGCGAAATAGCAGGTTCAGAAACTTACTGAGAATGTGGTTGGTGTTGTTAATGCTGTCTACCCTTTTGGTGTATCAGCACCATTTCATCGATATTACTACCGGTTTGATGGCAGGTTTTCTGACGTTATGGATGTTTCCTTACCGTAAAAAGCGCAACCAACAAATAGCAACGGTTTACTTTTTTGTTGCCGCTGTGGGGTTGACGGCGTTATTGTTTGCCATCGAACATTCGGTTTTAGGAAGTATTTTTTTATTGTGGGGCATACTCGTCTTGCTTTTATTGGGCCGTGCTTATTATCGCTCTAATCGACATTTTCTTAAAGACGACCACGGTTGCATCGGTTTTTTGCGTTATATTTTCTATTTTCCCTATATCGCAGTGTATCGCATATTGTGGGTGTTTTCTCGTCAGGCACCTGTAGAAATTGCACCCAACATCTTCGTTGGAGGCTTGCTTTCATGCCGTTCTGCTCGGAAATTCGCCATGTTGGGAGAGGTTTCGGTGTTCGACCTTTCAGCCGAATTACCCGAAAACGCCTACTTTCGCACATCGGCAGATTACCATTGCTTTCCGCTTTTGGATATTGCCACTATCCCCAAAGCCTGTGAGGAGCGTATTGTAAATACGGTTTTAGAGAAGATGAAAGCCGAAGATGTGCCTCGAAAGCTATATATTCATTGTGCAATGGGCCGTTTTCGGAGTCGCCGAATAGGTGAAACGGTGCAGTTAATGATAAGTAAAAATTTAACCAAAGATAAAAATGGAAACAGGAACATTTAAGAGTTTTGACAACGCAGATATTTTTTATAGGGTGTGGAATTACAACCCTTCGCAGAAAACCATTGTGATATTGCATCGCGGGCACGAACATTCGGGACGTTTGCAAGCCTTTGCCGAGAACGAGCAATTTGTGCATTTCAACATCTTTGGCTTTGATATGCGTGGACTGGGGCATACTTCGCAATCCGTTTCGCCCCATTTTATGGACTATGTACGCGACTTGGATGCTTTCGTAAAATACCTCTATGAGCAGTATGGAATTGTTGAGAGAGACATCTTTGTGGTGGCTAACAGCATTGCAGGTGTAATTGTTTCGGCGTGGTGTCACGACTTTGCGCCCCGTATTGCTGGTATGGCACTTCTTGCTCCTGCGTTTACCATTAAGTTATATGTGCCTTTTGCAAAGACGGGAATTGCGTTGGCAGCGCGGCTCTTCAAACACCTAACAGTGCCCAGTTATGTAAAATCGAAGGTGTTGACACATGATGTGGAACAGCAAAAGGCGTACGACACCGACCCGCTAATTACTAGAGAAATTGATGCGCACTATCTCTTGGATTTGCTGAAAGCAGGAAAGCGTATAGTAGAAGATGCTGCTGCCATAACCATACCGACGCTATTGCTCTCTGCCGGTAAAGACTACGTGGTGAAAGACGATATGCAAAAGCGGTTTTTTGTTGACATCAGCTCCACCCAAAAGCGGTTTGTCAAGCTTAAAGGGTTTTATCACGGGCTATTGTTTGAAACGCAACGTGAGCAGGTTTACAATCCTATTGCTGAGTTTATTAACCGCTGTTTCTCACTCGAACAACCGCCGGCGACCTGTATGCCTGATAAATTTACAGTTGACGAGTATAACAAAATGACTTTGAATATGCTTCCCCGAATTGAACGTTGGGGCTTTCGGATGCAGAAATGGATGCTCCATCACTTGGGATTTCTTAGTAAAGGAATGCGTGTGGGACTAAAATATGGTTTTGATTCGGGTATGTCTCTGGATTATGTTTATCGCAACCAAGCACAGGGATGCGGACCAATTGGGCGATGGATAGACAAAGGCTATCTTAACGCCATTGGTTGGCGAGGAGTAAGAATACGACGAGAGCATCTCATCGCAGCCGTAGAAGAGCGTATTGAAACGTTTAAACAGCGCAATGAACCCGTGAAAATACTCGATATTGCCGGTGGGACGGGTAATTATTTGTTCGACATCAAACGCAAGTTTCCGGAAATAGAAGTGGTTATAAACGACTTTTCGGAAGCAAATATTGCTTTCGGCGAGGCACAGATACAACAGCAAGGACTTCAAAATATACGGTTTACTCGTCTTGATTGTTTTAATAAAGACTCATATCGACAGCTGAATTTTGAACCTAATATTGTTATTATTTCTGGTATATTTGAGCTGTTTGGTGATAACGAGCTTGTTTGTAAGGCCATCTCTGGTGCTTTATCCGCACTGCAACCGGGCGGCTTTTTGGTCTATACTGGTCAGCCTTGGCACCCTCAGTTAAAAATGATTGCTTTCGTATTAAACAACCATCAAGAGCGTGATTGGATTATGCGGCGGCGTTCGCAACGCGAACTAGACAGTCTTTTCGCCTTTTATGGCTTAACCAAATATGGCATGAAACTCGATAACTTCGGTATCTTTACCGTTAGTTATGGAACGAAATAAGTTGCAAACGGGCTTTTTCTTCAGCCGCAGACAAATTTGTTGGGGGCGTTGTTATCAAAGTAAGACGTGTTGATGGAGATGTTTCGGCGTGTCAAAGTCATTTTCCAATTACCCGTCGCCCTACCATTTTGTAGGATAAGGGGAAAGAAAACACCGTTAGTAAATGCTTTGCTGTTGTGAGAAGCTTGCAAAACATCGCCGCGATACTTGTAGGCAATGATGTATTCGTCGTAAGCAGACAGAAAGATAAATCTTTCTTTCTCTTTGATGTCGATTGAAGAAGATTCGTGCAGCAGATAAGTTTTATCGTTGAAAACGACCTTTTGAAACTCTTTTTCAATAATTTCAACGCCCAATCGCGCCTCTTTCACTGACAATCCCGATCACCAACAAAAGTCGTCTAACGTTGCTGGGGCATGACTTCTAAAGTAATTGCGTGCCAATATGCTCAACGCCTCGTCTTTTGTGGGTAAGGGTATAGGGGCTACTCGCTCGTCTAAGAGCATGTAGGTATGTGCGTTTCCCACTTCAGGGCCGCTGCAAATGAGTGCCTCGCATTCGGCATTCTCCAAAAAAGGTTCATAAAAACAGTGTCCGAAGGTAAGCCTTTTTCAGCCATTCGTTCTGTAATTTGCTGTTTGGCAAGGCTCTTTCCGCCGCTCAACATGTCATAGATATGCTGGTTCGCGGTGTCGTACATCTGCTCGGAGAGGGACACTCTTTTATTGCACTTCGTTTTGGAACTTGCATCTCTGAGCCAAGCTCAGGGAGGTGAACACTATATAAAGAAGTTTGATGCATGGCATCATCTTGTCGTCATGCTTTATGCAGTAATGATGCGTTTAGACTCTCTGCGTGAGATAAAGGCCTCTCTCTTTGCTAATGTTAATCGCTTTAATCATCTTGGTTTAAAGCATTTTCCTTATCGAAGTACCTTGTCAGATGCAAACAAACGTCGAGATTCCGAGATATTCGGTTCAATCTATATGAACTTATATGAGAAATACCGCCATGAACTTTACTCGGACAGCCGAAATTGTGGACAGCCCAAATGGCTGAAGAATCTAAAGATAATAGATTCTACGACAATAAGTCTGTTTTCTAACCTGGTCTTTAAAGGAGTAGGACGTAATCCCAAAACTGGTAAGAAAAAGGGTGGAATAAAAGTACATACAGAGATATTTGCCAATGAGAATGTTCCAAGCGATATCAAGTTCACATCTGCAGCTAGTCATGATCAATTTGCACTTATCCCAGAACGATACGCCAATGAGGAACTGATTGCTTTTGACAGAGCCTATATAAACTATGAAAAGTTCTCTGAACTCACGCAAAGAGGCGTTATATATGTAACTAAGATGAAAAGTAATCTTAGCTTTGAAAGAATTGCTGATACAGATTATGAGATGACAACAGATTATGGAGCTGTACGTGTAGAAACCATTATCTTTCATAAGCATACAAAGGAAAAAGATATCTACCATAAAGCAAGAAAAATCACATATCAGGATAAGACTAAGAAAGGGAAAATCAGATTAATATCTCTGCTGACCAATGATTCTCAGATGTCGACAGAAGATATTATAGCTATCTATAAGAGACGATGGCAAATAGAAACCTTATTTAAACAAATAAAACAGAATTTCCCGCTAAGATACTTCTATGGAGAGAGTGCGAATACTATAAAAATACAAATATGGATTACGCTTATAGCCAATCTGCTTATAACACTAATAAAGAACAAAATAAAGAGACCTTGGAGCTTCTCAGGCTTGGCAACAATGATAAGAATTCTACTTATGAGTTATGTCTCAATACAAAGATTCTTTGAGCAGCCACATAGAGACTGGGATAGATTGATTACCCAGGTAAAAGCCCCACCAGAAGAGTTGTCATTATTCTAGGGGGGCTTGGAATTTGAAATTAGAACTAATCATGCCTATTTCAGCAGGATTGAGAGAGAGTATTGCAGCATGTAGAGGTTTTATCGGACAGCAATATTACTTTTTTGAAGCTTATAAGACTATATTAATGTAAACATTATTGCGAGCAATTGATAACCTATTGCAAGCTAATTTGCACTCAGCACCATTTGTGTTTACTATCAGCACAACACGTGCTGGGCACAAACACGATATGTGCTAAATAATAATCCCAAATCGGTTATCAGACCACAATATGTATAATTCTTATTACTATGGTATTGTTTCCTAAGATCTTTTATTTTCTTATCGGCATCTTGTCTGTCTTTATAACTTGACGTAGCCCGCTACGCCTGCATTACAAAGTCAAACAATCTACTCGATAATAAAACAAAATATGTTTAGGATCTAATGAGCGATTTGGGATAATACATCAGAAAAAGATGAGAGGGAAAGGGCATTATAATCATCATATAATAAGAGATTAATGACTAACTGATACAAAAAGCGGTATTATATCTCATCTCATTAAAACCTATAATCAGCAAAAATCGCCCAAGGATTTATTGAAACCCTTGGGCGATTTATATACTTATTTAATAAGTCTGTAGCCTATTAAACTGCTGCTGCAATCCACTCATATACAAAGCTGCAAACACCGAAGAGGAGGATACCTGCCATGCAGATAGCCAAAGCGAACTTAGTGTTACAGTCACTCTTGAAGGTTGGCAATGGATTGTCTGTACGAACAATATACATAGCCTTTACAATCTTAAGATAGTAGTAGAGTGAGATAACAGTGTTGAGCAAAGCGATGAATACAACTCCGTAAGCCCATGCTCCCATTGTGGTGTTGATGTCAGCACCATTAACACCTGACATGAAGATGAAGAACTTAGAGAACATACCTGCAAACGGAGGAATACCACCGAGTGAGAACATCGCTAAGGTCATCAAGAAGCTCAGACGTGGATTAGTCTGATAGAAACCATTGTAATCATCAATATTGGTCTTACCACCATTATTCTGTTCTACAACAGAGATAATTGTGAAGACTGCCATGTTAGCAACAACATAAATCAGAACGTAGTAACTAAGTGCAGCAACTGAATTTGCCCAATTATTACCAATAGCTGCCAACATAATATAACCAGCCTGAGAGATTGAACTGAAAGCCATGAAACGCTTCAACTCATTCTGACGTACAGCAAAAAGGTTGGCGATGGTTATTGAAAGAACAACTACAATCATCAGCAACACGTGCCAATACTCCATCATGCCATCAAAGACATGGAAGAGAATACTCAACAATGTGAAGGCTGCAGCACCCTTTGAGATTACGCTCAAATAACCAGTAACAGTTGTTGGTGCGCCTTGATAGGTATCAGCTGTCCAGAAGTGGAATGGAACAAGAGAAATCTTGAAGCCAAGACCACTGAAGAAGAACACAAGCCCCATGATTACCAATGGGGTTGCCTGCATCTTTGTAGCGATATCATCGAAGTAGAGAGTACCAAACTGACCATAGAGGAAGCTGATACCATAGAGCATTACACCACTTGAGAAGGTTGCTGTCAAGATAAACTTAGCTGCACCCTCTGCAGAGTTCTTACGATACATATCGAAGGCAACAGTACATGACAAAGGTACAGATGCCATTTCAAGACCAAGGAAGAACATCAGGAAGTTGCCTGCGCTCATCATGGTAAACATACCGAGCAATGTTGAAACGATAAGCATATAGAACTCAGCTTCCTTACCGCTCTTTGCAGCCCAAACACGACTCTGAACGACAACAATAAAGGTACCCATAGAGAGGATAGCCTTCATCACATCAACAGCAGGTGTTGTTTCATACATACCACCGAACAGACTCTGTGTGCCCATAGGATAAAGACACACGAAGGTGTTCAAAAGCAAGAGTACAGAAGCCAGCGGATTGAACCACTTGCGTTCTTCAGTCTTTGCCGTTGCAAAGTCAGCAACGAACAAAACAATCAGGATGGCAATGAGACTTGCCTCCGGAATCATCTTAAAGAAATCACTATAATTCATTTCGCCAGTTTATTAAAGATTACCCAAATTTGGTATATATGTGAAGATGTGATCAAAGATAGGATGAACTGCGTCCATAATCATATTCTCAAAGAAGAGTGGGCAGAGACCTAAACCTGCAACGCAGAAGATTAGACAGCCGATAGCGAATCGCTCGTCCCATGTAGCATCATGTAACTCATAGAACTTCTTGTTTGGAATTTTCTGGAAGAGAATCTTTCCTACCACTCGTAAGATGTAAACAGCTGTGATTACAATTGCTGTACAAGCAATGATTGTTGCTACACGATGGAATGTACCTGTATTCTCAAATGAACCTACGAAGATTGTCATCTCGGCAACAAAGCCTGAGAAACCTGGCAAACCAAGGTTAGCAAGACCTGCTACTACATAAGATACAGCCAAGAATGGAATAACCTTCATAAGACCACCAAGGTAACGAACATCACGTGTTCCTGCACGGTGATAAATCATACCGATACATGCAAAGAACAAGGCTGTCATCAAACCGTGTGAAAGCATCTGGAGGATTGCACCTGTGATAGCTGTCTGCGTGGTCATAACCAAAGCAAAGAGTACCATACCACAGTGTGAAACTGAAGAATAAGCATTGATATACTTCAAGTCAGTCTGTACACAAGCTGAAAGTGCACCATATACTACAGAGATTGTTGTCAACACAAGGAATACTGGTGCCCACATCTCCAATGCATCAGGCATAAGGAACATTGCAATACGCAAACAACCGTAGCCACCAAGTTTCATCAATACACCAGCGTGGAGCATTGATACTGCTGTAGGCGCTGAAGCGTGACCGTCAGGAGACCATGTGTGGAATGGGAACAATGCACCGAGTACACCAAAACCAATAAACACCAATGGGAAGAAGATGTTCTGAATGTTCTTAGGCATAGCATGCATACGTGCTAACTCCATTACATCCATTGTGGTAGCACCACTAAAGTAGTAGATACCAAGGATACCGAGTACTAAGAGAGCAGAACCACCCATCAACATCAAGGTAAGCTTCATTGCTGAATACTCCTTAGGACCAGTACCCCATACACCGATGAGGAGGTACATTGGAATCAGCGCAACCTCATAGAACATGAACATGGTGAACATATCCGTAGAGATAAAGAAGCCAAATACACCTGAAGACAAGAGTACAAACCAAAGGAAGTATTCTTTCTTCATTGGTTCAAGCTGCCAGCTGGCAAAAGTACCTGTGAAGACAATGATTGCAGAAAGCAGAATCATTACGACAGAGATACCATCTACACCTACCGAGAAGGCAATATTTAGAGGCTTAAACCACATTACGGAGTTTGTCAACAGCATCGCATCATGATTACCTGCGTTGCGCTGTTGAACGAAATAAACAGTCAGCCAGATTGCACCTACCAAAAGTGCCGTAGAGCCGGCTACCATCACACCGCGTACCTGATTATCATTCTTCGCTACCCAAAGAGCGAAAAGCATCAGGACGGGGATAATTACAAATACAGTTAATATCCAACTCATTTCTTTAAATCAAGCAAAGTAATACTAATGTTAATGCTACAGTACCAGTGATGAACCATACGGCATACTGACGAACATCGCCACTCTGCCATGAACGGATAGACTCACCAGCCTCCTGTGTACCCCAAGCCATGAAGTTAAACGTACCATCGATAACGTGGCGGTCGAACCATGCGATTGGAATAGAGAAGCAACGGAATACGATCTTGTGTGTAAAGAACTGCCATGCATTATCAATATAGAATCTGTTGAGGGCAGCCTTGTGCAAACGTGGGAATGTACGCTGCAAAGCATCAGCAACAGGCTGCTTCTTGCCCATGTACATCCAAGTTGCAAGTGCGATACCGATAACTGCTGCAATAATACTGGTAGTTGCGATGCTCCAATCAAGGTGGATATCGTAGTTGAGACCGTTAGCACTTACAAAGTGACCAAATGGAATCCAACCTGCAGTGATAGAAATAATTGCGAGGAATACCAATGGACCCCACATAACGAAAGGAACTTCCTGTGGACGACGACGGTTCTCTGGGTCCTGCTCATAGTAAGACTCACCCCAGAAGATTACGTAGTAGAGACGGAACATGTAGAATGCTGTCATACCAGCTACAAGTGTCATAATCCACTTTAAAGCCTGTCCTTCTACACCAGGAAGTGCATTACATGCTGAGATAATCTCATCCTTAGAGAAGAAACCTGCAAATGGAGGAATACCTGCAATTGCCAAGCAACCAATCAAGAAACAGATATTCGTAATTGGCATGTATTTGTGTAATCCACCCATATACTCCTTGAAGTTGCTACCAATGATAACAATAATAGCACCAGAGCAAAGGAAGAGCAGAGCCTTGAACATTGCATGAGTGAAGAGGTGGAACATTGCTGCCATATAGCCGAGACCACCATGGTGGAGATATTCTGCACTATAGAATGAACCGTGCTCCTTCTCATAGAAGCAAACACCAAGCGCAACAAGCATATAAGCAATCTGTGAGATAGTAGAGAATGCCAAACCACGCTTAATATCACGCTGAGCACAAGCTACTGCTGCTGCATAGAAGGCTGTAAATGCTGCAATCCAAGCAATCCAATGGAGTTGCTCCTGTGCACCAAACTGTACATAGATTGGTAACAATGATGCAACCTGGAATACACCAGCAACAACCATCGTAGCTGCGTGAATCAATGCAGATACAGGTGTTGGGCCCTCCATAGCATCTGGCAACCAGATATGCAATGGGAACATTGCTGACTTACCTGCACCACCAATGAACATCAAGAAAAGAGCTGTTGGGAGTACCCAAGTCAAATGTGGGTTCTTAGCCAAGCCATTCAGTGTCTCAGCAAGACCTGGATTAACATTAAGATCATAGTTGAATGTGCCAACATAGAAGCTGAAGAACAAAATACCAATCAAGAAGAACAAGTCAGCAAAACGTGTGACAATAAAAGCCTTCTTGCTGGCATGAACTGCAGTATGCTTTGGATAATAGAATCCAATCAACAGATATGAACATACACCTACCAACTCCCAGAAGAGATACATCTGGAAAATATTAGTTGCCACTACAAGGCCAAGCATTGACATCGTAAAGAGTGATAGGTAGGCATAGAAACGCTGGAAGCCGTGCTCATACTCCTCAAACTTATAATTCTCATCACGTTCAGCCATATAACCGAATGAATAGATGTGAACCATCAAGCTGACAGTCGTAATGACGATTAACATCATCACACTGATTGGAGAAAGACGGAAACCAATGTTAAAAGTCAAAAGTTCAGTAAACTTCAACCATGTAATGTTGAAGACTGTAACAGTTGGGTATGTACCATTTGCCAAACGACCATCAGTTACATTGAAGGTCTCGCCCATAGCTGTATACTCACCAGTATAGAAGAAATAATGGTAAGCAGTGTAGAGGCTAAGCACAAATAGTGTTCCCAACATACAGGTGCCGATTATACCAGCGACCTTGCGAGGCATCTTCATACCGAACAAGCCAAGCACAACAGCGCTTAGGAACGGGAGAAGAAGTATCAAAAATGCGTAATCAAACATATTTGTTTCTCTTTATAATTTCATATTTTCAATACTGTTCACCTGATCGCTGTGGAAATGACGGTAAACATTGATGATAATAGCGAGTGCAACAGCTGATTCAGCAGCACTTACACCGATAGAGAAGAGCGTAAAAAACATACCCTCATATCCATCAGGGAAAAGTAGACGGTTGAACGCAGCAAAGTTAATATCTACGCTATTGAGAACTAACTCTACGGAGATAAGCATTGCAACAAGGTTGCGACGGGTTACAAAACCAAACACTCCGATAAAGAACAATAGTCCACTAAGGACAAAGAAATATCCTACTGGTATCATTTGCTTTCCTCCTTCTTTTTGTTATTCAATATAACTAAGCCACCAATGATACAAGCCAAAAGGAATACAGAGATGAACTCAAATGGGAGAACATAACCATACTTATTGGCTGTCATCAAATTACGACCGATGGTTTCCATTGTAACTTCATTTGATAAAGAATCACCGTTCACTACAGTGTGACGCAGAACTTGATTCTTTAACAGAACAAGGATTACTGTACCAAAACCAACTAAAGCAATGAAGGCTGCAAGGAAAGTACGCTTTCCTAACCAACGCTCAGAAAGACCCTGCAATGTACGCTTACTTACTAACTGAATAGCGAAAATGTACATCATTGTGATACCACCAGCATAAATACTGATTTGGGCAGCACCAAGGAATGTGTAATCGAGCAGGAAGTAGAGACCTGCAACGCCAAAGAGCACAAACAGCAATGCTGTTGCAGCTCGCATGATACGCTTCGTCGACACGCAGAATACGGCTGAAGCCAGTATAATAACGGCGAGAACCGCAAACATAATTAATCTTGCCATATCTCTAAACCTTTATTTCTTTTTAGTATTGAATGTTCCTACCTTCCAGTCTGCACCACCGTCGATAAGACCTGGCAGTGAACCTCCTTCATATACTTCCTTGTCAAGGTGAAGGATTAACTTAGAACGGTCGAAGACAGCATTCTCGAAATCATTCGTAAACTCAATTGCATCGAAGTTGCAGGCATTAACACACAACTCACAGAACATGCAATCGCCTAAGTCATACTCATAATCAACGAGCTGTTTCTTCTTCTTACCTGTCTCTTCGTTGGTAACCATCTCAGAAAGAATCTTGATAGTACCATTAGGACAAGCCTTCTCACACATTGTACAAGCAGTACACTTGTGATTCTTTTCTTCGTCACGCTTGAAGACCAAACGGCCACGGTGACGCTTGGCTACGTGAAGGGTTGTCTTGCGATTCTCAGGATACTGCTCGGTAGACTTTGGTGTGAAGTATTCCTTCATGGTCACCTTCATACCCGTAGCAAGTGTCTTGAGTGCGCTCCCGACCTCACCAAAATATGATTGTTTTTTATCTTCCATTCTCTTTAACCATTAATAGTGAATCGTCCAACCGAATGCAACACACACCGTCATCAACACAAGGATAACCAATGATAGTGGCATAAGATACTTCCACTCTAATTTCAGAATCTGATCGATACGGAGACGTGGGAATGTCCACTTAATCCACATCAGCAAGAATACTACTGTGAATGTCTTACCAAGGAACCAAACAAGACCTGGAATATAATTCATAATAGCATCAAAGCCATCTAATCCAATGTTCAAAGGAGCCCAACCACCTAAGAATACAGTAGTTGCAATACCTGCTACAACAAATAGATTAAGGTACTCTGCCAAGTAATAAAAACCAAATCCCATACCACTATACTCTGTATGGTAACCTGCAGTCAACTCACTCTCAGCTTCTGCCAAGTCAAATGGACCACGGTTAGCCTCTGCATTACCAGCAACACAGAATACGAGGAAAGCCAAAGTAGCAGGAACATGTCCCTGTACGATCAACCACTGCAAAGGACCTGTCTGTGCTTCAACAATACCTGAGATCTGCATAGTACCAGTCAGAATAACTGCTGAAATCAAACAGATACCTAATGACAACTCGTATGATATCATCTGTACGGCACCACGCATAGCAGAAAGAACAGAATACTTGTTGTTACTACCCCATCCTGCAATAAACACACCAATAACACCAATAGAGCTAATGGCTGTTACAAGGAAAATACCGACATTGAAATCAAGGATATGAGCTCCCTTATTCCAAGGAAGGAAAGAGAATGTACCGACAGATGCAATAATTACAAGGAATGGCGCCAAGTAATAAAGCAGTTTATCAGCCTTATCAACAGCAAAGATTTCCTTAATCAACATCTTCAATACGTCAGCAAAGACCTGTAAGGTACCCCACCATCCTACTCTGACAGGACCAATACGGCACTGGAAGTAGGCGCAGACCTTACGCTCCATAAAGATAAGCACAATTGCAAGCAAAGCATAAGCAAGAAGTATTGCCAGTCCCACCGCAACGCACTCAATCAGAACGGTCCAGAAATTACTCAAGCCACAAGTGACGCGGAGTAACTCATCGAACCATGTTGTTACTATTCTAAAATCGAACATAGTATGATTTTAATTCTTAATTGATTACTTTAATGATAACCTTGTTAGCGGTCAATATCTGGAATAACGAAGTCAAGCGCAGCACCAGTAGTCACCAAGTCGGCAATCTTCTGACCACGCAACATCTTATCCATAGCACCAACAAGTGTCAAACCCATAGGACGGAACTTCAAACGATATGCAGTCTTGTCACCACGTGAATCCAGATAAGCACCAAACTCACCACTTGCACCCTCAACAGCAAAGTACCACTGTCCCTCAGGAACCTTGATGATTGGCTTCTGCTTAATATAGAACTCACCCTCAGGAATATTGTCAATCAACTGCTCAATAATATTGAGACTCTGATAAATCTCCTGAATATGGCAATAGTAACGATCCATAGAATCACCATGAGTCAAGGTAATCTGCTCAAAGTTAACCTTATCATACATAGCATATGGATGATTCTTACGAACATCATTCTTCCAACCACTTGCTCTACCAGCAGGACCAGTCACACCATAGCTGATACAATCCTGCTCATCCATAACACCAACATTACGGAAACGCTCATGGGTAATGACATTATCACCAAAGACATCAAGATACTCTTGAACCATTGGACGTAGGTACTTGCAGAGTTCCTTAACATTTGAAACAAAGTCTGGATCAATATCAGCCTGCAAACCACCTATTCTATAGTAGTTCTGAATCAGACGACCACCTGTTGTCTCCTCCATAACGTTCAAGACATGCTCACGATCTCGCATACCATATAGGAAAGCAGTGAGTGCACCCAAGTCCTGAGCACAACAAGATGTATAAAGGAGGTGATTATCAATACGCTGCAACTCATCCATAATTGTACGGATGTAGAGGATGCGTTCTGACAATTCAATGCCCATACCTTCCTCAATAACGCCAACGAGCGCATGACGGTGCATCATTGCTGACAAATAGTTCATACGATCAGTCAATGCCAAGGTCTGAGGATATGTGAACTGTTCACACAGTTTCTCGATACCACGATGAATATAACCCAAGTGTGGATAGATCTTGGTTACCGTCTCACCATCTAACACCGTCTGCAGACGAAGCACACCGTGTGTAGAAGGGTGCTGAGGGCCAATATTCACAACGAAGTTATCATCAGTAAACAGCGGACGCTGTGTACCAACAAGTTCACCATTGTTATTAAGATTCCACTCTGTAGTTGTATCAAGTTCTACATCATCCTCCGTAGTATACATGTTCTTAGCAGGATCCATGTTATAATCCTTACGGAGTGGATAACCCTTAAAGTCGTTTCTCAAGTAGAGACGACGCATGTCTGGGTGACCAAGGAACTTAACACCATAGAAGTCATAGACCTCGCGCTCTAACAAGTCAGCATCAGCCCAAATATTGTAGACAGAAGGAATAACATGCTCCTCTCCTACCTTCTTTGCAAGCTGCTTTACAGAACAACGCTCGTGTGTATTTGTATTCTCAAGAATATAAATACATCCAAGACCTTCCTCTGCACCAAAGTCTTCGCCGACAACAGTTACAAGGTAATCGAAATGCTTCTCATTCTTCAGCTTTGCCATTTCTGAAGCAAAGCTATCAAAACCGAATTCTTTATTTTCTAATTTCATTCTCGCGTACCTTATATATTAATTGTTAGTAGCTGTCTCATCTGCAGCCTTACTTGTTGCATCAATCTGATCGATTTCCTTGCCCAACTTCTCAACATCTTCTTGTGTCACTGGCTGGTTAACGACAATCGTATCTTTCTTTGGAGCAACAGGCTCAGAAGAAGTAGTAGCAGCTTCTGCAGGTTTAGCAGAAACATCAGCTGGTTTCACAGCGGCAGCTGTAGGCTTCACAACAGGACGTGCAGGCTTTGGAGCAGGATTTTTAGCTTCATTCCAAGCTGCTTCACGCTTCTCCTTAATCTCTTCAGGGTTGATACCTAACTTCTCACTAAAGATAAGTTCGGCATTACTCTTGCCCAACTCACGCTCCTCAGTAGACTGCTTGTGGTTTACACCACCAAAGAATTTCTCAACCTTCACCTTACGTTGAAGCTGCATCATACCATAGATAATAGCCTCTGGACGTGGAGGGCAACCTGGGATATAAACATCCACAGGGATAATCTCATCGATACCACGCATCACATGATAACTATCCTTGAATGGACCACCAGAGATAGCACAACCACCAACAGCAATTACATACTTAGGCTCAGCCATCTGGTCATACAAACGCTTTAAAGCTGGAGCCATCTTGTTTGTGATAGTACCAGCACACATTATCAAGTCAGCCTGACGTGGAGAGTTACGTGTTACCTCAAAACCGAAACGTGAGAAGTCATAACGCGCACATCCAACAGACATAAACTCAATACCACAACATGATGTTGCAAAGGTAAGTGACCAGAGAGAGTTACTACGCCCCCAGTTGATAAGTTGATCCAAGTTACCGAGAACGAGGTTTGTTCCACCATCGTTCAATTCGCTTGCCATTTTGCTAAGCGTGTCATTGTCTTTCCATTCATCGTATGGAAGAGACTTGATTTTTGGCTTTCTTATTTCCATTCAAGTGCTCCTTTCCGCCAAGCATACGCAAGACCAAATACTAATACCAACATAAAGAAACCAATCGTAGCAAGTGCGAGAGGTCCAAATGTTTTTACAACAACAGCCCAAGGATAAAGGAATACGGTTTCCACGTCAAACATCAAGAAAAGAATGGCAAAGAAGTAGTAACCGATATGCACTGGCAACCAAGAGGTTCCGTAAGTCGGGATACCACACTCATAAGGCTCACCCTTCGCCGGATTATATGAACGCGGACCAATCCATTTAGCAATAGCATAAGCTGCTACTACCAAGAATGCGGCCGTTATCAAAACGGTAACAAAAAGTGTGAAATACATAAACTTTATATAGCTATAATTTAATTGTTCAATCTTGCTCTAAGAAAACATGTTTCAAAACGTGTGCAAAGATACAAAAATATTTGAGAACGTGTGCAAATTAAGCAGAAAAACACACCACTTTTTGCAAACTCCACTTTACAAACGATGTATTGGCAGATTTACAAGACGATAATACGAAGTCTATCAAATACGACATGTTTACTTCTTACGACAATTAGGTTACTAATGAAGTTGTCCATGAAAATATCTTATCGACAGCTTACATGAAAGAAAACAAATTAAGAATAATATTCTATCAATCCATCTATTGGTGAAGCTATCACCTTACCAACTTTAAAATTAAAAGTACTGGCACTCATTCTTAACTGTTCTTCAAAAGCAGCCGCAATACCGCCAACAGCAGAAATTTTACGAACTGAGGTTGTTGTATACTTCAAGATATTTTTCTTAAAGAAATTATCGAAGTTAAATCTTACTAAAGATTCTAATTCAGCATATTGTAAGTTCTCTTTAATAAACTTAGAAATACCTCCTAAGTAGCGATTCGCAAGCGGTTGACGATAAACTTTATCAATGATTTCTGGATAGGTTAAACCACTCCACTCTAAATATAAATCGCGTATCTCTGTAGATAAATCACCCTTAAAAATACCATTGAGTAGCAACTTGCCAAGTACTGCTCCACTACCTTCATCCCCTAAAATATAACCTAAAGGCGGAACATTTGCCACAATATTCTCGCCATCATACTGACAGCTATTGGCACCAGTACCTAAAATACAAGCAATACCCGCATCGTATCCACAGACAGCATGTGCAGCCCCTAACAAGTCACTCTCCACCTTTATCAACGCTGAAGGAAATGAAACCGTAAGTGCTTCACTCACAACTGAAGAAAGATTCTTTGTACAGCCTGCTCCATAAAAAGCTATCTGTGAGACATATTCTGCTATATCTTTCTTTGGTAAAAAGCTATCATTTTGCTCTGCAGCCTTGTATAGTACAGGCTTTAGCTCCTGCTCTAAAATCTTCAAAATAACTTCCTTCGACTGATGAAAAGGATTTACTCCTTGTGTACGAACTTTCAGAACATACTTACTTGTATCTGTGGGCAAGCTAATCAATGCCCAGTCAGTCTTAGATCCTCCGCTATCAGCAATTAATATCATAGTATATTTTTTTGTGCAAACTTACTATTTTTTATCCATTTATATGAATTATAACCCAAGAAAAGCACATACAAAGACATCTTTAGTATCATTTTACATTCCGATATAAGTCTAAATGACAAACTTTGCGTACCTTTGTAGACATTAAAACAATCATAAAAACTATTCTTTACAACAAATAGATATGCGCAAAAAGCTATTCTTTATCACCATATTGCTGTTCATCCTGACCCTTCCTGCAAATGCTGTACTGCAGGAGGACTCACTGAAAAACTCACTCCAAGTGCTACGCCATGAATTGATTGCACAGCATCTTGAACAAACAAAGCAGCTGAATAATTCAAGATTCATAACTGAACAAGTGACAAATCAGTTAAAAGAAATTGGTGATAAGTCAGCTCAAGTATCATTGATGCTTTATTCACAGAAGACGGACAACATCTTTGACCTTACCTATGCTTGCCAACAAGCAACTGAATTATGGAAAGATTTCCAAACAAAGACACGTCCTTTTCATGACCTTATCACGGAAAGTAACGAAGAAATAGCGCGCTATGACTCCCTTGTCAATGTGCTTAGTACGATGTATACCTTCGGTCTTACTCAAAAAATGAAGACCGACCGAAACGTATGTCTTACTCTTGCTGTAAGTATTCGAAGAATGTTAAAGGAGCGCAATGATTCTTATCAAGAATATATACAATACTACAATTACAGCCAGCATCAGTTGCAGGCACTTGATGCCTATGCCCAAAAACGCTATGCCGAGATTCAGTCAGGCATCTTTACAAACACAGGAGATAGCTACTTCAAGGTTCTTAAATCGGTTCGTTTTCGTCTTAGTCAGATGAACACGACACTCTCTGAAAAATATACCCCAAACACTGTTGTAGTATCTCAATGGGATGTAAAATGGATTATCACACTCTTCAGTATGATTCTGATTTATGGTTTGATAGCCATTATCATTAATTATCTGAGTATTCGATTCCTTGTAACACGAGTTATGAAGACAAATCGTTTCGAGCAGAAGAGTCAAAGTTTCCTTGCCAAGCGTACTTGTATCATTATGCTTGCTTCTGTCATTACATTCAGTATTGTACTTATCATTATCCGATTGTTCTCGCCTTCTAACTTCGTACACATGGCTTGCAGCCTACTTTTGGAGTACACATGGATGCTATCTGTCATTTTTGCATCATTGCTTCTACGTGTAGAAGGTTCACAGACACATAATGCTTACCGTATTTACTATCCCTTGATTATGATTGGCTTCTTTGTCATTGCGTTTCGTATCGTGATGCTACCAAGCTCAGTCGTAACTCTTCTCTTCACACCTTTATTATTCATAGACACATTGTGGCAGGCAAGAATGATACACAAATATCATAAGCTTGTACCTCATTACGACTTAAACTTTGCATATATCTCTCAATTTGTATTCATCTTCTCACTTATAAGTGCATCGATAGGATACACAATGTTTGCCGTTCAGGTAATCATTTGGTGGTCAATGCAGTTGGCTTGTATTCTTACAATTGCTTTCTTCAAAGACTACCTCAACCAGTACAGGGAGAAACATCCAATAAAGAAACTATCACCAGCAAAGGTGTGGCTTCTTCGTTTTGTTGACATTGTTCTCATTCCAACAGCTTTGGTAATATCATTTATCCTTGCTATTTATTGGGCAACTGATGTCTTTAATCTTAGTGGATTGACATGGAACTTATTCCGTGCCAACTTTATTGATTCTGATAAGATACAGATTAGTGTTTACTCAATAGCTGTGGTAACTATCCTATGGTTCATCTTTAATTATCTGAATCTAACGATTCGAGATGCTATCAAGTTATATCTCAAACGCAATGACCCATCTACAGCCGAGGCGCGTGCTACGATGTATATCAACGTATTACAAGTAATCGTATGGGGAGCTTGGTTATTGATTACCCTTGGCTTCTTCAAAGTCAGCAGCACATGGTTAGTTGTTGTGACAGGTGGCTTGTCAACGGGTATCGGTTTCGCCATGAAGGATATTCTTGAAAACATCTATTATGGTATTTCTTTGATGGCTGGACGTATTAAGATTGGCGATTATATCATCTGTGACGGTATACGTGGTAAGGTAAGTTCCATAAACTATACCTCGACAGTGATTGATGCACTTGATGGTTCTACGATTGCTTTCCAAAACTCACAACTCTTCACTAAGAACTATAAAAACATGACCAAGAATGATGGTTATGAGGTGGGAACTATTCAAGTTGGTGTTGCATATGGTACGAATGTAAAAGAAGTAAGAGAACTTCTTAAAGATGCTATCGCTAAACTTGGTATCACTAATGAAAAAAAGGATATTATTGTCAGACTTCAAAGCTTCGATGATAGCTGTATCACACTGAAGATTCTTGTTTGGCTAAATGTATTAACACAGGGAAATGACATTGCGGTTATTATGGAATGTATCTATGATACGTTAAACAATAATGGTATTGAAATCCCATTCCCACAACGTGAGATTACTATTAAGCATCAACAAGAGATCTAAAGTATTAACCTGAACTCGGGATAAGTATCATATCACTCTTCTGTTTGGTTTAGTACAACGGCTCTTTAGACTCAATCTTTTGATTGGGTCTAAAGATAATAATAAAACAGATTACTTTAGAATAATGTAAGCTGTCCCGAATGTTGCTCTATAGCAAAGTCTATGTTCACTGCTGGCTTCTTCTCAAAGAAGCTGTAGGCTGCAATAGCAGAGAGAACATTCATTGCGAAATTAAATATGCTTCTATGCCTTGAATGCACTAATTGAGCTACATTCTTTAGCTCATCATTGATAGTCTCTATTACAGATCTTTTCCTTAAAAGAAGTCTATCATAAAGTGGCATCAGTTTATTTTTCATGTTACTCCTAATGCCCGTAACTAAATTTATTCCATCATTGAACAATCGCTCAAATAATCCTTGAGAAATGTACCCTTTGTCTGCAAACAATTTACCAAATACATTGTCTGTCAACCTGTTAAATACATTTTCGTCTCGGTCATCAACATTTGCTTTAGTGAGCATAAAGTTTAGAATCTCACCTCTTTCATTACAGATAAGATGTAGTTTGAATCCAAAATACCATCCCATTGTACTCTTACCCCTTGTTGCATAATTTCTAAAAACCTTATTGCGACAAATACGTTTATTATGACAAACTGGAATACAAGTTGAGTCAATAAAACTAATACCAGTACACCTCCCAAAACAACATATCTGCAGGAACATCATCATCTCTACAGAGACTCTTGCCTCTAATTCAAGAAAACGATTATAAGACAATTGATTTGGAAATAAATCTGCTAAATGCTCTTTTACGAAAAAGGTATAATAGTGACGAAAATTACGATAGGAATTAAAGTGAAAGCAAATTAAAATCGTTATGATTTCAGACTTACTCATACGCCACCTGCGATGGCGATGACATCCTTTATTCTTTTCTGAGAGACCTATTTTATCAGTTTCTAACTCAAACTCTTTGCAGAAATCATCTGCAATACAGAAAATTTCAGTAATTTTGTCCTTGGTAATCATCGTTATGTTTATTGTAAATAATTGATTTTCAACTATAAAGTTACAAAAATATAATGAGATTACCAACTTTTTACAGACATTTCTTATCCCGAGTTCAGGTTATTAGTCTATTTATTTAGCTTTGAGATGATTAGAATCGAAAAAAGTCCTCTTCCATTTAGTAAAAAAGGCTTGTTCCATCATAATATGATGACAATAATAAGCCCTTTTTGCTCTCTCCTGCGAGCGTGTTGATGCTTAACACATGTGGTGTTAAGCCTTAGCACTGATGGTGCGGAGCATAAACACTAAGCTTATATATTGTTGAAAAGAAAGTAACTTGACGTTAGGAACAGTGAATACAAGTACATGATAACAAAGTTATTACTTGCTTTTCTATAAATATCAGCAGCTATTGTATTGATAAGTAATTGCAGAACAACAATATAACTCTCAATAAAATAAACAAAAACACGTTTTCTTAAGACACTTGTAACTATCAACATATCAATAGTCCAACATCTCATTGAAGAAGAAGATACTTATTCAGCATTTAAAAGAGTGTTAGTAAGAGAGCAAAAGAATATCTTTTAGAAGATTGAAATATAATAAAGATTGGTTAGATGTCATGAAGAGGAGAAATATTGACAAGTATAAAACAAAAAACACTCCAATTACCATATAAAAAGAGGGATGCAAGATGCATCCCTCTTTTTATATATTAAGTTTCTTCAGATAAACTCTTTAGAAGTTGTAGTAAACACCGAAAGTGATATCATTACCGTTAAGAGATGCACCCCAAACGTTATTTGCCTTAGCACCACTTACGTCATACTTAGCAGACTTCCATCCAACGAAACCAACACGAGTTACAAAACTTACCTTTGGACTGAGGTTAACTGCGAGACCTGGTCTCAAACCTGCTTCCCACTCATTAATAGAAGCGCCACCAGTGTGAGCGTGGTTGTAATGAGTATAACCAAAACCACCCTCTACGAAAGCATTTACATACTTAGAACGCACAAATGTGTAACGTGCGTATGGTGCAATCTTGAAATAGTTACGAGATTCGCCCTCATACTGAACAGGATTACCTTTACCCCAACCAACTACTGTACCGATTGACCAGTTCTCGTCGAGATTAACACCAATCTCTGGGAGGAACTGATAAGTTGTAACAGCATCAGAACCATCTGTCTTTGATGAAGCAATACCTACGCTACCACCAACATAACCCTGTGCACTTGCTGCAAGTGATACACATGCTACAGCAAATGACAATAAAATCTTTTTCATAATAGAAAACTTTTAAATTAATATTGAACTAAATCTATTTACCTTATGCTACATACCACCCATAAAGGGGTAATAAGCGTTGTTTTCTGGGTGCAAAGTAAAAGGTTTTCTATTAAACAACCAAATTTTATGCATAAGTTTTACTTTAAACATCTAAATGAACGTTAATCATTTGTCTGTTCACCTTATTATATATAACTTTGCAGTAACTCTTGGGAGAATATATCAATATTTTTGTAGTAACAGGAGCATTATATACTATTGAATTATGATGAATAAACCTACTTTCATTGCAGGTCCCTGCGTTATTGAAAGCCAAGAACTACTCAACACGGTTGCAGAAGAGTTAGTTAGGCTTAATAAGAAATACGATATAGATATCATTTTTAAAGCAAGCTTTGATAAGGCTAATCGTACAAGCATACACTCTTTCCGTGGTCCAGGGCTTGACAAAGGACTTATGATGCTTCAAACTATCAAGGAGAAGTACGGATTACGATTGCTAACCGATATTCATGAAAGCTATCAAGCTGAGGCTGTTGGAGAAGTTATTGACGTTATTCAGATTCCTGCTTTCCTTTGTCGTCAGACTGACTTATTAGTGGCTGCAGCAAAGACTGGTAAGATTGTAAACATCAAGAAAGCACAGTTTCTTAGTGGTAGAGATATGCGTTATCCTGTACAAAAGTGTCACGAAAGTGGGGCTAAGGATGTGTGGTTGACTGAGCGTGGAAATAGTTTTGGATATAACAACCTCGTTGTTGACTTCCGTAATATCCCTGATATGAAAGAAATCGTTTCGAATGTTATTATGGATTGTACACATAGTGTACAGCGTCCAAGTGCAGGAGATGGTAAGACAGTTGGCGATCGTAAGTTTGTACCTTCGATGGCATTAGCAGCTAAAGCCTTTGGTGCTACAGGCTACTTCTTTGAAGTTCACCCTACTCCAGACGCAGGACTATCAGATGCAGCTAATATGTTGGAACTTGAGAAGTTAGATGAATTAATAGGAAAACTGGTATGAACGAAGCAGAACAAAGATTGACACAGGTCAGAGCATATGCAACACAGTGTATCAAAGAAGAAGCTGAAGCTACACTTAATCTGATAAACCAGTTAGATGAGAACTTTGATAAGGCTGTTAGCCTAATGTTCCATTGTACTGGTAAGGTTATCGTTACTGGTGTTGGCAAAAGTGGAAATATAGGTGCTAAGATTGCTGCAACCCTTTCTTCTACGGGTACACCTGCATTCTTTGTTAACCCTCTGGACGTTTATCATGGCGATTTGGGTGTGATGACAAAGGATGATGTTGTATTAGCATTATCTAATTCAGGACAGACAGACGAGCTACTCCGCTTCATTCCAATGGTACTTCACATGAATATTCCTATTATTGGAATGAGTGCTAATCCGAATTCATTATTGGCAAAATATTCTACAGCTCATTTGAAGGTTTGGGTTGAGAAAGAAGCATGCCCTCTTAACCTTGCTCCAACAAGTTCAACAACGGCAGCCCTTGTCATGGGTGATGCCTTAGCGATAGCGCTTATGCGTGTTCGTAACTTTAAGCCACAGGACTTTGCACAGTTCCACCCTGGTGGAGAATTAGGAAAACGCTTATTAACTACAGCACAAGATGTAATGCGTTCAGATGAACTTCCTATCATTCCAAAGGATATACACTTAGGAGAAGCTATCATACATGTTAGTAAGGGCAAGCTTGGCTTGGGTGTATCGCTTGATAATGGAAAGGTGATAGGCTTGATAACGGATGGTGATATCCGCAGAGCTATGGAACGTTGGCAGGCTGAGTTCTTTGATCATACAGTCAGTGATATAATGACAAGAGAACCAAAGATAGTCTTACCAACTACGAAGATTACAGAGATTCAACAGATTATGCAGCAGAATAAGGTACACACAGTGTTAGTATGCGATGAGGAAAGACACTTCTTAGGTGTTGTTGACCATTATAGTTGTATGCTGTAAAGATAGTTTTTATTATCTTATCTACGATATTTATATTGGGCAACATAACCTTTGTTTGCCATAGGTTATTGTTTGCCATTGACGAAAATGAGAGAAAGAAAAGTGAACTTTAATACAAAAAAAGCTATTACATGGGTGATGGTATTATGTTACATACTATTTCCAACATACCTTTTAGCACAAACAGAGACAGAAAGCACTGTGACTAAAGGGCATGAGATACTTGCGAATAGAGCCGATTCTATGATTGTGAATCAGCTGCGCAAGAAGAATGTACACTTCTCTCATAACAACTCAGTAACTTTACTTACGACTGGTAAAGATAAGTTTAATGATCTATTTAAGGCTATTGATCAAGCACGTTCGAGTATTCACTTGGAATACTTCAACTTTCGCAATGATTCTATCAATGACGAACTCATACAACATTTAGCGGCAAAAGCGAAAGAAGGAGTTGAAGTTAGAGCTGTTTTTGATGGCTTTGGCAATGCAAGTAACAATCGTCCCATGAGGAAACGCCACCTGAAAGCGATTCGTGAAAAGGGCATTGAGATATATGAGTTTAAGCCAATGGAGTTCCCTTGGCTACATGATATATTCAATCGTGACCACCGTAAGATTGTTGTTATAGATGGAAAGGTTGCATATACGGGTGGAATGAATGTGGCTGACTATTATATTAATGGTACTGAAGTTGTTGGTTCATGGCATGATATGCATTGTAGAATCGAAGGAAACGAGGTAAATACATTGCAGAACATCTTTCTTAATATGTGGTTTTTAGCATCTGGACAGAGAATACATGGTGCTAAATATTATCGTGGAATCTCTAACGCTGATTACATAAAAGGCTTGAAGCCTGACACTTGTGGAAGTGCAGGAAGTAAAATGGTGGGTATTATTAACCGTGAACCACACATTTCTAAGGATATTATCCGTTATTTCTATGTGAATGCTATCAATGATGCAAAGGACAGTATAAAACTTATCAACCCATATTTTACACTGAGCAGAGCCTTGAAAAAAGCATTAAGAAATGCCGTAAAACGAGGTGTAAAAGTAGAAATCCTACTGAGTGTAAAGAGTGATATCCCACTAACTCCTGATTGTGGATTCTATAATGCACATCAATTAATGAAGAAAGGTTGTACAATCTGGATGTATGAAAAAGGTTTTCATCACACAAAAATTATTACTGTAGACGGACAATTCTGTACTGTTGGGTCAGCCAATCTAAATGCAAGAAGTCTACGATGGGATCGTGAAGAGAATGCAGTAATAGTTGATGCTTGTACAACACATGAGTTAGATGAACTCTTTGAAGCCCAAAAGAAAGATAGTTTTAAGCTTACAGAAGCAAAGTGGAAACAGTGGCGTACGCCATGGCAACGTTTCCGTGGCTGGTTTGCTCATCTGCTATCTCCATTCCTATAACGGATAGAAAATAGCAAATTAGCCATATTAAATCTTATTGATATCAATATAACCATGCATCACGGCATAGATAGTTAAGGCAGACACACTCTTCATTCCAAGCTTATCCATAATATTCTTGCGGTGAGTAATAACTGTTGTAAGACTGATATTCAACTTCTCAGCAATCTCTTTGTTAATCAATCCTTGAACTATCAAAGACAAAACCTCTATCTCACGATTGCTTAAGATCTTATTCTTTAATACTTGAGGGAGTTCCGGTAAGTTCTTACCACCAGAGTGACCATACTGTACTATCTTCAGAATAGCTTTAACAAGTTCATCCTCTGGAACATTAATACAAAAACTATGGAAACCAGAAAGCTGTGCATTTGGGTCCTTAGTAATAGTCAGAACAATGGTCTTGTGGATACATTGAGAGAAGAATTGTCTATTTTCTAAGACAATTACTTGTGACACAAAATAATGATAATACGAATTTGGCTGTGCCTTTTCGAACTCCTGGAAGCTTGAAAAAGAATCAACAGTCATGATAGGCATAACATTCTGTAATAGCTGCTTCAATCCTAACACAACAAGTGTGTTAGCATCAACTATCGCAATCTTGGGACGTCCCATATTCATATTAACTGGATGCTCCATCGTTTTGTTTATAGAGTAATAGGGTGACTACCCACCATATTAACAGATTTCTATTAAAGTTTCACGCTACTGATATCCACAAGATTATTAACAATTGCATAGATTGTCAATCCTGCTGGTGAATGTATTTGCAACTTACGAGCGATATTACGTCGATGCGTAATCACCGTGTTAGTTGAAATACACAGATGGTCAGCTATTTCCTTGTTTGTCATTCCTTGTGCAACTGCCACAATTACATCCTTTTCACGATCACTAAGAACCTCGTTTGACACAGGATTCTGCGTAATCATGTTCGAAATCTTTACACTTACATCATTTTGCTTACTCTTTTGTTCTAAGCGTCTGATTACTGGAATAAAGATTTCTTCTTCTACCAAAGCATGCTGTTCAAGCCATGCTTCGCAGTTATATATGTCATATAATGTAGCAGTAAGACGATTGTTATGATGCGCATCGGAAGGCAAATACTTGATGATAATACTCTTCAATTCACGTAACTTCACGTCTGTTTGGCTATGATGCTTAGAATAAGTCTCAACATCGTATGTATCATTTGCCTCACCCTTCAGCAGGCTATCAACATATGGAAACACATTCTTCTCCTCATATTGCATGTGATTATGGATAGAATGAGCATACTCATCATAGAGGCGGAGAATAAGACGGGCAAGATTATCCGTTTCATCCAAAGAAGCACACAACTCTTTACGTATGAAAGGTAACTTATATTCAAGATAATAAGTATGGCTTGCTCGTAAGTATTGCATAAGTGTTGGAATAGACAATCTGTCTACATCATCAAAAGCCTTATATCCGTTTATAGTAAAATTAACTACAGCCAGGAATGTATAAGTGTCTACATTCTGTTCATCACAAACCTCTCTCACGGTTTTATCACCAAAGCCCAAGCTGATACCAAAGCTCCCTAAGCTCTGTAACAGGTCGTAATTATCTCTGATAAGATAAATCATCTTATCATCGGGCTCGTACATTTTCTGATTCTTCATCTTGTCACGTTGTAATGATATCGTATGCAAAATAACAAAAAAAAAGTCAATAATGCAATAGTTGTTGTCAAGTATTTAGTTTTTTATCATTAATTATCATCCTAAAAAATTACACTATAAAAGAGCTACTTAATCATCTAATATTCTCCTAAACCTATAATCTTACGATGTGTTTATCTCGATAGTGGCAGGTAATTCTCACCTTTTTACTAATGTGTTTATGCCCCGCACATATCGTGCGATAGCTTAGCACCAATGGTGTTGTTGGTTAACACTAATGGTGTTGACTACTAAACACCTTACTATATGTTGTAAATAAAAGAACAACCTGCTACTAAAATCGTTTCGCATAATACACTATAAACGACAAAGGGGAAACTATTTTTGTTTATTTAGTGGTTTGTTCCAAATAAAAGCGGTATCTTTGTAACTTCTAAAGTGTTATAAAATACATGATAAGCTAAGACAACTGATATGACAACAGATAAAACAGCCATTAGAAAGGTTACTCGTAAACGTGGAGCAAAAGCACAGAAGGCACCGTTGAAAAGTCGTACTATCTCGAATGACCTTATCCCTATTGAAGAAGAAACATGGCTTCTTCAGCCTATCGCCGTGACGATGATGCGTCATGACTATTCGCTCATCCAGGTGAGGATTCTGGTGTCTATTGTTGAGAGTTTGCAATCTATCTTACATGGTATTTTAAATAACAAACGAGGATTTCAGCTCGACTTATTCCACACTGATGAGTTGGATGAGGACGGACGTATGCCTATAAAACTGCCATTCAAGGAATTAGGTGTCGACCCAAATCACTATCCTCAGTTGAGAAATTCACTGAAGATGCTTGCTTCTATTCCTGTAGAAATACCCTATAAGACAGCTGAAGGAAGAAAGTACACCAAGGCAACCAACCTTTGTGACGTATATATTCCAGAGGATCGCTCTTATAACAAATATGCTATTTTGAAGCTTGATCATAGTGTTGCAGAGCGTCTTGTATCGTTAGACTTCGGTTATCATCGCTTAGGCAAACAGATTGTCTTTGCATGTAAAAACCGCTACACCCAGCGTATCTATATGTTTATAGAGTCATGGGTGGACAAAGGTCGTACTGTCATTAAGACATTGGAGTTCCGTAAGATGCTTCGTTTGGAGAACAACTATAAGAAGTTCTCAGACTTCTGTCGTCGTGTTCTTGACCCTGCCATGCAGGAATTAAAGGAGCTTGCAGAGAAAGGTTTCTGTGATTGTCACTTTGAGTATGAGAAGAAGTATGACCATGGTCAACGTGGTGGTGAGCCAGATGAACTTATCTTCATCATACACCGCACTAAGGATAAGATGAATGTACAATTGCAGGAAATGACACAGAACCAGCGTCGACAGTTCCAGCAATACCTTGTACAATACTTTGACTTCACACCAGTAAATGCGCAAGCAATGGCTGATCGTATTACAGCCGAAACCTACCAGGAGGCTGTACAGAAACTAATGAGCCTACGCGATCGTTTTGCAAAGACATTCGTTAAGGACAAAGCTGCCTATACTTTCAAGAGTCTTGACGAAATGTTGAAGTCGAAGGAAGTTCCCAACACCATAGTAGAGGAAGTGGAATAACATATAGGAACTTTCCCTTACGGAATAGGAATTTACCTATTGGATATTTGAAACCAAACGACTACTTTTGCAATAGAGATATAACATAAGTAGTCATTTTTAAAGGTTACAGATATGAAAAAGAATATTTTATATACATTCGCTTTAGGTTGTTTAAGCCTTTCACTTTCTTCATGTGGTGCATACCTCTCTGCAGGGGGTGGATATGGTAGTCCTGTTTCTGTATATGACGATGGATATAATATTGGATACAGCAGTACATACGGCAGAATTGGATATGAAGAGGCGCGACGACAGGCACTCTTCTTATCAGACAAGATGGCTTATGAACTTGGATTGAGCGACGCACAGTATCAAGCTGTGTATGAGATAAATCTTGACTATCTCCTTAATATGCAGGGTGAACGGTCACTCTATGGAGACTATTGGACACGTCGTAACAGCGATTTGTTCTATGTATTGAATGCTCGCCAATATAACTATTACATAGGTGAAGATTACTTCTACCGTCCAGTTTATTGGTACAATAATAATTATGCTTATAGGGTTTACAATCGTTATATCGACCGCAATTATTATTATCGCTCACGCCCAGCAGAATACTACACCTATCGTGGTGGACGAAACAGATACAATGACAGCTATTACGCAGGACGCTTTGGCGCTCGACGTAATCCACCTACGGTAACCAACCGCACAAGATCGAGTCAAGAGGTTTATCAGAATGGTGGCTCATGGAATACTCCTCAGCAGAATAATGGCTATAGCAGCTTTGGTAATGCAAGAAGAGAGAATATGAACACTGCACCAAGTAGATCTTATAACCAGCAATTTGGAGGAGCAATACCACAGTCTGAAAGACAGACTTATCAACCTCAACAGCAGCAGTATTCTACTCCTCCACAGCCATCAGGTAGCAGGTCTTCATTTGGAAGTGCTTCTCGTTCATCAGCACCAAGTGCTCCAATGAACTCTAATCAGTCTTCATTTGGCGGTGCTTCTCGTTCATCAGTACCAAGTACTCCAATGAATTCGAATCAGTCTTCATTTGGTAATGCTTCTCGCTCATCAGCACCAAGTGTTCCAATGAATTCGAATCAGTCATCATCAGGTTCAACCCGTTCAGATGCACCAACGAATAATAGTCGATTCGGTGGACATAGATAGTAGAAAAATAATATATGAAAATAACGGAAATAAACCGCTCAAGAGTAGCCTCTGTAATGGTCAGGGGCTACTTTCATGCTTTCTTCTCGGGACTGGCTGATGCCTTATATCCAGGGAAGAAAAGATTAGAACCAAAGGAATACAAGCAATTATTAGTTAACAATTTTGATAACCTTTCAGGTCATTTCGTATCTGTACTCTTTCCTGTCCTTATCCGTCTGAACTACTCAGACCTTGATACTGTGGCAGAAGATATGAAGCGACGTCATTTCTCTGAGACAACTTCTGCAAAGATTTTATTGCGTTATGCCTGTGGGAGTAAGGAGTTATATGACCTTGTAACAGCCGAATATCAAAAACAGATGTTTGCTCTGCTTGACGGACATTTACAGTCTGCTGAAGACTATTTTGCTGATTGCCCTACTTTAGCACATGAAAACAACGTTCCTGTTTCACTGGCTATCCGCTCTATCGTTCGTGTACAAATGCAAGCCTATGCAGCTGGAGTAACACAAGCAAAGACAGAGATTAATGGATTGCACCAGGCAACTGTATACCGTTTGATGATTGCTGGAATGATGACACTTCTGCATGAAGAGCCTGTAAAGTTTGAAGAGGAGAATTTGGAAATGATGTTCAGAAAGGTATCATTAAACTCTGATAACTTTGAACATCTCATGAATGAAATGAACCAAGCATACGAAGACTTGGTTTAATACAAATATTTTCGAAACAAAGACTTTAGAGAGGTAGCACTGAAACACTATATCATCTGTCACCATAAAGCAGCTATACAACCTCACTTTTACGGCTTTTAAAGTTAGAATTTATTTTACATTTTATTCTACAAAGCCTGTTAGAAGACGATATAAAACGGCTTTCTTTAACACACCTGTAACCAACTGTAATTCAATATCTTACAATGCAGCATAAGAAAAAGTGCTTAGTTGGCTTTCAAAAGGGCGTTAGTTAGACCTCAAAAGGGCACCTTTTACAATACAATTAGTGCTTAATTGGAATCCAATTAAGCACTAACTACTTTTATTGCAAGAATATTTTTTGACATTATCTATAAATTCTAAAGATACAATACACTATCTTTTTGACTTATAGTAAAGTGATTTTTCCACAGATTCTCATAATCTTAGTAGATACATTCATCTACCTTTATATCTGTCTCTTCAGTTGGTATGTTTGGAAGGAACTGAAAAGGAAAACAGATACCAACCTTATATGCATTTGTGAGCAAAGGAAGAAAACGGTCATAATAACCTTTTCCACGTCCAAGACGATTCCGTTCCTTATCAAAAGCCATGCCTGGAATGAGCGCAAATTCTATAGAAGAGAAATCCGTAAAAGCTTCACCTATAGGCTCAAGTATTCCATAACTACTCGTTTCAAAGGAATTTGGATTACGATAGAGTCGAAGTTCCATTTCGGTATCACTGATGACAACAGGAAGAAGAATAGTCCTTCCTTCATTATGAAGTTGCTTGATGAGGTCATGAGTATAAACCTCATCAGGCAGCGAATTATACAGAAGAACTGTCTTAGCACTTTGAAGACGTGGGTGATTGAGTACTCGCTGGATAAGTGGACGTGACTCCTTTATCAACTCTTCTGTAGAAAACAGTTTCTTTCGTGTCCTCACTTCTTTCCGTAAGGACTTTTTATCAAACTGTATCATCGACGTAGAGGGATTGTTTTACGTAGGGAATCTGAATGCTTCAGAGCCTTCTGCTTTGGTTTAAGCAAAAGTAGAGAAGGCATATGGAACACTCTGATAGCCTCTTTTACAGTTGCATCGTCACGGTTCACATACTCTATCCAAGCCTGCTCATCAAGTATATTATAAATGATGCGACTGTTAAGATAATCCTGCAGAAGTGAGTGTGAACGCATAATCATCAAATTACGTCTGCGCAATCCGTTCTTTTCTGCAAAGTTAACGAAGTCACCTACAAGGTTCTGATGCTCCAAGTAGTTTGCCAATGGTTTTATTTCCCCAAAGCTACTGAGTTTTTTCCTGTTACTATCAGTATAATTGAAAGCATACTGAAGGATAAGTCCACTCATCACAGCTTCCTTATAATAAGAAGTTACCTTTGATGTATCCTCTGGCACAAAGATGTCTGGCGTAATACCACCGCCACCATATACGGTGCGTCCGTTTACTGTATGATAAGCTGGTCCCGCATGTTTGATACTATCCTGAGAGAAGAACTCACCATGCTGATAACGTGTGAGAATATCATTCTCATAGTCAGCATTATCACCAGGCTTGAATGGCTTTTGGATACAACGTCCTGAAGGAGTATAATAACGTGCTATCGTCAATCGAATCAAACTGCCATCATTAAACTGAATTTGCTGCTGTACCAATCCCTTACCAAAGGAACGACGACCAACAATCGTTGCACGATCGTTATCTTGCATAGCACCAGCGAAGATCTCTGCAGCAGAAGCCGAACCCTCATTGATAAGTACAACCATTGGAATATGCTGATAGCTTCCCTTACCATCACTACGATAATTAACACGAGGACTCTTTCTACCTTGTGTATATACAATCAGACGATTCTTTGGAAGGAACTCATTAGCCATCTGTACAGCAGACTCCAAGATACCACCTCCATTATCACGAAGGTCAATAACCAAGTGATCTGCACCCCGAATATTGAGAGTTTGCAAAGCTGCTAACATCTCCGCATAAGTTCTTTCACCAAAACTCTTGATACGAATATAGCCTGTTGTATCATTAAGCATATATGCAGCAGAGACACTCTTCACAGCAATATCACCACGTGTTACCGTGAACATCTTTACTCCCTTTTCACCATATCGCTTAACACCAATCTTTACCTTCGAATCCTTTGGACCCTTAAGACGGTGCATAGCTTCCTCATTTGTAACATCTTTACCAACAAACGATTTACCATTGATACTAACAACCTTGTCACCCGCTAACAAACCAGCCTTGTCTGCAGGTCCATCCTTGATAACATTCTGTATACGCAATGTATCTTGACGAATAGTAAATTCAATTCCAACACCTGAGAAAGAGCCCTTCAAGTCATCCGTAGCCAGCTGCACATCCTTTGCACTGATATAGACAGAATGTGGGTCAAGCTCTGACAGAATCTCAGGAATAGCCTTATCAACAAGTTCATCGATATTAACAGAATCAACATACTGATCATCGATGATATGCAACAGATTACTAAGTCGACTACTACCACTATTAATGATATTTAGACGATTACCTGAGAAATGATTGGCATAGAAAGTACCAATAAGAATACCGACGACAACACATAGTGCCATCAGTAACGGCATGAAATGATTGTTTTTACTCTGATTCATAAAAGCCTAACCCCCACTCTTCCAGATAAGATGAAAGCACCAAGAGGGATTCGATAAATACTTGTTATACTTTGTTTTATTAACAGTGGGGATAAACTATATTAGGTATGAGACCTATTTGATTATACTCCAACAGTTTACTCAAATTCTTATTCTTGTTTATAAAGACGCTGAAGAAGAACTACTGCCATCCTCAAGACTTATATACTCTACTTCAACTCCAGCTCTTGTCAGTAAGTCTATACCATCTGTAAGACGATACTTCTCTGCATAAACAACTCGTCGAATACCTGCCTGAATAATGAGCTTTGCACATTCAATACAAGGAGAAGCTGTTACGTAAAGCGTTGAACCTTCACTATTATTACCACTTCGGGCAAGTTTCGTAATAGCATTGGCTTCAGCGTGGAGGACGTATGGCTTTGTTACGCCAGATTCATCCTCACATATATTTTCAAAACCACTCGGTGTACCGTTATAGCCATCGCTAATAATCATCTTATCCTTCACAACCAAGGCACCAACCTGACGTCGTTTGCAATAAGAATTCTCAGCCCAAATACGTGCCATACGAAGGTAACGATAGTCAACAGCAGCCTTACCTCTTCCCTCTAAAGAAGAAGATGCTGATGAGTGTTTTGATATATGTTCGTTATTCATTCTATTGATAGATTTTATAAATAAACATGGAAACAAACAGCAAAATAGCTATTATCCTTTATCTATTATCCGATTTTCAAAACTATTACAGCCCTTTCGTAAGTCCATCTCTCTCTTTCAACGCATCAATAGTTGGCTCTTGTCCACGGAAACGTTTGTAGAGAGTCATAGGATGTTCTGTACCACCACGTGAGAGAATATTATCTCGGAAACGCTGTGCAGTAGCTTGATTAAAGATTCCTTCTTTCTTAAATACACTGAAAGCATCAGCATCAAGGACCTCTGCCCACTTATAGCTATAATAGCCAGCAGCATAACCTCCTGCCATAATATGAGAGAATTGTACAGTCATACATGTATCCATACGTTGCTCATCAATAATTGCTGGTGCCCATGCTTTCTTCTCAAAGGAGATGATATCCTCGGTGAACTCTTCTTTGTGTGTGTAATAAGCCATATCTAAGAGTCCGAAACTTACCTGTCTCAAACATGCTGTTGCAACTCCATAATTACGGCTGGCTATTACCTTTTCTATCAACTCGTCGGGCATTGGTTCACCTGTCTGATAATGGAAAGCAAAGGTACGGAGGAATTCTTTTTCTACAGCAAAGTTCTCCATAAACTGAGAAGGAAGTTCTACAAAGTCCCACCAAACATTGGTTCCTGATAGACTCTCGAAACGCGTGTTAGCAAATATACCGTGAAGCGAATGACCAAACTCATGCAAGAAGGTCTCAACCTCACCTAATCTTAACAATGCAGGCTTATCCTCTGTAGGCTTAGAGAAGTTCATAACAAGAGAGGCATGTGGGCGTACATTTGTACCATCACGCTCAATCCACTGACCTTGGAACTCTGTCATCCATGCTCCATCACGCTTTCCTTTACGTGGGTGGAAGTCAACATAGAGTACAGCCAAATAACTACCGTCCTTGTCGTAAACCTCATAAGGTTTTACATCTGGATGATAAACAGGTATATCCTTGTTCTCTTTGAAGGTAATACCATAAAGACGTGTAGCCAAGCCAAAGACTCCCTTGATTACATTGCCTAACTCCAAGTAAGGGCGAAGCATCTCGGGATCAAGGTCGTATTTCTTCTTCTTCAGTAACTGACTATAATAAGCTAAATCCCAAGGCTCCATCTTAAAGGCGGCACCCTCTTCTTCCTTAGCTAAAGCTTCTACTTCCTCACGCTCCTCAATAGCCTTTGGTTTATAAGCCTCAATAAGGTCATTAAGAAGTTTATACACATTCTCAACCTTCGTAGCCATGCGATGTTTCATCACATAGTCAGCAAAGGTATCATAACCAAGAAGTTGAGCCATCTCTCTACGAAGATTTATCAGACGCTTACAAAGTTCAAGGTTGTTTGTGTCGTTGTCTTTTATACAGAGCGTGTTGCGCGCCATATAAAGCTCTTTACGCAGTTCACGCTGAGTACTATACATCATAAATGGGCCATAACTTGGGGCATCCAAAGTAAATACCCAGCCTTTTAGTCCATGTTCTTTTGCAGCTTCGTGTGCCGCTTCACGTGCGGTATTAGGAAGTCCATCAAGCTGTTGCTCATCAGTAATGTGCAGAGTATATGCTTTATTCTCCTTCAAAACATTCTGTGAGAACTGCAGTGATAGCATTGAGGCTTCCTCAGTAAGCTTGCGCAAACGGTCCTTTCCAGCTTCATCCAACAAGGCACCACTACGCACGAAGCCCTCATAACTTTTCTCCAACAGACAATTTTCCTCTGGTGTCAACTCTCCATGATGTTCATAGACATACTTGACACGTTCGAAAATCTTAGGATTTAAACTAACATCATTACCATGCTTAGTGAGAATAGGACTCATCTTCTGTGCCAAAGCGTCCATTTCATCATTTGTTTCAGCACTGAGCATATTAAAGAATACACTCTCCACACGACTCAGAAGATCATAGTAATGCTTACGTCCTTTAACCTCATCCTCTGGTATAATCGTATTCTCAAAGGTTGGTTCATCGGGGTTATTAATAATCTTCTCAATCTGCTCGTCCTCACGGCGAATACCTTCCATCATTGCCTCTTCATAATCAGCAAGAGTAATACGGTTGAAAGGTACCGTGTAATGCGGTGTATCATAAGGTAGGAAGAAAGGATTTATACGCTCTTTCTCCCCTGTTATATTATCTATCATTTCTTTTTCTACTTTCTCTTAATTTAATTTACAAAGATAACTCAAAAAAAGGAAATATACTATATAAAGAGGTGGAATTTAACGCAATTTTGTTTCTATATTACATGTAGAGTAATAAGTCTCTACAACTTAAACCCAAATTGACTCATTAGAAACTAATCTGATTCTGTTTTTGTCTGTCTTTGTAACGAAGGCATAGCGAGCTACGTCATATTTACAAAGACAATACAAGATGCCGACAAGATGATAAAAAACATTAAGAAATAATAAGCTGATTAACGCCCAACACGATTGGTGTTTACCATCAGCACGAGATGTGCTAAGCCCCAGCACCATATGTGCTAATTATCAACACGTGTAAAAAAGGGAGTAAAAGAAACTCATTGTTGCACTTAAACAATAAGGAATTAATAACAAATTAATATAGAAAAAGTAACTGAATAGTACTAATATCAAATTAAATATTAGTAAAATAATATAAGAGAAGACATCTATCCTCTTAAGGTTTCCAACTGCGGAATAGTAATAATTCCCCTACTCATTGTTAACAGCCCATCACATTGTAAAGCATTGAGCAAACGAGAGATATTAAGACGACTTTGATGTAACTCTTGAGCAAGGTCTTCCATCGTTATCCTTAACACTTTACGACCTGCTTGTGTAAGACAGCGAAGACGTAAAAAATTAACAAACTGCTGGCGAATGTCACTGGGCTGTTGCCTCCATGGGATATGACTCATTCGCTGTGCTTGCATAGAAATACTATTGAGAAGATTAAGGCGGAAAATAAGATAATTATCAAGTAGACGTAACACCTCTGACTTATCCAACGAAAGCAGACTACAATCTGTCTGCGCTATAAAATCCTTTGTATAGCGTTGCATAAGTCCGAAGAAGTGTTCGGGCTGAATAACTGCTGGTGCCGACAATTCTTCCTCTATACGATAACGATGGTTGTCAGCATGACTTATCACACGAAGTGTACCATTCATTAGAAAGAATAGCTGTGTACATTTATCATCCATGCTTACAAGCGGTTTGTCTGCAATAAGTTTATGAAAGCCAAACTTTGTTTGCCCTACGATATCTGACAATTCATCCGTACTAATACCGATGAAAAGTGGGAGTTCGAGAAGTTTATCGTAGAGTTGGAGCATAGTAATAAAAAAACATATATAGCCGCCTTCTCAAGAGAGAAAGCGGCTATACTTTTATTTAACAACTTTTCCTTTCATTGAAGGGCTATACCATACTTGCAAATTACCTTTCGCATCAGAATAGATGAAGTAAGCCATCAACTCTGGATGACGTTCGAGTAATTTACGTGCTTTCTCGATACCCATTACCATAAACGAAGTAGCATAAGCATCAGCTGTAGCACAGTTTTTAGCTAAGACTGTTGCAGAAAGGAGTGAATGCTGTACAGGATATCCAGTCTTTGGATCAATGGTATGAGCATATTTCTTTCCACCTTTATAATAGAAATTACGGTAGTTACCACTCGTTGCCATAGCCTTATCCGTAACATTCAATACCGTCTGTATCTCTTGATTAACCTTCACGCTATCATCTGTTGGCTTTGTAACACCAATCTTCCAAGGCAGACGCTGTTCACTATTACCCATCGTAACAATCTCACCACCAATCTCCACCATAAAGTTTTTAATACCATTACGACGTAAGAAACGAGCAACAATATCAGAGCCATAGCCCTTAGCAATTGCAGAACAATCAAGCATAACACGCTTATCTGTCTTCTGAATTGTGTTACCAACAAGCTTCACCTTATGATATCCTACAACCTGATGCAAGCTATCTATAGCCTGCTTAGAAGGATGCTGACCAGTCTTAAAACCAAAGCCCCACATATTTACCATTGGAGCAACTGTGACATCGAAAGCTCCATCAGTTTCTTTAGAAATAGACTCAGCGAGTGTAAACACCTCACGAAACATCTCATTCACCTTCACAGGTTTGTTTTGATTAATCTGTGAAATCAACGAATTAGCTTCAAAAGTAGAGAAGGTTTGATTTACCTTCTTCAATTCTGCTTCTATCTGCGGCTGAAGATCTTCATTGCTTTGATAGGTAATATTATAAACTGTACCAAAGATAAATCCCTTGTTATGCTGATATGGCATTGAACGCTGACAACGAACAATAGCTATTGAACCGATTATCAACACAAGAAGAAAAGGAATTTGCCAATATAGTTTTTTCTTATTCATATAATGTTTTTATTTATTAAGAGTTAAGAGAAAGTTAGATTTAGAATGGAATAACTTTTACAGTTAGGACGCACAGGCAGTACGTCCATTAGTAAAAACTATTAGAGAAACTAACAACAAGTTTTCTCTGACTTCTAAATAACTATCTCATTATAGTTCAAAAAGTACATTAAAGGTGGCACCAAGCTGTGATGACCCACCACGACCATAGCCAGGAACATACCAAGCTTCACCTATTTCTCCCATCTTATGAGCTACACGGAGTTTATAACGAACACTCCAACCCATACGAATAGGGCCTAAAATCTTAGCATCAACACTACCAACGAGTTCTGCCCAAAGTTGACTTCCCTTATTACCAAGAGCACCATAAGAGGATTGTGTTCCCCAAATAGGGTCAGCAAGTCCTGGACTAAGAACATCATACTTAAACGAAGTGTAGCCTACTCTACCACCCACCATGAAGCGATAATCGTCATGCTTATTCTTAAGCATATTAAAGTCGCAGCCCACTCGTCCATAAGGTGCACTCGTCTTAAAGTTCGTTCCTGTTGTTTCATCAGTCTTATCAGCCTGTCCTACACCTACTTCAACTACAGGGAAATATCTATCCTTGAGATTTACTCGTAGCAAAGCTTCATACTGACCATATGATGCAAGCCAACGCATAGCAGGTCCAACGAGATCTACACCCACTGCTGCTCCCCTAAAGAAAGGAATACTATCCTCCTTTACCTTTGGCAAAGATGGTCGGTGTTGCGCATTAGCTGTAGTTGGGCACAACAGGAATAATACATTAAGGATTAGTAAAAGTGATAAGTATATGTTCTTTCGTACCATCATAATCAACATTAGGATTACTGATTTCAACCTGACTCACTCGTGTACCCTTTGCTGATACGGCAGTAAGGGTATGAAAGCATGCTGGCGGACAGTCAACACTCTCAAAATGACTTATATTCGTCTTTGACACCGTAACAGTATCAACAGTTGTTACCCCAGCCTTATTTGTGAAGACAAAACGTAACTTGTCACTATCGCCACTATAGCTCATTGGCAAACTAAACTTTGTCGTGTTAACTTGTTTATTTAACAAAATCGTATCTGTTTTGTTCTCACGTATTGCCGAGATAGTAAGTGTGTCGTGTAAAGTATCGCCCTGTACAACATAATTAGCCCATACACCATTGGTTACAGGACAGTCTATGTCGGAACAAGAACCCATCCAGATTGCTCCTCCAAAGAGAAGAGTAATCAAGAGAGTTTTACTTACTATATGTTTAATCTTGCTATAGTTCATTTCCTATTGAATTCTATAAATAAAGTAACGTCAGTTGATAAGAGTTTTCAAACTTATCCTCACAGTTCTCCATTAAGTATGACATATAAAGGGACTGTTGCTGTAAACATCTATCAAAACCTACAGAAAAGAAGACTTCTCCTACATTTCTTTCTCTATCTGATAATCATTTCTGCGTGGATTACTGCGACTGATAAGGTCGCCAATAAAACCAGCAAGGAAAAGCTGTGTACCCATTACCATCGCAACAAGAGCAATAAAGAAGGAAGCATGGTCAGAGAGTAGGTCACCATATACACCATTAACAAGCATAATAACCTTTTCTACAATCAGCCAAAGGAATGCTATAAAACCAATGAAGAACATAAACGAGCCCATCAAGCCAAAGACATGCATTGGCTTCTTACCAAAGTTGGTGAGAAACCAGAGTGTCAATAAGTCAAGATAACCATTGAAGAAACGATTAATTCCAAACTTTGATTTACCATATTTACGTGCTTGATGCTGTACAACCTTCTCACCTATACGTGCGAAGCCTACCTCTTTTGCAAGATAAGGGATATAACGGTGCATCTCACCATATACCTCAATATTCTTCACTACATCACGACGATAGGCTTTCAAACCACAATTAAAGTCATGCAAATTATGTACACCACTAATCTTACGTGCCGTAGCATTGAAAAGTTTTGTTGGTATAGTCTTTGTCAATGGATCATAACGTTTCTGCTTATAACCACTAACAAGGTCGTACTTCTCCTCCATTATCATACGATAAAGTTCTGGTATCTCGTCAGGAGAATCCTGCAAGTCTGCATCCATCGTAATAACAACATCACCTTGAGCAGCATTAAAGCCACAGTAGAGCGCAGGACTCTTACCATAGTTACGACGGAACTTTATCGCATGAACATGTTCCTCATCTTTATGATGTAAATCCTCTATGACATCCCAGCTCTTATCTTTAGAGCCGTCATTGATAAATATTATTTCATACGTGAAGCCATTAGCGTTCATCACGCGCTGAATCCACGCGTGTAATTCTGGTAAACTTTCTTCCTCATTGTAAAGAGGAATAATTACTGATATATCCATATTCTGTATTAGGAGTTTTCTATTAGAAATGAGGAGTTTATTAAGTTTAAATTTAAGACATCTGTCTCTTGCCTTTCTTAGACATAATAGCTGCAATAAATAGAGAGCATAAGCCACCTAACATTACGGCAGTAACAAAAGTGCTTGAGGCTAACGAGTAGGGTTGAAAAGCCTCTGGCAACGCTGCAATAAATTGGTCATATGGAACACCTATAGCTGCGAGAGTGCTTTTTCCCTCGTTACTGGAATAGAGATTAGTAACCATCATGAGTAATTTCCCATTATCAAGATAGTGCATATAAAGCCATTGCAGCAAGCTAAAGATAATTGCAGCATTAAAGAAAACACGTACACAATAAAAAAGACTACAACGAAAAGATATAACTCCATTACGTCCCTCCTCACGAAAAATCTTCAATCGATAAGCAACAAAGAAAGGAGTTGAAATAGAGAGTAAAAAACTAAATTGTGCCAAAACTGGCAGAATGGTTATACCCAACAAGCATGCGAAACTTGCTGCCCAAATGATAGCAAGATAAATACCATCATAACGGGTATAAGCTGTCAGTTGTTTAAAATCTTCGTAAATCATGATACAAAAGTACGGAATATTTATTATAAATAATGTAGTACACTGCCAAATTTATGTTTTTTTGTTAAAAACAGAAAAAGTTTTGATTTCTCTTTGTCAGAAATAAATAATTTATGTATCTTTGCACCCGCTTTAACAGCAATGGTAAAGCATTAGACGGGCAAGTCTCTTACGACCAGCTCCCTTTGAATCCCCCAGGACGGGAACGTAGCAAGGGCAGAAGGTTGTAGCGGTGCGATAGGAATCGCTTGTCCACCCCGCCTCTTTAGCTCAGTTGGCCAGAGCACGTGATTTGTAATCTCGGGGTCGTTGGTTCGAATCCGACAAGAGGCTCAAATTAATAGAATGACTAAGAACACAGAAGAAGGTATGTCGTGAGGCATACCTTTTTTGCATTATAAGGCACAAAAGAAGTTCCTGATAATTAGGCAACAATAGGACTGACCCATTATTCCTATCATCTTTTATTTTCTTATCGACGCCTTGTCCGCCTTTGCGCCTTGACGTAGCCCGCTACGCCTGCGTCCAAAGGACATACAATTTGCTCGATAAGAACAAAACATGTTTAGCTCTAATGGTCAATTGGATTTTAATGGAGGTTCTAAAATAATTTAAAAAGACTTCTGTAAGAACCTTAAACTATCAAGACTATATTTATCTTGGTATTACATTGTCAAGTAGGAGAAAGCCCCCTACTCCCAAATCTTCGCAGCGAGTTTGATAAATTCAACCTTACCATCAATGTAATCAGCAAAATATTCTGCTGCTGGTACACCATCAGGAAGATTACATGAGCCACAACCGCCACACGAAGGTGCCTTACAATGGAAACGTTCTTGAATAAACTCAATTCGCTCTTCTCGGTCTGAATATTCTATTTGTGGTGCTAACATCTAACTTACTATTTGTTTAAAAAGTATTTTATCTCCTCATAATAATCGATCTGCAAACTTACACAAAATATTCGACATATAATGAAATAATTACAAAAGTTTCAGCAAGTAAAAGCAAAACAAGTTTACAAAACTTGCTTCAACTGTGTAAAATACTCCAACTTTAACAAATGAGAGTGTTTATACTCCTCTACAACTTCATGCTGCCATGTTGTATGAAAAGGTATATGAGCTGCCCAACCACCAAGTTTTAATACGGGTTCTATATCCGAACGAAAAGAATTACCTACCATCAATAACTGCTCAACATTAATGGAAAACCTCTCACACAATTGGTAATAAGATGCCTCTGTCTTATCTGAAACAACTATAATATCATCAAAATATGGCTTTAAGCCTGAACGATGAAACTTGTTTTCTTGATCAAGCAGTTCACCTTTTGTAAAGACAACTAAATGGTATTCTCCTCTCTCACGTAAAACCTTCAAAGTTTCTTCAACTCCATCCATTGGCTTGCCTGGTAATTGGAGAAGTTCTTTACCTAATTTTATAATCTTCTCAACCTCATCTGCTTTTAACCTTCCCCCACTTACCTCTATTGCATTCTCCAATAAAGATAATAAGAAAGCCTTACTCCCATAACCCAGAAGTGGCATATTTGCTGTTTCAACAGCAAAAAGAGCTTTAGAAATTTCATCGGCTGAGGCGTATGACTTTAATAGCTCACAATACTCTTTCTCTACCGCCTCAAAATAAGTTTGACACTCCCACAGAGTATCATCTGCATCAAAGGCTATTAATGATATATCTTTCATAACTTTATTGTTTCCACCTGCAAAATTACATTATTTATATGTGTAACACAAATAACAGCCACGAAATAATATCTATATTTAACTAACTACCTTAATGATGTAAGCGTCATTCTAAAAAGATCATTATAGACTTAACTTAAACCCAAATCGGTCATTAGATTACAATATGTATAATTCTTATTACTATGGTATTGTTTCCGAACATCTTTTATTTTCTTAGACTTTAGAATACTTCCCTCAAAAAATATTTCTTCAAAATGAAATAAACATCAATCCCTTTCTCCACCAAGATTCCAAGCATAAAAGTACAGAAAATTAGTAATTTATCCAATATTTTTTAGCCCAAATAATTTTTGCCAAATGAATAGTTTTATATAAATTTGCAACAGAAAGTTTATCAAAATGGAAAACTTTTGAAGAAAAAAAATAAAAAAGTTATCCAAAACTGACAACTTTCACACAAATATAGTGTATTAAAATTACACCTTCTGATAGACAGTAACAACAGAGTTATAAACACCTAAAAAGATAAAATAAGCAATGGAAATGAAGAACTTTACAATCACAAAACGTGATGGGTCAAAGGATCGGTTCTCCCTCGACAAAATTATGAATGCTATTCTCAAGGCATTCGAAAGCGTCAACGAACCTACTGATTTGGGTACTTTATCAAAAATCATCGCTAACTTGAATATTCAAAACGACATCAAGGTAGAAGACATCCAGAATCAGGTTGAGTTGGCACTTATGAAAGAAGGCTATTATCAAGTAGCAAAAAGTTTCATCGTCTATCGTCAGCAACACACAGAAGACCGTGAAACTCTTGAAAAGATGAAGTTTCTTTCTGACTATTGTGTTGCATCAAATGCTGCTACGGGGTCAAAATTTGATGCCAATGCAAATGTTGAACATAAGAACATTGCAACACTTATTGGCGAACTTCCTAAGCAAGGATTTATTCGTCTCAACCGCAGACTACTTGTTGATCGTATTAAGAAGATGTATGGTAAGGACTTGGCTGATGAGTACATTGACCTTCTAAACCACCATTTTATATATAAGAATGACGAGACAAACCTCGCCAACTATTGTGCATCCATCACTATGTACCCTTGGCTTATTGGAGGTACAAATTCAATTGGTGGCAATTCGACAGCGCCAACAAATCTGAAAAGTTTCTGTGGTGGCTTTATTAATATGGTATTCATGGTGTCATCTATGCTCGCTGGAGCTTGCGCTACGCCAGAATTCTTGATGTACATGAACTACTTTATCCAAAAGGAATATGGTAAAGACTACTGGGAGCGTGCTGATGAAGTTGTTGATCTTAGCCTAAGAAAGCGTACGATTGATAAGGTAATTACTGATTACTTTGAACAGATAGTTTATTCACTGAACCAGCCTACAGGTGCTCGCAACTATCAAGCAGTATTCTGGAACATTTCTTATTATGACCGCCCATACTTCGAGTCACTCTTCGGAAACTTCTATTTCCCAGATGGATCACAGCCAGATTGGGAGAGTCTTTCGTGGTTACAGAAACGCTTTATGATTTGGTTTAACCAAGAGCGTCTAAAGACTGTTCTCACCTTCCCTGTAGAAACAATGGCTTTGTTAGCAGAGAATGGTGACTGCAAGGATAAGGAATGGGGTGACTTTGCCGCTAAGATGTATTCTGAGGGACATAGTTTCTTCACATACATGAGCGATAATGCTGACTCACTCAGTTCATGCTGCCGTCTACGTAATGAGATTCAAGATAACGGCTTCTCTTATACACTCGGTGCTGGTGGTGTCTCAACTGGATCAAAGAGTGTATTGACAATCAACCTCAATCGCTGTATTCAGTATGCAGTCAACAACAACCTTGATTACAAGGAGTATCTGACGCATATTATCGAGTTATGTCATAAGGTACAATTAGCATACAATGAAAACCTCAAGGAGTTGCTGCGTAATCACATGCTTCCACTCTTTGATGCTGGATACATCAACATTGATCGCCAGTATCTCACTATTGGTATCAATGGTCTTGTAGAAGCAGCAGAATTCATGGGACTTGACATCACACCGAATGAAGATTATAAGAAGTTCGTACAGACTGTACTTGGATTGATAGAAACACAGAATAAGGCTTTCCGTACAAAGGAAGCTATGTTCAACTGCGAGATGATTCCTGCAGAGAATGTCGGAGTAAAACATGCTAAATGGGACTCTGAAGATGGGTATTTTGTTCCACGCAATTGCTATAACAGCTATTTCTATCGCGTTGAGGACAACTCGTTGACGATTCTTGACAAGTTCAAACTACACGGAGCACCTTATATAGAACATCTAACTGGTGGTTCTGCACTTCACATGAACCTCGAAGAGCACCTCTCTGAGCCACAGTATCGTCAGTTGTTGCGTGTCGCTGCACAGGAAGGTTGCAACTACTTCACATTCAACATTCCAAACACTATCTGCAATGACTGCGGTCATATCGACAAACGTTATATGCACGAATGTCCACATTGCCATTCTAAGAATGTTGATTATCTCACTCGCATCATTGGTTACATGAAACGTATTAGTAACTTCTCTGTACCTCGCCAAGAGGAAGCACACCGCCGTTTCTATGCAGGAGAAGATAAATATACAGTTAATACAACAAATGAGAAGTTATGTAAAGAAACGGTTACTGAAACCAAGAACGCATAACAGACATTATTGTAAAAACGCTTTAACTTACTAATAGGGTTGACAGACTTCACGTCTAACACCTTAAAATCATTTACGGACACACGCTTATGTGTGTCCGTATTTGTTTATATTATTCTTCATAGATTTCATGCTGCAACATTCAAAAATAAATCTAAGTATCCACAAAACATATTTGACACACAACGCTGTTAAAAAACTCGCCCTACTTACCAATAAAATCACATACCTAAAGTTTTCGACAATGTAAAAGACAGGTTCGTATTGGGCTACAAACTGTTACTTTCTGCTTCTTTGACGGCAAGACAACCATCCCCTGTGATTTTTCACTGCATCAGAAAAAGGGGAAAAAGGAAACTAAGCTGTATCTCGGATTAGGTGGTTATCAAGGTTGCGACTTCAATGGTCAGATAGCCGACGCAACGCTGTGTTACCTTACATATACCGTCATGGCTTTGGAAAAGAGATTCACAGAATATCAAACCATGGACGAACTCTTTTCAGATATGGAGGACGACCTCATGGCACTCATGTTATGGAAGAGAGCTCTTGCCTGTATTGAACACATTCTTCGTGTTTTAGGAGAAACGCTTGGGGTGACGCTCCAACACCTTATACCTACAATCAGCGGCAACGACAAAGAGTTGAGCAAAATCCTTGTAATGGCTGAAGCATTGGAAAAATGGGATGATGTATATGGAACACTGCATAACCTCAGTTAGTCATGTGTTAAAAGGCAATGGATATGAAGGACGACAGACAAAGGAAAATGAGAAAAGTTAGTGTTTTAAGGGGTGGGAAACTTTAGTTATATTAAATTAGCAAGACCCTACGTATCTCTTTTCCATTCATAAATATATTCATCTTTTCTATCATCATAGGATGATAATGATTCTATTACTATCTTAATTGAATTATGTTTATAATTAAAAAAGATATTGAGAATATGCCCTTCCAAAATATAACTTATTTTCGAGAGCCTTCCGAATTTAGTATATAGCTTTATGTCTTTTATTATATCGTAGGACAAATAAGATTGTAATATTACAGGACTAAATAAAACATTAAAACGACAATTCAGATTACGAAATGTTATATGGGTGCTATTTTTATTTATAGAAATCGATATATGATCTGAAACTTCATCACCATTCGGAAGAATGGATTCATAGATGTCTTGCAAATCAGAAATATACTCCTCTAATAGGAATGCATGTTTAACATAAGGAGACAAAAAAGTCTCCTTATGCAGTTTAAATTTAGAATAGAAATTTATGACACGAAGATCAGAGTTCTTGTACACTTTTGTTTTTGCAAAAGAATAAACATAAATATTCTTTTTATAAATTACAGAATCGGCCTTATTCCCATCGCTATCGCTTTGCACAAGATGTCTCAACTGTCCTTTAGATGTATAACTCCTAATCTGGACTTCTTTTGTATTGTAATAAAGTTTCCAGACATTTTGAGCTTTATTATCTACCAGACAAGAAGAAAATAAAATGCAAAAAAATACTCTTCGAAGCCATAAATTTGAAAATAAAATCATTTTAGAGTCCTCCAAAAAATAGTTAATCCATATTGTGCAGTGGAAGTAAGCCTAATTCTTCCCTTATTCTTCATACCTCCATAATTGTATCCTGCAGTTTTTTTCTGCGGAACATTAAATAATCCATTACCATTTTTTTTATTTACAGCATTCTTCCACGATGCATACTCCACCCCATGCATACTCCACCCCATGACGTTCATTTTATACATAAAAGTACCATTTGATGGCTTATTCTGAAACTCCTTAGGAATCATTGCTTGTTCTGAACCATCCCATTGATCTGCTCCATTGCTATAATCTATAGAACCTGGTGTAAATGCATTTATAACAGCAGCATTGGCTGTTTGCATTGCATTTGTTTGTTTGCTTATCTAAAGTTTCCCACCCTAATAAATAAGATAGAAAAAACAGTTTGTCGAATTTCCTTTGTAAATTAGTAATCGCTAAAGAACTGATTTTAAAGACAAAACAATAAAACTATTATGGAAGCAAAAATAAAGAAAATAAGCGAGTTATCCAAACTTTTGAATGTTAAAACTCGAATGAGTGATGATTTATTTCATCTTTTTGGCAAGTTTGGCATCAGTCACTTGTTATCTCGCCTTTCATTATAGATGACACCATGCTTGGGGAGAATAGCGTGAGAATGCAGGGTATTAGTCGTGTTTTCAATCATGTAAGAGGCAGATGTGTATTGGGCAACAAACTGCTACTTCGTGTATCCTTTGACAGCAAGACAACCATACCCTTTGTTTTTTTTATCATTCCAGTCCAATTTGACAACTTATAGCTAAGTGAAAAGTACTCCATCCCATTGGTGTTAGTAGTTCGCACCAATGGTGCTTACCAACAGCACAATATGTGCTAAGCAACACTACAAGTATTTTAAAGTTTCTATATGCAAACTTATATCAAGATGAAAAAGAATGAATACTCATATCAAACTTTCGAATAGTTTAGTCATCCTTCTTAAACACAATCATTTGTGCTTCCCTAAAACTTATTGGTATATCTATATTAACCGAATGCACTTTAATGCGCCCAACTTCAGTATTCAGAGAACAAAGTATTTCTCTAAAAATAATTTTGCTGTCACTACTGTCATCCAAAATCATCATATAACTTATTAGTTTACAGTGGTATTACATGAAATGTTAAAAGTGACAGCAACTTAAAATAAAAAATACTCTTGTAAGATGTGTAAAATAATCCTTCTATTCGAGTGTAAAACTTCATAAAAACACACTTACATAATCTTACCTTTATGCTTTAACCCAAGCAAATAAAGTCAATTCAAAACGTTAGTCATGTTCTTTTCATCACATTTTATTATAATTTCTCCACTCTCTTTATGTTGTTTTGATTAATATTATTATCTTTGCAGTGATTATTTCGAAATAAATATCTCTGCTTATCCGAGAAAGATGAGTAGACAGTAAATTCTAATCGTATAAATGAAACAATTCAGACTGGTGGACAACATCGTCGGATGGCTTGCATTCTTTATTGCAGCCTTCGTCTACTGTTCCACAATTGAACCGACAGCCAGTTTCTGGGACTGTCCCGAATTCATTACAACAGGCTATAAACTGGAGATTGGACACCCTCCTGGGGCACCATTCTTTATGCTTACAGCCAATCTCTTCTCACATTTTGCAAGCGACCCAACAGAGGTAGCACGTATGGTTAACACCATGAGCGCATTGCTTTCGGCAACGTGTATCATGTTCCTGTTTTGGACCATTACCCACCTCTCACGTAGACTGATTGTGCGTGATGGTGAAGCTCCTTCACTTGCAAAAAATATCGCCATCGAAGGTGCAGGCCTTGTTGGTGCACTGATTTATACTTTCAGTGACACTTTCTGGTTCTCAGCAGTTGAGGGCGAGGTATATGCCTATTCATCAGCGTTTACAGCTGTTGTTTTCTGGCTTATATTGAAATGGGAAGATAATGCAGACAAACCTCATTCTGACCGTTGGTTGATACTGATTACCTATATGACTGGTCTGTCTATTGGTGTGCACCTACTCAACCTCCTTTGTATTCCAGCCATTGCACTGGTTTACTATTATAAGAAGGTGCCAGATGCAAACTTGAAGGGTTCACTCTTTGCCTTGCTCCTCTCTGTAGTCCTCGTTGCAGCCGTTCTGTATGGTGTTGTTCCAGGTATTATCACAGTAGGTGGTTGGTTTGAGTTGTTCTTCACGAATACACTTGGCATGCCATTCAACACGGGTACCATTATTTATATTGCCTTACTCATTGCTTCTTTTATTTGGGGCATTTATGAGACATATCAGGATAAGAACCCACGCCGTCAGAATATAGCATTCTTGGCAGCACTGGGATTGATTGGTATTCCATTCTATGGCTATGGATGGACAGCATTCTTTACTGGACTTGTCGTACTTGCACTCGTTTACGTACTGCTTCAGTGGCAGCGTCCATTTAACAAAGATGGCAAGAAGCAGCGTGTTGCACTTGTTTCTTCACGCATAAAGAATACAGCTTTGCTTTGTATGCTGATGTTGTTTATCGGCTACTCTTCATATGCTGTAATCGTTATACGCTCAACAGCCAATCCACCAATGGATCAGAATTCACCAGAGGATATCTTTACTTTGGGTAGTTATCTGAGTCGTGACCAGTATGGTGACCATCCATTACTCTACGGACAGGCATATTCAAGTCAGCCTGCAGTTGCAGAAGACGGTATGCACTATAAGTTTGATGAGGGTGCTCCGGTCTATGAACGTAAGGAGAAAGCGTCTAAAGACGAGAAAGACTCTTACTTCATTGTTCGTCATAAAGCAACACAGGTTTTTGAACAGAATATGTTATTCCCACGTATGTACAACCCTGGTTCTGCTGGTCTATACGAACAGTGGATGGGTGGTATTACTGGACATGATGTTGATGGCGTAAAGATGCCTACACAATGGGAAAACTTAAAGTTCTTCCTTTCTTACCAGTGTAACTTCATGTACTGGCGTTACTTCATGTGGAACTTTGCAGGACGACAGAACGATATTCAAGGTAACGGTGAACCAGAACATGGTAACTGGATTACAGGTATATCATTCATTGACAATTCGCTTTATGGTGACCAAAACTTGTTACCAGATGAGTTGAAAGCAAACAAGGGACACAACGTCTTCTATTGTCTACCATTATTGCTCGGATTAATCGGTCTTTTCTGGCAGGCATGGCGTGGAAAACGTGGTATACAACAGTTCTGGGTCGTATTCTTCTTGTTCTTTATGACTGGTCTTGCCATTGTTATCTACCTGAATCAGACACCAAGTCAGCCACGTGAACGTGACTATGCTTATGCTGCTTCATTCTATGCATACGCTATCTGGTGTGGATTAGGAGTATTGGCACTCTACGACTGGGCACGTAAACTCAAGGTTGCACCAGTATTATCAGCCTCTGTCATCTCACTTGTTTGTCTGCTTGTCCCTATCCAGATGGCATCTCAAACATGGGATGACCACGATCGCTCAGGTCGATATACTTGCCGTGACTTTGGTCAGAACTATCTTAATTCATTACAGCAGAAGGGTAATCCTATTATCTTTACGAATGGTGACAACGATACCTTCCCACTTTGGTATAACCAAGAGGTTGAGGGAGTGCGTACAGATACACGTGTTTGTAACCTTTCTTATCTGCAGACAGACTGGTACATCGATCAAATGCGCCGTCCAGCATACAACTCACCAAGTGTACCTATATCATGGCCACGCCTTGATTATGTAAGTGGAACAAATGAGTATGTACAGATTCAACCAGAATTCAAGGAACAAATACGAGAGTTCTATAAGCAGGATCCTGTTTCAGCAAAGGCACAATTTGGTGACGACCCATTTGAATTAAAGAATATTCTCAAGTATTGGGTACGCTCAAAGAATGCTGACAGCCATGTTATCCCTACTGATACCATCTACATGACTATCGATAAGGAGGCTGTTCGTCGCAGTGGTATGATGCGTCCAGGTGATTCTATTCCAGATCGAATGGTTATCTCATTGGCAGGAAAACAAGCTTTATACAAGAATGACTTGATGATGCTTGAGATGATTGCTAACTGTAACTGGACACGTCCTCTCTATGTAGCTGTAACCGTTGGAGCTGAGAACTTTATGAACTTAGGTGAAAACTTCATTCAAGAAGGTCTCGTAAATCGTATTACTCCATTCTCTACAATGGACAATGCAAATTCTACTGGCATCAATATGCGTAACTTCGATACAGAGAAGACTTATGATGTCATGATGAATCGCTTCAAATGGGGTGGTCTTAGCAAGCCAGGACTTTACATCGATGAAACTGTAGCTCGTATGTGCTATACACATCGCCGTGAGATGGCTGACCTTGCACTTCACCTCATTGCAAAGGGTGAGAAGGCTAAAGCGTTGAAAGTATTACAGAAGGCTGAGAAGGAAATACCAAGCTATAACGTGCCAATCAGCTACATGAGTGGTTCATCAGATATGGCACGTGCATACGCATTACTTGGTCAGAAAGTAAAGGCACGCCAGATGTATGATGATTTGTGGAAGATTTCACTTCAGTATGTAAACTACTATTTGAGTCTTAATCCTCGTCTCTTCAATATGTCTCAGAGTTCATGTAAGATGAATTTCCAGATTATGATGAATCTTGTTAACGAGAATGAACAAGCTGATCGTGAATGGGCAAACAAACATGCAACCCAGCTTGACAATCTTTTTGTAAGATTCAAAAATAGAGGTGGTGCATTGATGTAGGATTACTATAATCCTATTAAAGAGATTCAAAACTAAAAGCCAGAATCTGGTTGTCCTTAAAGACAGCCAAACTCTGGCTTTTTGCTTTACACTATCCACTCTTAGCTTTACACAAACAAGCTCTTAGTTGAATAGACGATAATAATATTAAAGTACAGATTCTTTCTCAGTCATTGAGAAAAAAGTTTAGGGAGTATCCAATAATATGCTAATAGAACAACCTGCACGCTGGCTACGTATCTTTTATCCACACGCTCTTTGGCGTATGGACAAGAACGATCACTCCGTTTATCTCACATTTGATGATGGACCAATACCCGAAGCAACACCATTTATTCTCGACATACTTGACCAATTCAATGCAAAGGCAATGTTCTTCATGGTTGCTGACAATGTAAGAAAACATCCAGAAATCTATGAGGAAGTAATACGTCGTGGACATAAAGTGGGAAATCATACTTATCATCATCTTGGTTCTTTCAGACACTGGACACTAACCTATGCTGTAGATGTTACTAAGGCAGATGCACTTCTCAACACTCCTTATTTCCGTCCACCCCACGGATGGTTACGCCATACAGTATATTGGTGGGTAAAACAAAATTATCGTGTTGTTATGTGGGACCTTGTAACACGTGATTATTCTAAATGGTTATCAGCTGCAGATGTTGTAAACAATGTAAAGCGATATGCTCGTAATGGGTCTATCATCACATTTCATGACTCTCTCAAAAGTATTGACAAGCTTCGTACAGCACTCCCAGAATCATTGCAATGGCTTAAAAACCAAGGTTATGAGTTTAAAGTCTTCCCTGATGACCCTGCCGAAACCTTTTAATCACACATTCCTCTATGGTATAAAAAATAAAAATATTGCAGTATTAGTTCATGTATCTCCTTTTACTATCATCTAATTACCCCCTTTCTTTCTATAAGGAAATTTAAACTCATTATATGTCATCAATAGATGCTTTAAGCCCTAACGTAAATAAGAAAGATTCAATTGTTGTCCAATCATCAACAATAAAATCTTTAGCACACTCCATGGGATTCTTTGCTTGTGGCATAGCAAAGGCAGCACCTGTTGATGAAGCAGTAGCACAGAAATATCGTAAATGGTTGGAGAATGGAGAAGAGGCTTCAATGGCATATATGACAAACTACTTAGAGAAACGACTTGATCCACGACTTCTCGTTCCTGGTGTACGGAGTATCATTTCACTTGCTCTCAACTATGCTCCAGCTCAACAGCTACCTAAAGGCGAGTATCAAATAGCAGCTTACGCACTTGGTTTAGATTATCATGACCTAATGAAGCAAAAGATGAGGGAATTAGCGATAAAGATAATAGAACGGTGGCAACTCCCCAAACAAGAAGAAGGCGAAGAACCCTCAGTACGTTGCTTCTGTGACACTGCTCCTGTCCTTGAACGCTATTGGGCACAGAAGGCAGGACTTGGATGGGTAGGACGCAATCATCAGCTCATCATTCCTCATGCAGGTTCTATGTTCTTTTTGGGTGAGATTTTCTTACCTTTTGATGTTGATGTATACGATGAAGCAATATCAAACCGATGTGGAAGTTGCCATCGTTGTATTGATGCCTGCCCTACTCGTGCAATCATCCCTGATGAAGATTTCCATGCCGAACGATGTCTTTCATATCAACTGATTGAAAATCGTGGAGAACTATCTGACGAAGCAAAAAGCCATATGGGTGATACAATATATGGCTGTGATCGATGCCAAACTGCATGTCCTTGGAATCGCTTTGCAACACCAAATACAGAACCAGCTCTCCAACCTAAGCCTGAGCTTCTCAGTATGAGCAAAGAGAAGTGGCATAATCTAACCGTTGAAGATTATCAACGATTATTTAAAGGATCTGCTGTTAAGCGAGTTAAATACGAGGGTCTGAAAAGAAATATTACGGTAAAGGAAAAATAAATAATTCCTTAGATATATGTAGTAACAAAGGCTCTCTAACAAGAGATATTACTATACTTCCTACAAGAATAAGTTTATTTTTAATTTGCTGTCACTTTTAACACTTCATGTATCTATACTGTAAGCCAAGGCATTATATGACAACATTGAATGACAGAAGTGACAGTAAAATTAGTTTTAAGAAAAAACACCTTTTTATCAGTACTCAGTGGTAAAGTGTATTACTTATTTCAGAGCTATCAAAAGTTTAAGAAAAAGGATACGAAAACAATTAAGAATTTTGCAAAACTCACAAAAGAAGTGAGCAAGAGAGAATAAGCTACCATTATATCTACCACCAACGACTTTAATAGTAACATTTGTTCCCACTTTCTAACTTGGCATCAACTTTGTAGCATTTAATATAGAGAAATAAAACAAAATATTATAAATCAAATAAAGGAGATACAAACATGGCTAAAGTAGAAAAAGGAATTGTTTTCACTTCAAACAGTGTGATTGATTATGCAGAAGGTGGCGTAGTAAGTAAAGAATTGGTACACAGCAATGCTGGTAGTGTTACCTTGTTTAGCTTCGATGCTGGCCAAGGACTTTCAGAGCATACCGCACCATTCGATGCTTTCATTCAGGTTGTTGATGGAAAAATGGAATTGACCGTTGAAAACATAAAGCATGTGATTAGCGCTGGCGAAAGTTTTATCATTCCAAGTGGTGCACCTCACTCTGTGAACGCACCTGAACGATTCAAGATGATTATAACAATGATTAGAGGGTAGGGTTGATAGTTTACCAGTTAACGAGTTGACGAGTAAACAAGTTGCTTGATAGAATAGTTAATTAGTTGACGAGTTGACAAGTTAACGAGTAAACAAGTTGCTTGATAAGATATAGGCAATGAGTTGACAAGTTACTTAATAATAAAATTTATAAGAACTTTTTAGTTGGTTAATAAAACGAGTTGGCAAGTTGAAATGATTAAAGGGGATTGAATCCTTTCTATCAAACAACTTGTCAACTCGTTTACTTGTTAACTTGTCCACTCGCTACTTATCAAATTGTCAACTATCTTCTACTTCACAATAGCTTGAAAATCCTTTTCAAATGAACGAGGATGGCGACCTATTAAAACAGTATTCAATAAACAGTTAGCAACCAATTCTTCATTTGTAAGGTCAACCTTAGGTTCTTTCTTAACTTCCTTACCAAGAAGAACTTCCCACGGACCATTAAAGTCATGGTCATCTGCTCCATAGAACATCTCGTTAGAATCTGGGTCTTCCATTAACTGATAACGAATCTGTTTCTTTGATGCAACAGGGTTAAGCGTTAACAATAAATTGTATGCATTACCAAACTGCACACGCAAATGGCGACCTTTAGGAAACATAAGTCCTATCTGTGGATAAATTTCATCAAACTCGTAAGCTTGAAATAACTCTTTTAGCTTCATAGATAATGTGTAATATATTATCAATTAATACTTTCGACACACCATTGCAATGATGCAGACGAACCATTATAAATGCAAAGTTACATTATTTTTTTGATACACTTGCAAGTTAGAACATTAATTCGTATATTTGCAGCGTATCACTAACCAGGGGGTCATTTATAGAAAATGATTCCCCATAAACATTCAATACACATGAGAAGAGACCAAGAAATTTTTGACCTTATTGAGATGGAACACAAACGCCAGCTCAAAGGTATGGAGCTGATTGCATCAGAGAATTTCGTCAGTGACGAAGTTATGCAGGCCATGGGATCTTACCTAACAAACAAGTATGCTGAAGGTTACCCAGGCAAACGCTATTATGGTGGTTGTCAAGTGGTTGACCAAGTTGAGACACTTGCCATTGAGCGCGTAAAGCAACTCTTTGGTGCTGAATATGCCAATGTGCAGCCTCACTCTGGTGCGCAGGCTAACCAAGCTGTGTTGCTTGCCGTGCTGAAACCAGGCGACACATTCATGGGACTTGACCTTGACCAAGGCGGTCATCTCTCTCATGGTAGTGAGGTAAATACATCTGGTATCCTTTATAACCATGTTGGTTATACATTGAACCGTGAGACTGGTCGTGTTGACTATGACGAGATGGAGCGTCTCGCACGTGAGCACAAGCCAAAGCTTATCATCGGTGGTGGTTCTGCTTACAGCCGTGAGTGGGATTATAAGCGCATGCGCAAGATTGCTGACGAGGTAGGCGCTTTGTTAATGGTTGACATGGCTCATCCTGCTGGTCTTATTGCTGCAAGTCTGCTCGATAACCCTGTAAAATATGCTCATATTGTTACCACTACAACTCACAAGACACTCCGTGGTCCTCGTGGCGGTATTATCCTTATGGGTAAGGACTTCGATAATCCTTGGGGTTTAACAACCAAGAAGGGTGATTTGAAACCAATGTCTATGCTCTTCAATTCTGCTGTATTCCCAGGTAACCAGGGTGGTCCATTGGAACATGTTATTGCAGCTAAGGCTGTTGGCTTTGGTGAGAACCTCCTACCAAGCTGGAAGGAATATGCAACACAGGTGAAGAAGAATGCTTCTGTTCTTGCTCAAGCACTTGTTGAGAAAGGTTTCAGCATTGTTAGCGGTGGCACAGACAACCATTCTATGCTGCTCGACCTACGTCAGAAGTATCCAGACCTTACTGGTAAGGTTGCTGAGAATGCACTTGTTGCTGCCGACATCACCGCCAATAAGAATAAGGTACCATACGATGAGCGTTCTGCGTTCCAGACCAGCGGTTTGCGACTTGGAACAGCTGCAATGACAACACGTGGCTGTAAGGAAGATATGATGTTACTCTGTGCTGACCTTATTGATGAGGTCTTATCAGACCCAGAGAACGAGCAGGTTATTAAGCGTGTACGTGAGAAAGTGAATGAGACGATGAAGGACTATCCTCTCTTCGCTTACTAAACACAAGATTTATAAAAGATATTATACAATAGAGGTGTACCAATCATTTGGTACACCTCTATTCGTAAAATTACCATATCCGAAATTAAGGTTTCTCAGTATCCCACATTATCCATTAGTATTTTACAATATTCAATAAAGCGGGTATAATATCCCCTAAATTCCCATCTTCAATCATTATACTATTGCTCAGCACACATCGTGTTGATGCCCAGCACATGTCGTGCGGTGGGTAAACACCAATGGTGCTAAGCGCTAAACACAATACACGATGTAAGCAACTTCTTACATACCAAACGGCTTATGTATTCTCAGAATAATACTGAAGTAATACATAAGCCGTATTTTATGAGTTTATTAATACAGTCCAATTAAATGGAATGTGAACTAAACTAACATTCCCCTACTCTCCCGTATAGAACTTAATAAGTTTTGTAAGTCCTAAATTGCAAGCAGGACAGAATTCTGGGTGCATATTTGTACGCATACGGCAGTCTGGGTATGCGCGATAAACTCCATGCTGAGAATAGCCTGCAGGTTCATACACTCCCACCTTCCACTTATCATAACGCGCATTGGGTTTATCAAGGTCAGCTGGTTGAGGAGTTGGAATAGGTGTCTTCTTATTAATAAGATTCTCCCATTTTCCATGGAAGTCAACTAAAGTTGTAAGGTTTGGCTCCCAAGGTTCTACGTCAGTTGGATACATATTAATCTGCTCCTTTTCGTATGCATATTCATCACCCAGACCAGCAAAGGAATGTCCAAACTCATGTACAACAACTGGCTTGAAATAAGGATTACGCACCATTGAAAGGTTATAAGAATTCAGAATACCACCGCCACCATACTTCTCTGTATTTACAAGTACGATAATATGCTCATAAGGGGTACCAGCCAACCAGTCATGTAATTCCTTCAGATGCAACGTTGTCAGATAACGGTCACTGTAGAATGTATCAAAATGTGAGTGAAGGGCTGTATTTTTCCAAATACCCTTTGACGGTTCAGACGTACCACTCTCCATAGATGGCGACTTAACAGCTACAACATTAAAGCGTTGACGTAGTGACTTAAATGGTTCATGTGCAAAAAGGGCTTCGTTAGCAGTGCGACAATCTTCTATAAAATTTGCCATCTCCACCTCTGTATATCCCTCTGCAACATAAGCAATATGAATACAGCGTGTCGTGTCTGCAGCCTTCTGCAAGGTTTCGTAAGGTGTTACAGAACGTTCACCAATGTGACGAATGAGAATATCCTTTGGATTAACAGTATGACTCATAGATACTGTTACCTCACGACGGTTGTTCCTTAGTTCAACTGTTATATCTACAGAATCCTTTGGGAAAGGAACGAGAAAGACATTTTCAAATGCTTTACCAGAAGGTTTCTTTGCCTCATCATACGTCAACCATTCCTGAAAAAGTGTTGAGAATGAATTTCGATAAATAACATTTTGTGTACGATGGTCACGAACAATAACTTGACCATTTCCTTCGACAGGCACCTCTGCCAATCGTTCATGCTTACCATACCATCGTGGTATGCGTGATAATTCGTCTACAGCAATGGTTTGATGCTTAGCATTACCTGAAAAAATGTAATCAAGACGAAGCGTTGCATCCTCAAAGTAATGATTAAAATCCTGTGCTGCGGCAGTTAGCGTGACAGCCAAGAACAAGAGCGTGATAATTTTTTTCATAAGGTTATAATGAATTAGGTTTCTACATTATGATCTATTACATCAATCATGAACAGGTATTTGAATAGCTTTACACCTATTCTCAATTAGATAAATATCATACCATATATTATCGAATACAAAGTTATCAATAATAATGAAAAAGTCAAAACGAAATACCATAAATCACAACTGAAAAACACATAAATTATAAAACAATAAACAACAAAGAACCGTCTCAGCCAGAATAAAGTCTGCATTTAACCTAAATCGTTCATTAGCCACAAAATGTATAGTTCTTATTACTATGGTATGTTACCTAATAAGCGATTTGGCTTTAAAAACTAATAATATAATTTACTATCCTTATAACCTAAATATATATCGCTTAACTACAAAACTAATAACAAAAACATAAATTAAAAATTTGGCTGTTTGTTTTTTTTAATGTAACTTTGCAACGCAATACCGCCGATATGGCTCAGTTGGTAGAGCAACGCATTCGTAATGCGTAGGTCCCCGGTTCGAGTCCGGGTATCGGCTCCATTTGCGGAATTAGCACATCGGTAGTGCACGGGCTTCCCAAGCCTGGGAGGCGGGTTCGATTCCCGTATTCCGCTCACCGGTTATTAGATATAAAAATAAGAGGGTGTGTCAAAATGCAAATATCATTTTGATGATTTTACAGTTTGAAACAATCCAATAAAAAATGACCATTTCTATACTCGATTTTGAGTAAAGAAATGGTCTTTTCTTTGCCTTTAAAAGAATCCTACTTATAGATTGAAAGTTGTCAAGTTATTAATTTGCATTTTGACACACCCTCTTATTTATTATTATAAGATTCAGAAGCAGCTAAACCGTGATTTTTGGTTAAAACATGCTGCTTCCATTAGACACTACTACTAATCCCAACCTTTAATTTCTACAATATTATAATCAACATATTTCTTATCAACGACGATAATGAAAAATGGTTGTGTAAAGTAAGTTTGTACCTTTCCTTGTTCTAACTTGTATTGCAATTCAAGACGCTTCTTCTTTAAAGTCAATGAAAGAGGTGCCAAGTCTGTCTTCCGATTTGTTTGCGGGAGAATATAAGCAATTGCAAAGTTCTTATTAAAATCAATCTTGGTTGGTTCACCGCCCTTACCCATAAAAGCTGCCTCACCAAACTCTTTTACAAGAGTCTCCTGTGAAGTAATCTTCTTTATTATCGGTTTGGTCTCATTACCAATATGAAAATAATTACGAGCTTCTGTATAACTTACAATATTAGATTTCTCTACCCCCATTTTAGAAGTGCCACATGAAGATAACAACAACATTGTAGCTGCAAAAGCAAGCAAAAGTTTCTTCATCATAATATAATTACTATCAAATATTTTTATAAACACTATACTTCTCTAAGTGAATATGAAAGAGTCACTTAAGTAGTTTTTACATCAATTGTGACTGACATTTCACCAATAATATCTGTCAGCAAAGACAAAAGTAATTAAATTATGTCATATTATCACTTTTAAGCAATTAAAATTAGTTAATTTAACACATGGCACATCTTTTGCTTGTATAAGATTGTGCAAAGAATGATTCAATGTACGAATTTATTAACAAAATAGAATAAAATATGGCACATGGACATGATGTACTCCATATGATGGAGGGTAATAGTTATGAAACAAAAGAAGATTTAGTAAAGGCAATTATAGAGCACTTCGGTGAAGAGGAGCGTTTTCATACTTGTTCTGTAGACGGAATGAACGCTGAGGAATTAGTAGATTTCTTGACAGAACGTGGTAAGTTTATGCCTGCTAAGGGGGGATTCACTGTTGATACAACTAAGATTTGTAATCACTAAGACAGTAAAAAATTGAGGTAAAAAATATAATAAACTTTAGAGTTGAATCTAAAAACATTTGATTATGATTAAAATATATGGAATGAATACTTGTCCAGACTGTATTGCAGTTGACAAGCATGTAGAAGGTGACAACCGTTACGAGGTAATTGATATTGGCTCACATATAAAGTATCTTAAAGAATTCCTCCGTCTTCGTGATAACAATGTAGTGTTTGATGAAGCTAAGAAGCACGGATATGCTGGAGTTCCTTGCTTTGTCCTTGAGGATGGTACTGTAACACTGTCACCTGAAGAAGCAGGTATCAACCTTAATGAGGCTCCAGCAGCATCTTGTCGCCTTGATGGTTCTGGATGCTAATAGAGTAGATAAAAATAGAATAAAAACCCTCGACAATCCATGGAAATAACTCCATGCATTGCGAGGGTCTTTGCTATTCATATAAATTACTTCAAATATATGAATAGTAAAACAAAAAAGAGGGTGTGTCAAAATGCAAATATCATTTTGATGATTTTACAGTTCGAAACAATCCAATAAAAAATGACCATTTCTATACTCGATTTTGAGTAAAGAAATGGTCTTTTCTTTGCCTTTAGAAGAATCCTACTTATAGATTGAAAGTTGTCAAGTTATTAATTTGCATTTTGACACACCCTCTTTCTATAATAATTCAAATAAAATCAAACTTTACTTTGCATAAGCAACAGAACGAATCTCACGAATAACCGTAATCTTAACCTGTCCTGGATAGGTCATTTCATTCTGTATCTTCTCTGCAATCTCAGAACTGAGCTTCTCGCTTTCTGCATCATCCATCTTATCAGCACCAACGATTACACGGAGTTCGCGACCAGCCTGAATAGCATAAGTCTTTGTTACACCTGGATAACTCATTGCAATCGCTTCAAGATCATTCAGACGCTTGATATAAGCTTCCACAATCTCACGACGAGCACCTGGACGAGCACCAGAGATGGCATCACATACCTGAACGATTGGTGCAAGAAGTGTAGTCATCTCAACCTCATCGTGGTGAGCTGCAATGGCATTGCAAATATCTGGTTTCTCTTTATACTTCTCAGCAATCTTACCTCCATAAAGCGCATGTGGTAAATCAGTCTCTTCGTCTGGTACCTTACCGATATCATGCAATAAGCCTGCACGCTTTGCCTTCTTTGGATTCAAACCTAACTCACTTGCCATAACAGCACAAAGATTTGCTGTTTCACGGGCATGCTGCAAAAGGTTCTGACCATATGAAGAACGATATTTCATCTTACCAACAATACGAATCAGCTCTGGATGAAGACCATGAATTCCAAGGTCAATAGCTGTACGCTTACCTGTTTCAATGATCTCATTATCAAGTTGTTTCTTAACCTTAGCAACAACTTCTTCAATACGTGCTGGGTGAATTCGTCCATCAGCAACAAGCTGATGAAGTGCCAAACGACAAATCTCACGACGAACAGGATCAAAAGCTGAAATAACAATAGCTTCTGGAGTATCATCAACAACAATCTCAACACCTGTTGCAGCCTCCAAAGCACGGATATTACGACCTTCACGACCAATAATACGTCCCTTAACCTCATCACTATCAATATGGAAAACACTTACTGAATTCTCAATAGCTGTTTCGGTTGCAACACGCTGGATGGTCTGGATGACTATTCTCTTAGCCTGCTGATTAGCATTGAGCTTTGCTTCATCAACAATCTCATTAATATATGAGGCTGCGTCAAGCTTTGCTTGATCCTTCAAACTTTCAATCAAACGCTTCTTAGCTTCTTCAGAACTAAGACCAGAGAGTTCCTCGAGTTTCATTCGCTCCTGCTCCTGCATCTTCTCAAGATCCTGCTGCTTAATCTGCAGTAGCTTCTTCTCATTATCAACACGCTGCTGCTGCTGATCAACATCCTGCTTACGACGATTAATCTCTTCTTGACGTTGATTCAATGCAACCTCACGCTGCTTCAAGCGATTCTCACCCTGCTGAATCTTCAATGTGCGCTGTTGAACCTCTTTCTCGAGTTCACTTTTCTTATTAAGAAACTTCTCCTTAACTTCAAGAAGTTTCTTTTCTTTAATTACCTCTGCAGCTTTCTCTGCTTTATCCATTGTATCTTTGTATTTTCCAGTTAAGATATAACGGAAAATAGCAAATCCACCAGCACATCCTGCCGAAAGGCATACCACAGCTATTATAACTGTTACTATTGGACTCATTGATTCTTTTTATGATTTAAATTAAATATTCTCACTATTACTTCAGTGCATCTTCAATTTCTGAAGTGAGTTTACTGAGAATATCATTAAATGGAGCAGTATCATTACGTACACCTTCTTTCTTATATCGCAATGCTATATCCAACATAGCCATATATATAATGTCCTTATCCCCCTTCTTACCCTTAAAAAGAGTTGAATAAGTATTAATTGTGTCGGTAATAAGCTTGGCTGCCGAACGATAATACTCCTCATCCTCTCGTGGAACGTTTACGGAGAGTTCTGCATCATAGACATGCAATCTTATATGTAACTTATCGTCTGCCATTATATTCTGTTTTATTTCTCACTTAGAAGTGTAATACACTTATTTACATCTCGGATAAGTTTGGCAACACGCTTTTGTGCAGTTTCCATATCACCATCCGTAACTTCAAGCATTTTAGCCATCTTCAACGAGTTATAATCAGCTTCTGCTTGAGATAACTCACCCTGCAATTGCTTTATATCCTGTTCACGTTGGCCGACAAGTGCATATAACTCGTCATTTTCCTTCTTCAGTGCTTCGTACTGAAGGATCATCTGACGAACACGCGTCGCAAACGTATTCAGAATCTTCTCATTTGCATTCATAGCTAATCTATTCGTTTTGGCTACAAAATTACATTAAAGTTTCTATTTAAGCAAATATATGCTTAATTATTTTGACTCTGCCTCTTCTGCAGGTTTAGGTTCCTTCTTAGCAAGTGAAACTACTTGATAAACGAAGTCTGTAGTCCATTTACGACTAAATCCAAGACGCTGATTATACTGACGAACAGACATAACAGCCTTTATAACACCTGGGTCAGAGAAACTATTCTTATCGTATATGTCATTTACAGTCTTCTCTGTCATCGTATAGATGGCTTTCTTGAAAAAGCCAGGAACCCGCAACTTAAACTTCATCAAATTACCCACAAGCATCATCAAATCTTGTGTGAAACCTTGGAACTGATAAAGATAAGGCTGGATATCCTGCATCTTCTTACAATTCTTTTTGATGCTTGCATCTATCTCATCAAAGAAGTTATCATCAACATTATAAATATTTTTCATAGTCTTTCGCACACTTGCTTTTTCGCCAGGTCCCAACTTATTATTCAACGTAGGGACACGAAAAGTCTGCTTGTAGGTACGTAAATCTGGAAGCATTGCTAAATTATTGATACCCAAACGAGTTGCAAGCACTGCTTGAAAATAAACTCGAACAAGTGTCATATAGTCCTCCATACCACCAGTCTTTGACTGTGTAGCATCATTCTTCCCAAAGAGTTTTGATAAGAATCCCATATCTTTTGTTTAAAGTTTTAAAGTTATTAAGATGAACTTTTAATTTTTACTCGATTGCAAAGTTAATAAAAAAACATGAAATTCACCTATTAAGTAAATGATTTCTCATTTTCACAGCTTTTAATTAAATTAAATTCATTACCTTTGCAATCAAGATAGCAATATTGCAAATGAAAGCGTGTAACGACAAATACTTAACGAAAGGATTGGTTGTCCTCAATGACTTGTTCATATTGAGTACAGTCCTATTACCACCCATATTTGCACTTAAAGCACATATGGTAGGATACGACTATAGGTATTTAGCGTTAAAGCATATAAAGATAAACAATAACTACTAATTTAAAAACAGATATCAAACCACACTATTATACACTATTATGAAAGGAATAGTTCTCGCTGGCGGTTCAGGCACACGCCTCTACCCTATCACAAAAGGAATAAGCAAGCAGCTTATACCAATTTACGATAAACCAATGATTTACTATCCAGTATCAGTTTTGATGCTGGCTGGAATTAAAGAGATTCTAATCATCTCTACCCCATTTGACTTACCAGGCTTTAAACGTCTTTTAGGAGATGGAAGTAGCTTTGGAGTACGCTTTGAATACGCAGAACAACCTTCACCAGATGGCCTTGCGCAAGCATTTATCATAGGCGAGAAGTTTATTGGCAATGATTCTGTTTGCTTGGTCTTGGGAGATAATATTTTCTATGGAGCAGGCTTCAGTTCATTATTACAAAATAGCGTACAAATGGCTGAAAGAGAGAACAAAGCTACAGTATTTGGCTATTATGTAAATGATCCTGAGAGATATGGTGTTGCTGAATTTGATAAGACTGGAAAATGTCTTAGCATAGAAGAAAAGCCCGAACATCCAAAGAGTAACTACGCTGTTGTAGGACTTTACTTCTACCCTAATAGTGTTGTTGAGATTGCGAAGAATATTAAACCATCTCCACGAGGAGAGTTAGAGATAACAACTGTCAATCAGTGCTATCTTAAAGAAGATAATTTAATGGTACAGACTCTACAACGTGGTTTTGCATGGCTTGACACTGGGACACATAACAGTTTGTCGGAGGCAAGTACTTTCATTGAATGTATCGAGAAACGACAAGGACTTAAGGTTGCATGCTTGGAAGAAATAGCATACAAAAAAGGCTGGATAACCACAGAAAAGCTTCGAGAAGAAGCACAACCAATGATTAAGAACAACTATGGTAAATATCTCCTTCAGCTTGCTGAGGAGAAGAGTAACCCAAAATAAATTCCTTACTGAATAATAAGAAAAGTAATAAATATGGAAGAAACAACTAAATTAGAGCAAGGGAAGGAACTTGAAGTTAATGAAGGTAACTCCTCCTTTGATTTTGCCACCTTGTATCGAACCATCGTACTCAACTGGTACTGGTTCGTACTGTCATTAATTATTTTCGGGAGCTTAGGAGCAATCTATCTTAGATATGCCACACCAATGTATCAGTCTACTGCAAAGTTGCTGATTAAGGACGAAAGTAATAGCAATAGACGTGGTTCCTCTTTACAGAATATGTCAAATCTTGGTATTATCTCAAACTCAACAGGTATTGATAACGAGATGGAGATTCTGACATCACACTCTATTGCTGAAGATGCTATTAGAGACTTGAAGTTATATGTTAACTACTCAACAAAGGGAAGAGTAAAAGACATTATTCTTTATCGCAATCAACCTCTTAACGTTGATGTAGACCAGGCTCATCTTGAGAGATTGAATGCTCCCATTAACTTGAGCATAACAAGAGACAGTTTAACATATACTGTTACTGGAACTTACTATGTACCAACTAACGACAACTCAAATGAAGGCCCATACTCTATTAATAGAAAGTTCACCAGCCTTCCTGCAACAATAGCTACTCGTGCTGGTATTATTACTATTAGTTCTAATTATGGACATTCATTTAAGAATGCAGATGTACTTAATGTAAGCATTCTCTCACCAAGAATGGCATCTAATAAGTATGTCAACGAACTTCAAGTTGCACAGACAGCAAAGTCAACCTCTATTGCGCAGCTGCAGTTTACAGACGAAGTACCACAGCGTTCTCTTAATTACTTGAAGCAGTTAGCAATTGTATATAACCGTCAAGCAAATGAGGACAAGAATACCATTGCACTTCGTACAGACAAGTTCATCAATGACCGTTTGGGTAAGATTAATACCGAACTGGGCAAGACCGAAGGTCAGTTGCAGAACTATAAACAGCAAAATGGTATTGTAGAGTTGAAAATGAATGCAGGTAACTCTGTAGCAAATCAGAATAGCTCAGAATTAAAGCTTGCAGAGGTTGAGACACAGATTGAATTGTTCAATACAATTGCAAGAGAGGTCGAGAGTTCATCTCGTAATCTTTCTCAAGTAATTCCTTCTAATGTAGGTTTGGATGACCAAAGTTCTACATCTCTGATTAACAAATATAACGAGTTAGTACTTGAGCGTAATCGTTTACTCCGTAGTGCTTCAGAAAGTTCTCCTGTTGTAGAGCCACTTACAGCACAAATTCGTGAGCTGAATGGTAACATTCGTCGTGCGATTGGTGCTGCACGTCAGAACCTACAGATTCAACGTGATGCAGTTTTGTCACAAGTTAATAAGTTTAATGAACAGGTTGCTGAGACTCCACAGCAGGAACGAATGCTGACACAGATTGACCGTCAGCAGGAAGTAAAGTCTGGTTTGTACCTGATGTTACTCCAAAAGCGTGAGGAAAACAACATTTCTTTGGCAGCAACAGCCGATAAAGGTAAACTTATTGATGACCCACAGTTGTTAGGTAAGATTAGTCCAAAGTCAACATCAATTATGCTTGTTGCTTTACTAATTGGCTTAGCACTTCCAGTATTGGTAATCCTTATCTTACAATTCTTCCGTTATAAGATTGAGGGCCATGACGATGTTGCTCGCCTTACCAAGTTACCAATCATTGCAGACGTTGCTATTGCAAGTAATAAGGCGAAGGGTAAAGCAGATATCGTTGTACATGAAAACCAGAACAACCAGATGGAAGAAATCTTCCGTTCAATGCGTACCAACCTTCAGTTTATGCTTAAGGAAGGACAGAAGGTTGTACTCTTCACTTCATCTACTTCTGGTGAGGGTAAGACCTTTAACGCAGCAAACCTTTCTGTTAGTTTCGGTCTCTTAGGCAAGAAAGTTATCTTGATTGGTCTTGATATTCGTCGTCCACGTTTGGCAGAGTTGTTCGGTATCAACGATCACAAGCATGGTATTACAAACCTTCTTGTAAAGGATAATCCAACGATAGAAGATATACAGGAGCAGATTTTGCCTTCAGGAGTAAATAAGAATCTTGATCTCCTCATGTCAGGTCCAATTCCTCCAAATCCAGCAGAGCTTATTGCACGTAATTCATTAGATATTATCATTAATCTCTTGAAGGAGAAATATGATTATATCATGATTGATACCGCACCAGTCGGTCTTGTTACAGATACTCTTCAGATTGCGCGCGTTGCAGATGCTTCTATCTATATGTGTCGTGCAGACTATACTCCAAAGTCAAGCTTCAACTTGATTAATGCACTTACAAACGAGAAGAAGTTCCCTAACATGGCTATTGTTCTCAATGGTATTGACATGTCTAAGAGAAAATATAGCTATTACTATGGCTATGGCGGTTATGGCAAGTATGGTAGATATGGTAGAGCAAGCTACGGTACAAGCTATGGACAGTATGGAAACTATGGCAATTATGGTAACTATGCTAACAGCCACTATGGCAATAAGCACGATGACTCTATAAAGCGATAAACTAACAGACAATGATTATTGCAGTTGACTTCGATGGAACCATCGTAGAACATAAATATCCTAAAATCGGTAGCGAAATTCCTTTCGCTACCGATACGCTTAAAATGCTGATTAAAGATGGCCACCAACTTATCTTATGGAGCGTCAGAGAAGGCGAACTACTCCAAGAGGCTGTTGATTGGTGCCATGAACGTGGGGTAGATTTTTGGGCTGTAAACAAGGATTATCCTGAAGAAGAAAAAGAGAAGAACAATCATTTTTCAAGAAAGCTAAAGGTAGAAATGTTTATCGATGACCGTAATCTTGGTGGCTTACCAGACTGGGGAACTATCTATCAAATGATTACCAATAACGAAACATGGGAAAGTCGTAACTTTGCGCATCGTTCGTTTGAAGATCATAAACCACCTAAGAAAAAGCACTGGTGGAATTTCTAACAAATTAAATAGGATACTCTACAAGGGTATCCTATTTTATTTGTACTATAACTTACCAACAACACTACGTGTGCGGAGCATCAGCACAACATGTGCGGAGCATTAACACAATGCATAAAGAACAAATTATGGGGGACATTATAGCAAAAGAATATATTGGAAAACATTAACCCAAATCGGTCATTAGAGCCTAACCCAAGTTTAACCGGCAAAATTATTTTTCATAAATTTTCGGGATGCTTTGTGTAGTATCAATTTTATAAATGATTGATAATCAAGCATAGGGTATTGTAACGAGGAGTAAAATCTGATTTGTAGGACACCGTCATATCAAAATTATTTTGTTACTTTGCACTCATGCACGCAAATGTACAGACACGATTCAACCCTGCAACAGGCGACATGGCTCCTTATTATCGCATCAAGGAGTCATATCGTGACGTGCAGGGTCATGTACATTCGCTAATTCTATTGAACATCGGGTTCGAACCTTCACTTACTGCCGTACAGGTTCGAAAAATTGCATACGCTCTTACCGAACGCTTCAAAAACAGAAGTACACCCTCGCTTTTTAAAAAACATCTTGACGGACTTACTCCTATTGAACAGGCAAAGGCTGACGAATGGTGGATCCGTATGGAGAAAGAAGGTGGAATCGATCGGTTTAATAAGGAAGAGCAGAAGTCGCTGAGAAAATACGAGAACTACATAGACCTTGAGACGGCAAACTATACTGACGCAAGGAATGTTGGTACAGAGTGGCTCTGCAAGCAGACAATAGACAAGCTGCAATTAGAGGATTTTCTGCGCAAAAACGGGTGGACGGAAAATGCGATACACACGGCTTTGTCAGCATTGATTGTTCGCACGGTATATGCAGTTTCTGAACGTTCATCTTATTATTATTTGCGCGATAACTCGGCTGCCGCTGAACTTTATAGTGGAGTTCCTGGCTGGATACCAGGAATCAATTCTCTGTATAAAATCACTGACAAATTATATGAACTAAAGGAACAGTTAGAGCGTCATCTGTGCAGCGTTACTGACAATCTCTTTAATATAGACAACAAGTTGATGCTCTTCGACTTAACCAACTTCTATTTCGAGGGTAGTAAGCGTAATAGCGATAAAGCCAAGTTCGGTCGTTCAAAAGAAAAACGCTCTGACTGTAAGCTACTTGTACTTGCATTATGTATCAATAAAGAAGGTTTTATACGTTATTCTTCTATCTTGGAGGGTAATACAGCAGATCCCAAGTCTCTACCCAATATGATTGATACGCTGGCAAAGAGGAATCCCTCACGAACCAAGGATACGCTTGTTGTCATGGATGCAGGTGTTGCCACGAAAGAGAACTTGGAGCTAATAAAGAAAAAGGGTTACAATTATCTCTGCGTATCCCGTACGAAAATGAAGGACTATACGCTCAGTGATGATAACAAGAGTGTTACAGTAATGGATGCCCGTCGGCAAAAGATAACGCTGAAAGAGGTTAAGACAGAGGATGATAAGGATTATTATCTCGAAATAACATCTCCTTCGAAAGCTATGACAGAGTCGTCCATGAACAGGGTTTGGAGAGAGCGTTTTGAGATGGAACTGCAGAGGATAAACGAAGGAATCTCCAAGAAAGGCGGAACAAAAACCTATGAAAAGGTTGTTGAACGTACAGGACGTGCCATACAGAAGTACCCTTCTATAGCGAAGTTCTACCAGATAAGCTACATAAAAAATGAGAAGAAACCCAAGCAGATGCTACGTGTAGACTGGGAGATAAAAGACCTCTCGGCAATGGAATCTGGGCATGGAGTCTATTTCCTCCGCAGCAATGTCAGGACACTTTCTGAGCGTGTAACATGGGAATACTACAATCTCATTCGTGAGATAGAATGTACGAACAGACAACTAAAGAATGATCTCAACCTCCGTCCTATCTATCATCAGAAAGATGAGCGAAGCGACGCACACCTCTTCTTCGGTTTATTAGCCTACTGGGTGGTAAACACTATCCGTTGTCAATTAAAACGAGAAGGAGAATCCTGTTACTGGACCGAGATAGTACGACGTATGAGCACTCAAAAGCTCGTCACCACAAAAGGGAAGAATCCATTAGGTGAAACCATCGAGATGCGCCAATGTAGTAGTCCTTCGAAGCAAGCAAAACAGATATACGATAAGTTGAACTTAAAACACTCACCATTCAAAAAGAATAAAATTTGTAGGACACAGAGCCCATAAGAAAAACGAGGAAAGTACGGTAACAGTAACAATTAGGCGAAGGTGGGTGTTAAACTTGGGCTAAACATATTTTGTTTTATTATCGAGCAGATTGTTTGGCTTTATAACGCAGGCGTAGCGGGCTACGTCAAGTTAAAAAGACGGACAAGATGCCGATAAGAAAATAAAAGATGTTAGGAAACAATACCATAGTAATAAGAATTATACATATTGTGGTCTAATGACCGATTTGGGTTAAACCAAGCCTATACAGTAAGAACTTGCCAAACAATAATAAGTTTCAATAAAAAAGATGTATCAAATATATTCATAGAATTACAATATATTTGATACATCCCTTTTTGGAATATGTTCAGGTTTTGATAAACCTATTTTGATTAAAGTTTACCAGCTTCACCCAAATAACTATCCTTAAAACCAAGAAAGTAAAGTACACCATCTAAACCGATAGTAGTAATATTTTGTTCAGCATTAGCTTGTACACGTGGTTTAGCATGAAAGGCAATACCCAAGCCAGCTTCAGAAAGCATAGGAAGATCGTTAGCACCATCACCAACAGCTATAGTCTGAGCGAGATTAACCTTCTCTACTTGTGCTAATAACTTCAATAACTCAGCCTTACGTTTACCATCAACAATATCACCAAGATAGCGCCCTGTAAGTTTATTATTCTCATCTATCTCAAGTTCATTAGCATATACATAATCAATACCATACTTGCGCTGTAGATACTCTCCAAAATAAGTAAAGCCACCACTTAATATGGCTATCTTATATCCACACTGCTTCAAAACAGTCATTAAGCGATCAACGCCCTCTGTTATAGGCATTGTTTCGGCAATATCCTTCATGACATCAGCATCGAGCCCCTTCAACAAAGCAACTCGATCTGTAAAGCTTTTCTTAAAATCAATTTCACCACGCATTGCACGTTCAGTAATAGCAGCAACCTGCTCTCCTACCCCAGCACGTTTTGCTAATTCGTCAATACATTCTGTCTGAATAAGTGTAGAGTCCATATCAAAACATATTAGACGGCGCATACGCCTGTACATATTGTCTTTCTGCAAAGAAAAATCAATTCCTTGCTCGTGACTCATCTGCATGAGGTCAGCCTGCATCTGTCTATAGTCTTTAGGAGTGCCACGCAATGAAAACTCTATACATGCTCTGACATTTTGATTACTTTTGCGAATACTCTGACGCCCTGTCAAGCGAAGAATAGAATCTATATTCACACCTTGTTCTGTAATCACCCGAGTAGCCTCCTCGATATTACGAGCTGATAAAGACCTACCAATAATTGTGAGAATATAACGATTTTTCCCTTGTCTATTAACCCAATCTTCGTATTCATCATCTGTTACAGGAGCAAAACCGATATTTACACCAAGTTCCGTAGCCTTGAATAACAGTTCTTTCATTACCTGCCCAGCACCCTGCTCATTAATACGAATAAGAATACCAAGTGATAAAGTCGAATGGATATCAGCTTGACCAATATCTAAAACATGGGCATTATAACAAGCCAGAATAGACATCACCGCTGTTGTCAATCCTGGTCTATCTTGTCCTGTTATACGTATAAGTATTAGTTCCTCCCTTTTTACGTTTGCTTCGTTCATAATATGTTTTTTACAGATACAAAAGTAATCATTTCTGACGAAGTAAACAAATAGCAATTATCATTTATACATACGCTACCGGTTACTATAAGTAAGAATCACTAAAATAAGTATGAAACCAGTATAATTGCTCTATTGGGATAATACGAAACATTTAAACAAAATAAAAAAACGCACTTAAACTCATAGAGCAAGTGCGTTCCTAAAATCAATTATAAAATATATAATCTAAACTCATACAACATTAGTTGTACCAAATTTCACCACCAAGCGTTTCATTCGCATCGGTATGTTCCTGACTGTTCTGATTCTCGAAATCATAATTTTCGAAGAACTCTCGTGTTTTGCTTTCTTTCATGTTTATACCTCCTATTAATTAGACTAAATGGTAAATATATTACGTTATCCGCTAAATGACTGATACAAATATAGGTAAAATGAAAATAAAAAGCAAGTTAAACACTGAATTAATTAATTATTTAAACATTTTTTACTGCATAATGAATTTTTTATACAATTATATTCATTTATGATATCAAAACTATTATCTGTGATTAAGATGTACCAGTAAAGAAGAAATAAAATAATACTTAATACCAAGTGTAAGTCAAAATGTACTTTGAAGAACACTCACATTGAAACTTAAGCGTGATATTACGCTTCATATTAGTTACTAAGCTTAACTGCGGGTCTACTTTTATATCTTTTAAAGCTAAATGTTCAGAAGAAAAGAGCTTATACATAGTTTCCTTGGCACACCAAACAATAAGCTTATCTTTTGTATCAGCAAAGAGCTCATCATCTCTTAGGAAACGTGATGATATACGGTTTACTCTATCAGAAACGTATTCTATATCAACACCAACTTCATAGTCACGAGAAAGAATAACAGCAACATAACCAAGAGTATGAGATATACTTATATGATAGCCCTCTATCATTGGTTTACCATCCTCATTATGTTCTACTAAAGGCTCATAGCCCAACATTTCCGTTAAGACATAATGTACCCCATCATTCTCAGCCTGTCTTCCTTTCTCTATCTCCAACAGACCAATGACGACCTTACCCTCAACATCATTCGTTATCCTTACCACAAACAGTAACTTTAACTTTACTAATACGACGCTCTTCAATAGCTAAGACTTCAAACTTATAGTTCTTATAGTCCAGCATCTCATGTACTGCAGGGAAATCTCCCTTGATTTCTAATAGTAAACCTGCTACAGAATCAGCATCGCCTTCTATCTCATCAAACTCATCATCTGGGAGATTAAGAATCTTAGAGAAGTCTTTCAAGAGAGTTTTACCCTCAAATATGTAGATATTAGAACCTAACTTTGTATAGTTACGCTCTTCTTCATCAAACTCGTCATTAATCTCTCCGACAATTTCTTCAAGAATGTCCTCTAAAGTAACAATACCACTCGTACCGCCAAACTCATCAACGACAATAGCTATATGAACTTTATTCTCTTGGAAGTCACGTAAGAGATCGTCTATCTTCTTCGTCTCTGGAACAAAATAAGGTGGTCGAATCAAACTCTGCCATCTAAAGTTAGTTGGCTTAGATAGGTGAGGCAGGAGATCCTTAATATAAAGTACACCTCGTATGTTATCTTGATTATCTTGATAAACAGGAATACGAGAATAGTTATTATCAACGATACATTTCAAGACATCTTCATATGAACAGCGGATATCCAAATCTATAATATCCTGACGAGAAGTCATTACCTCTTTTGCAGTCTCATCTCCAAAGCGAATAATACCTTGCAGCATACCCTGCTCATCCTTAATATCATTCTTATCAGTCAATTCTAAAGCCTGTTCAAGATCATCAACAGACAACTGACGATTCTCCTTTTGAACTACCTTTTCAGCAAAAGCACCACTTTTCAACAATATAGTTTCGATAGGCCAAAACAACTTACGAAAGAAAACAATGCCTTTGACACCACTTCTACAGAATGCCAATGGATTTCTTCTACTATAAACCTTCGGAACTATCTCACCAAAAAGTAAAAGTAAGAAGGTTAAAAGAATTGTAACACAAAGAAACTGTAACCACTCTTCCTTAAAGGTAAACAGACTGGAAAAGATATAATTACACAGCATAATAATCGCAACATTGACAAGATTATTCGTAATAAGAATTGTTGCCAACGTACGCTCACTATCGTCTCTAAACTGCTGAATAAGCTTATCAGAAGTATTCTTATCCGGGTCAAGCGACTCTATATCAGTTGGAGATAAACTAAAAAAAGCTATCTCCGACGCACTTGCAAAAGCCGAAAGACTTAGTAGAAAAACAGCCAATAGAATTGCAAGAATCACACTAATATCTATTGGATTAATACTTATATAAGAAGAAAAAACTACTAAAAAACTATCCATTAAAAAGGTAAATTAGAATTATCTGTAGTATCAGAAGTATTATCATCTACTTTCTCTCCAGACACACTTTCAGATTTACGGGATGCGGAAAGCCATTCAAGGTTGTCACCATAAATCTCTGTAACATAACGACGCATACCTTTCTTATCATCATAAGTACGATAACGCACACGCCCCTCAATATAAAGTTTATCGCCTTTATGAATATACTTCTCAGCATACTTAGCCAATGCCTTAAAGAGAACTATGTTATGCCAATCAGTGTGATCAGGTACAACCGTACCATTTGGAAGTGTATATCCACGCTCCGTTGTTGCCAAAGTAAAAGAGGCAATACATTGGTCTGCCTCATAATATTTTATCTCTGGTTCTCGACCGACATTACCAATTAACATTACTTTATTCATAAGAAAGCAATAGCAAAAAGGCATGTGAAATTACTTCCACATACCTAAATATCTAAACTTAAAATTCTTACCTTTAGCAGAAGGGAACTGACTTCTATTGTCAACCCTATCTTTTAGATACTCAACGATACGATTATAGCAATCCCATCCTGAAACAGCCTTACACTGTGCTACAAAATGAGTATCACGATATTCATGTTTACCAGAAGTAGGAATGAGGACGACACGCTTAAAATCAAGTTCACCTTCATACCATCCCTCACGTTCCTCATTGAGATGCATAATAGCTGGATTATCCTTACGCACGATTCCATCAACAACCGGACGAAGAGCTTTCTTCTGCTTAAAATCCATCATAGTAGCTGCCTCAGTCTTAATAACTATAAAATAAACTCGAGGACGAACCTTATAACGTTTTGGATAAAAGACATCGTTGGAAGCATAATTTCTAATATCATCTTCCAATTCTGGAGTGAGTTGAATGTCAGGAATAGAACTTAAAAAATCCAAAGCTTCCTCAACATTGTGTACTAATACTTCATTATCGAAATATCGCAAATATAAATTCATAAAGAAATGCTATGTATGTTTCTCTAAAAAAAGAGCGGCAAACGAGGCTCGAACTCGCGACCCCGACCTTGGCAAGGTCGTGCTCTACCAACTGAGCTATTGCCGCATTTACTAAGTAAGTAACGACTTACTTCAAAACTCTATGTGAAGAGGAGGAGACTCGAACTCCCACGAAACAATTTTCACTACCCCCTCAAAGTAGCGCGTCTACCAATTCCGCCACCTCTCCAGCATATACGAGACATTCTGATTTAGAAAGTGCCCAGAACAGGACTCGAACCTGCACGTCGTGAAACACACGCACCTGAAACGTGCGCGTCTACCAATTCCGCCACCTGGGCATTTACTTAGAAGAAAACTTCTATATAATTCAGAATATCAAAGAGCGGCAAACGAGGCTCGAACTCGCGACCCCGACCTTGGCAAGGTCGTGCTCTACCAACTGAGCTATTGCCGCATTTAACGTCTCTCTTTCTCTAAAGAGTTAGACAAAAAGTCGGGGTGACAGGATTCGAACCTGCGACCGCCTGGTCCCAAACCAGATGCGCTACCGAGCTGCGCTACACCCCGTTGCATATTCATTAATAATTGACTCATTTCTGAATTGCGAGTGCAAAGGTACTACATATTTCCGACACCTCCAAACTTTTACATGTTTTTTTTCAATAAAAAATAATACTTTTCTTACGAATCCCGTTTGCATATAATTTCAAATAGACGCAAAGTTATTGATAAACAAGCAAGTAAGAAGAAAAAGGAATTATGATGACTAAACTCAAAAAAATATTTTATTTTTAATCAAGTCAACGTTATCATAAGCCAATGTACTTTTCAAGTAAGACGACAATAGATGCAAAAAAGCAAACTTTCTAATCCATGTAAGTCCAAAATCACAAAAAAAAATCTATATCTTCACTGCATAATAGCAGTCCGACTACAACTTTTATACTCATTACCATTAAATTCTTTTCATAAAAACTTCTCATCATGAAGAATCATCCTATACAATAAACAAAATAAAAGCCGAATAATCCCAAGAAACAGTTATTATATATATAACCTATTGGGCTTATTAGACTTAGACTTATTGGGCTTAATTGGGCTAATTAGCCTAATAATACCATAATCTTAATTATTCACGCCCTCTACACTCAAGTATCTACAAAACATCAACACCCAACACCCAACACCCAACACCCATCACCCAACACTATATATATAAGGTATAAACAAAAAACGATGGGCTTACTCTATAAGAATAACCCCATCGTTTTAATATTACAAATCCTTTTAGATAAGGAAACAGATAATACTTATTTAATGATGCCTTGCGCCTTGAAAATCTTAGTCAAAGCTTGAACACCGCGTTCAACCTGCTCTTCTGTATGAGTAGCCATTAAAGCAAAACGCACCAAGGTGTCTTGTGGAGCACATGCTGGAGGAATTACTGGATTGATAAACACACCAGCCTCATACGCCAACTTTGTAACCACAAAGGTCTTTTCAATATCACGAACATAAAGTGGGATGATCGGACTCTCTGTTTCACCTATCTCAAAACCCTCTTCTTTAAATCGCTTCAAAGCATAATTTGTCACCTTCCATAACTGCTCCAAACGTTCTGGCTCCTGCTCTATAATATGGAGAGCTTCCAAAGCAGCAGCTGTTGCTGCAGGTGCATTACTTGCAGAAAAGATATATGTACGGCAGGTATGACGGAGATAATTAATAGTATCCTTATCACCAGCAATAAAGCCACCAATTGAAGCCAAACTCTTTGAGAAAGTACCCATAATGAGGTCTACCTCATCTGTCAAGCCAAAATGATCACAAACACCTCTACCCTGGCGACCAAAGACACCTAAACCATGTGCCTCATCAACCATGATTGAGCAGTTATACTTGTGCTTCAATTCAACAATTGCTGGCAGATTAGCTAAATCACCCTCCATCGAGAAGACGCCATCAACAACAATCAGCTTAACAGCTTCATGAGGAAGTCTCTGAAGAACACGCTCCAAATCTTCCATATCATTGTGCTTGTAACGAAGTTGAGTAGCAAAACTCAAACGTCGTCCATCAACAATACTTGCGTGATCACGGTCATCACAGATAACATAATCACCACGTCCTACTACAACAGAGAGGACACCAGCATTTACAGAAAAACCTGTTGAAAAAACAAGCGCCTCATCCTTACCTTCAAAAGCAGCAAGCTCTTTCTCCAACTGAACATGAAGATCGAGTGTACCATTTAAGAAACGACTACCAGCACAACCTGAGCCATACTTCTCAAGGGCACGCTGAGCAGCATTAATCACACGTGGATCGTTTGGAAGACCTGTATAGGCGTTAGAACCAAACATAAGAATCTCGTTGCCATCAATATCTGTAACTTCTGTTCCTTGCTTACTTGTAATCTCGCGGAAGTATGGATAAACACCTGCATCCATAAACTTCTGCGGCTCGCGGTAGCTTTTGTACTTGTCTTGTAACTGTCCCATTATTTTTTAATGTGGTGTAGTCATTGACTACTTAAATATTATTTTAGGCTGCAAAGATACTAATTTAGAATGACAAAAAAGTCTTTTTGATTAGAAAAGTGATTTTTAAACATTTTTACTCTCATAATATCCACGATATAACTGATAAATATGTATCTTTGTACAAATAAACCATGCGCTGATTATCTGGCACAATGAATAAGAAAAAAGTAGTTTTTATCCTAAACCCTATATCGGGTACAATTAGTAAGGCGGGTATTCCAGACCTTATTGAAGAACGACTCGATAAAGACAAGTTTGACTATCGCATTGCAGAAACGCAACATGCGGGTCACGCGACCGACCTTGCCCGAGAAGCCGTGGAAGAAGGCGTAGACCTCGTTGTGGCTGTGGGTGGAGATGGAACGGTCAACGAAGTTGGAAGGTCACTTATCAATACTAAGTCTGCTTTAGGCATACTCCCTTGCGGTTCAGGAAATGGGCTTGCAAGGCATCTAAACCTACCGATGAATCTAAAGAAATGTATTGACATCATAAACTGTTATGATGTTAAAGCACTCGACTATGGTATCATCAATAACCATCCGTTCTTCTGCACGTGTGGAATGGGATTTGATGCTTTTATTTCGATGAAATTTGCAGAAGCTGGCAAACGTGGACCTATCACTTACATGCAGAAAGTTCTTGAAGAAGGATTAAGCTATGAGCCTGAAACTTATGTAATAGAAGATGAGGATGGAACACATCGTTATAAGGCTTTCCTCGTATCAGCAGCCAATGCTTCACAATATGGTAACAATGCCTATATCGCTCCGCAAGCATCTATGAGCGATGGTCTGTTGGATATTATTATCATGGAACCATTTGACCTCATCGAAGCCCCACAGGTTGCCATTGAGCTTTTCAATAAAACGTTGGATAAAAACTTAAAGATAAAGACTTTTAGAGCCAAACATATTCATATACGCCGCAAGAAAGAAGGAGTTATTCATTACGACGGCGATCCTATCACATCTGACGCTGATGTAGACATCTCTGTGGTACCAAAGGGAATAAATATCGTAGTCAATCCTAAGGGAGGGAAAGATTGTAGACAACCCAACATGCTGCAAACTGCCTTTTCCGAAATATTCTACAACATTGACTTGATGAGACAAGACCTTACTAAACAAAGTAGAAAGGTACAGGCACTCAACAAAAATCTGCTCCGTAAACTGGGTGTATAAGTCCAGAAACGAGACGAATGGGATTTACTTTCAAGCAATTTCATATCATTGATGATCACACGGCCATGAAGGTCGGGACTGATGGCGTATTGCTCGGAGCTTGGGCAAAAGGTGGTACAAGAATCCTTGATATAGGAACAGGAACTGGACTTATTGCCCTTATGATGGCACAACGTTTCTCAATAGCACAGATTGATGCTATTGAGATTGACAAGGGAGCGCTTGAAGATGCACATCTTAATGTTTCAGCGTCTCCATTTAATGATAGAATAAATATTCTCAATAGTTCCCTACAAGATTACATCCCATGCAGTGAAACCCAAGAAGAAGGAATTTACGATGCAATTGTATGCAATCCACCTTATTTTATTAATTCATTAAAAAATCCTTTACAACAAAGAACAACTGCAAGACACACTGACACCCTCTCTCACCAAGAACTAATCTACCATTCTAAAAGGCTCCTTAAAGCAAACGGAACACTATCCGTTATCATCCCTTATAACAACAAAGATATACTTGAAGCAGAAGCTATATTTAACGGATTATCAATCCTAAAGATAACTAATATTAAAACAAAATCTTCAAAACCTGCTAAACGCTGCTTAATAGAGTTTGGAAAGGATACTACCACAGTATATAAGATAGAAGAACAAGTACTAAACGACGATAATGGAGTACGCACAATGTGGTATCAAAATCTTACACAAGCATTCTACATTAAGTAAGTAAGAAGGCTATAAATGATAAGATAATAACTAACATTCAGTAAAGAAACGTATTTAAAGCTATTATCATCCGAAAACACATTAACAGACAAGTAAGACATTAAGGGCTTACTGTAGCTTATTGTTCCTACAATAGTAGACTTACTCACCAGCTTTTATCGGATCAAAGAGGCTTAGCACACATAGTGCGGAGGCTTAACACCAATGGTGCGAAGCATCAACACCAAATGAGCGGAGTACAAACACCCTACTATTTGCCACCTGTTTCTTATGCACATAACCCCACCTTTTTACAAGATAGCTAATTAAAGCACAATTATTCTTTTAGTCTTTCGGTTTTATTTTGTACCTTTGCAAGCTAAAAGCAGGTATAAAAGAACTTTATGAAACAAAATAGCTCTATACAAATGATTACTGATTACGAAGGAGACATGCCAAACTTGGACGTACAAGTTGATGGCGAAATCCCTATTTTCGTAACCCGTAACCTCGTTATGTTCCCAGGTATTCTCTCCCCTATCCTCGTTGGCAGAAAACCAACTCTGGCTCTTGTCGAACACTTGGAAGAGAACCCTAACACGATTATAGCAATTGTAAGTCAGAAAGATAGCAATATTAATGACCCTCAAGTAGACGATGTCTATATGACAGGTATCTACGCACGATTCGTTCGTGCCTTTGATATGCCTGGCAATTACGAGGGGAACAACCGCACGGTCATCTTACAGGGACTTGGTAAGTGTAAGATTAAGGACATCACAACTACTGAACCCTACATGAAAGGATATACTGTTGCTATACCAGAAGAAGCTGAGCCAAAGAGAGACAAGGAATTCTCTACGGCTGTTGAGGACATGAAGATGGTCACTAAGGAGTATATTCATGGTAGCGATGACATCCCAGATGACACACAGTTTGCACTCGACAATATCAATAATCCTGTTGTCGCAGTGAATTATGTGTGTTCAACTATGCCATTCCCAGTAACAGACAAGATTCAAATGTTAGAAGAAAATTCTATCAAAGATCGTCTGTTTGCGTTGATGAAGGTGTTGAATCGTGAAATTCAGTTCCAGCATCTCCGTCAGGATATACGCTCAAAAACACGTGAGGACCTTGACGAACAGCAGCGCGAATACTTCCTACATCAGCAGATTAAGAACATTAAGGAAGAATTGGGTGATGGCGATTCTGCACCTGACAAGAAAGAATTGCTTGAAAAGGCTAAGAATAAAAAGTGGTCAGAAGATATTGCCAAGATATTCCAAAAGGAATTAGACAAACTTGACACCTTAAACCCACAGAGCCCTGATTATAGTGTGCAGGTGAATTATCTGCAGACAATGGTCAACCTACCATGGAATGAATATACTAAGGACGATCTTGACTTGAAGCGTGCAAAGCGTATTCTTGACAAGGATCACTATGGTATGGAGAAGGTCAAGGAACGTATCCTTGAATACATTGCAGTCCTTCAGTTGCGTGGCAATTTGAAGTCGCCAATCCTCTGCCTTTATGGTCCTCCAGGTGTTGGTAAGACCAGTTTGGGTAAGAGTATTGCGGAAGCTATGAAGCGTAAGTATGTGCGTGTATCTCTCGGTGGTCTACACGACGAATCTGAAATCAGAGGACATCGTAAGACTTACATTGGTGCTATGCCTGGACGTATCATCAAGAATATCCAAAAGGCAGGCTCATCAAATCCTGTTTTCATTCTTGACGAGATTGACAAAGTTACTCAGAACACTGTTAATGGCGACCCATCATCAGCCTTGTTGGAGGTTCTCGACCCTGAGCAGAACAACGCTTTCCATGATAATTATCTGGATATGGACTATGACTTGTCAAAGGTATTGTTCATAGCTACGGCAAACGACCTCAATACTATTCCACGTCCACTACTCGACCGTATGGAACTTATTGAGGTTTCAGGTTATATTACGGAAGAAAAGGTTGAGATAGCAAAACGCCACCTCGTACCAAAAGAACTCGAAAATACAGGTTTAGACCAGTTAGAAGAGAAACCAAAGTTTGCCAAGGCAACGTTAGAAAAGATTATTGAAAGCTATACACGCGAAAGTGGTGTGCGTCAACTTGAGAAGCAAATCAACAAGGCTATGCGCAAGTTGGCTTTCAAGCAGGCAATGGATAAGCAACTTCCTTATACGAAGATTACTCCAGATAAGTTAGAGGACTTATTAGGTAAGCCACCTTTCACACGTGATATCTACCAGGGCAACAAATATGCTGGTGTGGTAACAGGTCTTGCATGGACCAGTGTTGGCGGTGAGATTCTCTTTATTGAAACCTCACTTTCTAAGGGTAAAGCGGGTAAGTTAACCCTGACCGGTAACCTTGGCGATGTCATGAAAGAGTCTGCTGTCATTGCATTGGAGTATGTCAAGGCACATATCAGCGCATTGAACGTAGATTATCGCATCTTTGAACAGTGGAACATCCATATCCACGTACCAGAAGGAGCAACTCCAAAGGATGGTCCTTCAGCTGGTATAACGATTGCAACAAGTATTGCTTCAGCACTCACACAGTGTAAAGTACGTAAGAACACAGCTATGACGGGCGAGATAACCCTACGTGGTAAGGTTCTTCCTGTGGGTGGTATCAAGGAGAAGATACTTGCTGCTAAACGTGCAGGAATTACAGATATCGTGATGTGTTCAGAGAATAAGAAGGATGTTGAGGAGATTCCTGAGGTTTATCGTAAGGGACTTCAATTCCACTTCGTTGAGAACATTCAGCAGGTATGGGACTTTGCTTTGACCGATGAAAAGGTAGAACACCCTGTAGACTTTACGATTGTTGAAGAAAAGAAGGAGGAAACAAAATAATGACATTTGAGCTTCAGCATACAGATAATGCCAGTGATGCCCGCACAGGTATCATCACAACCGACCACGGACAGATAAAGACTCCTATCTTTATGCCTGTTGGTACCGTCGGTTCTGTTAAGGGTGTACACTTTGAGGAGTTGCGAAAACAAGTTAAGGCACAGATTATCTTGGGTAATACCTATCACCTTTACCTGCGTCCGGGACTTGATATCATCAAGGCTGCAGGTGGTCTGCATGGTTTCAATGGTTGGGATCGTCCAATCCTGACAGACTCTGGTGGCTTCCAAGTTTTCTCATTGACAGGTATTCGCAAACTGTCAGAAGAGGGCTGTGAGTTCAGAAGTCACATCGATGGTTCTAAGCATATCTTCACACCAGAGAATGTGATGGATACCGAACGAATCATTGGTGCCGATATTATGATGGCTTTCGACGAGTGTCCTCCTGGACAGAGCGATTACCAATATGCCAAAAAGAGTTTGGAAATGACACAGCGTTGGCTTGACCGTTGTATCAAACGATTCAACGAGACGGAGCCACTCTATGGTCATAACCAGAGTCTCTTCCCTATCGTTCAAGGGTGTACATATAAAGACTTACGCTGTGAAGCAGCTAAGTTTGTGGCTGACAAGGGTGCAGATGGTAATGCTATCGGTGGCTTGGCAGTTGGTGAACCAACAGAGGTGATGTATGAGATGATTGAGGTAGTCAATGAGATTCTTCCAAAGGACAAGCCTCGTTACCTGATGGGAGTTGGTACACCACAGAACATTCTTGAAGCTATTGAGCGCGGTGTGGATATGTTCGATTGCGTTATGCCTACCCGTAACGGCCGTAATGCAATGCTCTTCACCTACAATGGTACGATGAACATGAAGAATAAGAAGTGGGAAAACGATTTCTCACCGATTGATTCTGATGGCTGTGATATTGATGTTATCACAAGTAAAGCCTATCTCCATCATCTCTTCAAAGCAGGAGAATTGCTCGCAATGCAGATTGCCAGCATCCACAACCTTGCGTTCTATCTCCGTCTCGTAACGGATGCACGTACACATATTGAGCAAGGTGACTTCGTACAGTGGAAAGCTTCTGTCATTGAACAGTTAGGAAGAAGAATTTAAGAAGAAACCAAATGAGTAAGGTTAAAGAGATTGTTGATAAAGTTAAGAAACTGATTAACCATTTCGGGCAACGTGTTTTTGCACGCTTTCCTGTCTTGAAGAAGGTAGGACATCTACTTCAGATGCTCTCCCCTTCTCGTTTTATCGGTATTCTGGACTGGTATATCATTAAGAAATTCATAGGTACATACATCTATGCTATCTTATTGATTATCTCCATTGCTATTGTGTTCGACTTCAACGAGAACCTCTCTAAGTTCACGCAATATCATGCCCCATGGCGAGCAATTATCTTTGATTACTACGCCAACTTCGTCCCTTACTATTCTAATCTCTTCTCACCACTATTCGTATTCATTGCAGTTATCTTCTTTACTTCCAAACTGGCGGGTAATTCTGAGATTATATCAATGATGGCAGCAGGCGTGTCTATTAGACGACTGATGCGCCCTTACATGATATCATGTGTTCTCATCGCAGGCTTAACATTCTATCTTAACAGCTTTGTGATACCTCATGGGACTGTTATTCGCCAAAACTTTGAGTCTCTCTATCGTAATTCTAAAAAGAACACATCGGCAGAGAACGTACAACTGTTTGTTGCAAAGAATACTACCGCTTATATTCAGCATTACGACGACCAGTATAAACGGGGCTATGGATTCTCACTTGTAAAGACTAAAAACAAGAAGATCGTCAGCCACATGACTGCAATGGAGATTCAGTATGATACCGTTGCTGACACAAAGTATCATTGGAAGGTAAGTAATTGGAAGATACGTACACTCAAAGGATTAAAGGAGCATATCCAAAGTGGAGCCTCAAAGGACACCGTTCTACTCATGGAACCGACCGACCTTGTCTATTCTAAAGGTCAACAAGAAACCTTTACCTCTCCAGAACTACTAAACTATATCTCCAAGCAGACCAGCCGTGGCTCTGGTAATGTGGTACAGTATGAAGTTGAGTTCCACAAACGAATAGCGATGTCGTTCTCGTCTTTCATCCTCACCATCATTGGTCTCTCCCTCTCTTCACGTAAGAGGAAAGGTGGAATGGGACTCTATCTTGGAATCGGTTTGGCATTGAGTTTCGGCTATATCATGCTCCAGACCGTTTCAGCAACCTTTGCTATTCAGGATGACACACCGCCTATATTGGCAGCGTGGATACCAAACATTATCTTTGCTATCATCGCCTACTTCTGCTATAGACATGCACCAAGTTAATAAGGCGAATAAAACTAAAGTAAAACTACCCTCATTAAAGAAGGGCAAAACAGTAAAATATGTATTTTGAAGATTTAGATTTAAACGATAACGTACTTGACGCACTATATGACATGCGTTTTGATGAATGTACTCCAGTTCAGGAGAAGTGCATTCCCGAAATATTAAAAGGACACGACGTATTGGGTGTTGCCCAGACTGGAACAGGTAAAACAGCGGCTTACCTACTCCCAGTTCTCTCTAAACTGGCTGATGGTGGCTACCCTGAGTCAGCAATTAATTGTGTCATCATGTCGCCTACTCGCGAGTTAGCACAGCAGATTGACCAAGGTATGCAGGGCTTTGCCTACTATCTTAATGGTGTATCTTGTGTTGCTGTCTATGGCGGTAATGATGGTAATAGATACGACCAAGAGTTGAAGAGTCTCGCATTGGGAGCAGATGTTGTAATTGCTACCCCAGGGCGCTTCATCTCTCATATTTCTCTCGGTAACGTAGACTTATCTAAGGTGAGTTTCTTTATCCTTGACGAAGCTGACCGTATGCTCGATATGGGATTTTCTGATGACATTATGACAATTGCAAAGAAATTGCCTGCAACATGTCAGACAATTATGTTCTCAGCTACGATGCCTGCAAAGATTGAAGAACTTGCTAAGACATTGCTAAAGAATCCTGTTGAGATTAAACTCGCTGTAAGTAAACCTGCTGAGAAGATTCAGCAGACAGCATACGTATGCTATGAAACGCAGAAAATGGGTATCATTAAGGATATCTTCAAGGCTGGAGATCTCAAGCGTGTCATTATCTTCTCAGGTTCAAAACAGAAGGTAAAGCAGATTGCAGGATCGCTTAATCGCATGCACATCAACTGTGGTGAGATGCATTCCGACCTTGATCAGGAACAGCGTAATGACGTTATGTTCAAGTTCAAGAGTGGTCAGATTGATGTGTTGGTTGCAACCGACATCGTTTCACGTGGTATTGATATCGATGACATTGCAATGGTCATCAACTATGATGTACCTCATGACGCAGAGGATTATGTTCACCGTATTGGTCGTACAGCACGTGCTGACCGTGACGGAAAGGCGATTACCTTCGTAAATGAAGATGATATCTATTTCTTCCAACAGATTGAATCGTTCTTAGAGAAGGAGGTTGAGAAGGCGCAACTACCAGCAGAACTTGGCGAAGGTCCTGAATATAAGAGCAACGGAAAGCCTAAGAAGGCTGGAAATAGTGCAAAGAGCCGTCGTCGTAAGGACCGTGATCATCAGAGCCACAAGGACAAGAAACAAGGAAACAACAAGCAGCGCAACAGACGTCCTGCACCGCAGACACAGAACAACACTGACGAGAACAACGCGAACCAACAGGAGCGTAAGGCTGGAAACAAACAGAACCATAGACCTCAAAAGCAGCAAGATAACAATCCTGCAGCAACTGAGGGTAAACCAGTAAACAAGAAGAATAACCGTCAGAATAAGGGTAAGCAGCAGGAATGTCAGCCAAAAGTAGACAACGAGAAGCGCAATGACAGGAAACCTGCTAATAATAAAGGTAATGCTGAAAACACTACCAATCAGCAGAACAAGAAGCCTAACAATAAGCGTAAGAAGCGTAACAACCGCCAGCGTACACCAGAAGACAAGTCTGTAAGAAGAAGTACAAAATATGATATTCGTGAGGAGTTGCCATCAACATCCAACAACGAATCAGGCTTAAAGGCACTTATTAAAAAGCCTCTGAAGTGGCTTCGTGGACTTGGTAAGAAGTAAAATACTACTATGATAAACACAAAAAAGTTCGCGAACAAATTCAAAAAAGTTCGCGAACTTTTTTCGATTTGTTCGCGAACTCTACATTGGATGTCTTAGGTAAAAGAATTATATCTTTATTAATCTGCAGGAACTGGACCTGGATTTTCGTTCTTTTTCTCTGTCTTCTTTTCCTTCTTTGCTTTCTTTTCCCCTGGTGTTACTTGCTCAAAGGTAACATCGTTCAGCGTGAAATATTTACGAGAAGCAAGGAGTTTCACTACAGGCTTCTCAATATGCTGCTGTGCACGAAACTGTTCACCTTTTAAGACAGCCTTACTCTTAAACGAAGGAGTCAAAGTACCAAGGTCGCCAAACTCTACGATGTCGCCATTGGCTACAATGTCACGAGCGGTTTCACTCGCAAGATTAAGCACGGCTGCTACCTCTTGTGCATTAAAGGTTGTTGACTTAGCAATACGTTCACAAAAGTTGCGGAAGTCAACACGCTGTCTGCCTGTCGGGCGCGCTACGATTACAGTCTTTCCTGCCTGTTTTCCAATGTTCAACTTCTGCTCTTTTAAAACAAATTGAATAGGTTTATTAGCCATATTATTATTAAGGTGGTCTCCTCTTGTTAACCTCCGCAAGTCAGAGACCTTAAACTTGCGGAGGGTTACTTATAGAGTTCTTACTATAATATAAATTAGAGCCTTTATTTTGTATTATAAATAGATTAAGAATTCTATACTTTACAAACAAAAATTACTCAAATTTTGCAATTGCATAACCATTAGCTCGTACATCATATATGCAATTAAGAAGTGTTGTACCCTTTTCTATCATTAATCGGTAAGCTCGCAAGCGAAAAACGGTGTTATCCATTCCTGTACCAGTTGAGGTCCAATAGGCTGCACAAGTACCAATTGGTTTATCAATGCGACCATATCCAAAATTCTCTATGCCCTTAGCACCTAAAGCAGGTAGATAAAAATATTGGTTAAGAATATTATTTGTAGGAGGAGTAGTTACGTATGTAGATGACCCATAATAAGTTACCCCTGGTGGATCTATAGTAGAACTAAAACCTGATATATTTTCTTTTCTTTTAATCCAAATACCACCTTTATAAATAACGCCATCTACAACAAATAGTTCTTCTGTGTCATCCCAATGAATATCGCCCTTAACAGCATACCAATACATTTCGTGCATATTAGGGGCAATTTTTGCCATATTAGTAGCCTCTACTCCATTTGAATGAGTCGGATAAGTCATGTTAACATCACCTGATGGATATGCATTTGATACTGCATCCCAAGCATATAAATTGCTGGAATAAACACGGCTATCAAAATTAGCTGTTATGTCATAGATTTTTCCTGCATCAAAATTTGTGGCAGATATAAATTTTGATATTGTTCCAGTTCTTCCATCTGGTGTTTCAAGCCAATAGCGTATTGTAAGAGCGTGTGTTCCTGGTGCTATTACCATATAAGCACCATTTGTTGAAACATCTGTAGTAGAGTTTGTCAATGGAAATCCACTACCAGTAGTTAAAGTAATCTCATGAGAACCTGCACTTACAGGAGCTGAAGAAAGCCCTGTATTTGTAAGAGTGAAGTTACCTGCAATTTCTTGGTCAGAATATACTACAATACGACTTAGCTTACAAGATTGAAGTGCTGTATTTGTTGTTCGTGGGAGAAAGCAAAGATATGCAGACTTATGTTCCAATGTAAAATCATAACTACCATTAGAACCTTTTGCTGTTGCTATACCACAATCACCAGATACACCTAAATGTTCAAAATTATTAGGAGAAGACTGTACTTGTGCCGAAGCTATTGTAACAGTATTAGCATTTGTACCATTCAATCCTGTATAACGAACTTCACGATTATTCTGTGTGAATGTACCAGTATTTAACGTAAAGTTTGCTCTTGTCTTATTTGAGGCATTAACAAATTGAGCAGCTGTCGTCTGGTGGAAAATGCCAGCGTCATCTTGTACGAAAATTTTATCTGCTGTATCCCAAAACACCTTTGCTGTACCTCCAAGGGTATAAATCGCAGAAGTACGAGTTACAGGATTACTTGTTGGTTGTGAGCCTATAAAGTTTGCACCTCCATCCAATGCTTGCTCGCTTCTTCTATTTTCTATTGCATTTTCGTCACTTGAGCAAGCAAAAAAAGCAACAGTTATAAGAATACAAGCCGACAACTGTAATAGTTGCTTTATCAATCCTTTAATCATAATCATATAATTTATTTTCTTAACTATATATACTTTAAATTTATGTTATATATTGATTCTTCTGAAGAATTGAAGTTCTTAAGGTTTTTCTTCCTCAAAATCTTCGGATACTTCCTGCCACAGAATTTGTTGTTTAGCATCACCATGCTGTTCACCATGACTGATGGTTCCTGCACTTCCACTTACATTTGCGAGTAAGTGTTCTAACTCGGTAGGCATAACATTACATTCGGGTTTTAAATAAGCCCATTTCTTTGTTTCAATCATACATTTTTGTTTTTTAGAAGTATTAATAAACTGCGAACTATTAGTTTTAAATCTCATAAACTTTATTGATTTAAATTAGTCGTTATTTCATTCTTAAATTCTCTATATTGTGCTTTGAATAAGAACACAAAAAAAGAACAAAGGAAACTCCTAAAAGTCCTTTGTTTACTATGGTTTATACACGGCGAGCCTCGCGCGCGTACGAAAGAAATTAAAAAATAAATTAAGCCTGCTCTATGTGTGAGAGAGAGAGAGAGAGAGAGAGAGAGAGAGAGAGAGAGAGTATAAAATTATTTGGAACTACCAAATAATTAGCTATCTTTTTTTCAACTTTCTTACTCTCGTCCATCAATGAATTAGATACAGCAATAGCGTGGCGAACACCTTTGTTTTGTAAGGTGCTACGCTTATAAAAATTAAAATTTATTGCTTGTATCATCGTTATCAATCTCTAATTCGGACGCAAAAGTAACAAAAAATATTAAAACGCCAAAACAAATCGAGAAAAAAATAAAAACGAGTAGGATGACTTGCGAATTCTATATGCTTCAAAAGATAATATGCTCATCTATTCAAGCTATAAGAGGATAGATAATGACTTATTCACACTATATTCAAACATTCTACTACGAAATGATAGATATTTAAGTAAAAATCGTTATCTTTGCAACATAAACAAGCGTAATTATAAAAATAAAATATTTCAGGGTATAATAATAAAAACAACTATTTATGAAAGCAACAGAAGTCGTAGAGAGATTAAAACATCGTTTTCCAAATGAGCCAGAATATATTCAGGCTGTTTCACAGGTATTAGATACGATCGAAGATGAATATAATAAACATCCTGGTTTTGAACAAGCCAATCTTATCGAGCGACTCTGTGTGCCAGATAGAATCATTAAGTTTCGTGTAAACTGGGTTGATGACAGGGGAAATGTACAAACCAATATGGGCTTCCGTGTACAACATAACAACACGATTGGTCCTTACAAAGGGGGACTTCGCTTCCACGCATCAGTTAATGAGTCTATCTTGAAGTTCCTTGCCTTTGAACAGACATTTAAAAACTCACTGACAACACTCCCTATGGGTGGCGCTAAGGGTGGTTCAGACTTTTCTCCTCGAGGCAAGTCAAATGCAGAGGTAATGCGTTTTTGTCAAGCTTTCATGAGAGAATTGTGGAATTACATTGGTCCAGACTGTGACGTTCCTGCTGGTGACATCGGTGTTGGTGGACGCGAAGTTGGCTATATGTTTGGACAATATAAGAAACTGACGAATCAGTTTGTTGGTATCCTTACGGGTAAAGGTCAGGAGTTCGGTGGTTCACTTATCCGTCCTGAAGCAACAGGATACGGTAATGTATACTTCCTACAGAACATGCTTAAGACTCGCAACATTGACCTCAAAGGTAAGACCGTCCTCGTCTCTGGTTCGGGTAATGTAGCACAATACACAATAAAAAAGTTGCTTGAATTAGGTGCTAAGCCGCTTACCTGTTCCGATTCAGATGGCTACATCTACGACCCAGATGGTATAGATGAGGAGAAATTGGCTTATATAATGGAACTCAAAAACATTGAGCGTGGACGTATTCGTGAGTATGCAGAAAAGTATAATGTCAAGTATGTTCCAGGAGGAAGACCTTGGTCTGAGAAGGCTGACATCGCAACTCCATGCGCAACACAGAATGAAATCAACGGAGAAGCAGCTGCTGAACTCGTAAAGAATGGTGTTATTGCTGTGACAGAAGGTGCAAACATGCCTTCTACACCAGAGGCAGTAAAGATTTTCCAAGACGCAAAGGTACTCTATTGCCCAGGTAAAGCAAGTAATGCTGGTGGTGTAGCAGTGTCAGGACTTGAGATGAGTCAGAACTCTGGACGTCTGAAGTGGAGCCGTGAAGAGGTTGACCAGAAACTCCATCAGATTATGGATGATATCCACGCAAACTGTGTAAAATACGGAACAGAGTCTGATGGATATATCAACTATGTAAAGGGTGCTAATATCGCAGGCTTCATTAAGGTTGCTAAGGCAATGATGGCGCAAGGCGTTATTTAGATTCTTCACAGTTAGAACCGCAATAAAAGAACTGGAGTACACAACTTAAACTTTTATACATGCTCAAAGAATTCAATCGGTAAATTCTCTACTATGAATGTTTGAAAGCGTGATAAAAGATTCTAAGTTATGTGCTCCTGTTATTTTCCTACAATCAACCTTAAATGAATTACATATTCCTACATTATTAAACAATTCTATATTAACCCATAGAACACGCCTACCCCAACTCAACTAACCTTCAAAAAGACTTTTGAAACATAACAAATCAAGTTCGTTTTTTTCCGTATAATTTAGTACTTTTGTAGCTGAATTAAAATTAAGATTATGAAACTTTCAACAATAGTACTTTCCATCATGTTAGGACTCAGTTCTTCAACTATGGCACAACAGAAGGATGTTACCATCAAACTTATCGAAACAACTGACGTGCATGGTTCTTTCTTTCCATACGATTTCATCACTCGAAAGCCTAAAAGCGGTTCTATGGCAAGAGTCTATACATTAGTAGAAGAACTGCGTAAGAAGGATGGAAAAGACAATGTCTATTTATTGGATAATGGCGATATCCTACAAGGTCAGCCTATCTCCTACTATTATAATTACGTTGCACCAGAGAAGACTAACATCCCAGCAAGCGTACTTAACTATATGGGATATGACGTAGCAACGGTTGGAAACCACGATATTGAAACAGGACATAAGGTTTATGACAAATGGTTTAAGGAGCTGAAGTTCCCTATCCTTGGTGCAAATATTATTGACACAAAGACTAATAAGCCTTATATCTTACCTTATTATACTATCAAGAAAAAGAATGGTATTAAGGTTTGTGTCATTGGTATGCTCACTCCTGCTATACCCAACTGGTTAAAAGAGAGCATTTGGAGTGGTCTACGCTTTGAAGAAATGGTCTCTTGTGCCAAGCGAACAATGGCTGAGGTGAAGACGAAAGAGAAGCCAGATGTTATTGTTGGTTTATTCCATTCTGGCTGGGATGGTGGTATCAAGACACCTGAATACGATGAAGATGCTTCAAAGAAAGTAGCAAAGGAAGTGCCTGGTTTTGATATTGTTTTCTTCGGTCATGACCATACTCCACATAGTTCTATTGAAAAGAATATTGTTGGTAAAGACGTAATCTGCCTTGACCCTGCTAACAATGCACAACGTGTAGCGATAGCAACATTAACCCTTAGACCTAAGACTGTCAAAGGTAAGCGTCAATACACCGTAACAAAAGCTACAGGTGAATTAGTTGATGTAAAGGAACTCAAAGCTGACGATGCTTTCATTCAACACTTCCAACTAGAGATTGATGCTGTAAAGGCATGGAGCGATCAGGTAATTGGAAGATTTGAAAATACTATCTATACAAAAGATAGTTACTTCGGCAACTCTGCTTTCAACGACCTTATCCTCAACTTGGAGTTGGAGATTACTAAGGCAGATATTGCTTTCAATGCACCTTTATTATTCAACGCATCTATCAAGGCTGGTCCTATCACTGTTGCTGATATGTTCAATCTTTATAAGTATGAGAATAACCTCTGTACCATGCGTTTGACAGGTAAAGAGATTCGTAAGCATCTTGAAATGAGTTATGACCTATGGTGTAACACAATGAAAAGCCCTGAAGATCATCTACTTTTGCTCTCTAACACACAGAATGATGCACAACGTCTTGGCTTCAAAAACTTCTCGTTCAACTTTGATTCAGCAGCTGGCATTGATTATGAAGTAGACGTTACGAAACCTGACGGACAAAAAGTGCGTATCCTTCGCATGAGTAATGGAGAACCATTTGATGAGAATAAGTGGTATACAGTAGCAGTTAATAGCTATCGTGCTAATGGTGGTGGTGAGTTATTAACCAAGGGTGCTGGTATTCCACGTGACTCTTTGAAGAGTCGAATCATTTGGGAAAGTCCAAAAGACCAACGCCATTATTTGATGGAAGAGATAAAGAAGGCAGGTGTGATGAATCCACAGCCAAACCATAATTGGAAGTTTATTCCAGAGACATGGACCGTTCCTGCTGCAGCACGTGACCGTAAACTTCTTTTTGGAGAATAAACAAGAAAGAAAGGAAAGTAACCAAAGAGCAATAAACATAATGACAGTTTAGAGTTTAAGGTTAATAGAATTAGGCAAAGATTAATACTTAGACCAATGAAGAAATACTGGTTTGTTTTCTGCAAAACAGATATCATGCTTAAGAAAGAGAGTGAACATTATACCATTCCACTTTCTGAAGAAGCTCCAGTAACACTACATCCTTGGACACATGTGCTAAACGTCACACCAATGGAAGACGGTACAGAAGTGAAGGCGGTCATGATAGACCAACCAATTACAGACAATCCTCTGTATGAGATGTGTGGCTTACGTCCATCTTTCTACCACCTTTCCAAGGAACTTTATCTTAAGGCTGGCAAGTGTCATGAATTACTTTACTGGGATAATAACACTAAGTTCTGTGGCGTTTGTGGTGCACCAATGAAGATGCACACTGATATATCAAAGCGTTGTACGAATTGTGGAAAAGAAGTATGGCCACAATTGGCAACAGCAGTTATCGTTCTTGTACACCGAGGCGACGAAGTCCTTTTGGTACATGCTCGTAACTTCAAGACCGATTTCTATGGACTTGTAGCGGGCTTTGTTGAGACTGGTGAAACACTCGAAGAGGCTGTACATCGTGAGGTAAAAGAAGAAACAGGAATCAAGATAAAGAACATCCGTTATTTTGGTTCACAACCTTGGCCCTATCCTTGTGGTCTGATGGTAGGCTTTAATGCCGATTATGACGGTGGGGACATTCATCTACAACAAAGCGAACTATCAAAAGGAGCCTGGTTTACCAAAGACAATCTACCAACCATTCCTGAGCCTTTATCAATAGCACGAATGATTCTTGATGATTGGATAAATAAAACATCAATATAAACTAAAGAGTATTTAAACCTTAAAACAATGATGACTTTCTTAGAAAAAGCCCTCGGATTTGATTCCAAATCTATGAAGCTCCGCACTGAGATTATTGCAGGAGCAACAACATTCTTAACTATGAGCTATATCTTAGCTGTCAATCCAAGTATTCTTGCAAGTACTGGTATGGATAAGGGAGCACTCTTCACAGGTACAGCACTGGCAGCAGCTATAGCTACATTGTTGTTAGCATTTATGGCAAAGCTTCCTTTTGCACAAGCTCCATCTATGGGTCTTAACGCCTTCTTTGCCTATACACTCTGCGTATCTTTAAAGTTTACATGGCAGCAGTCGCTTGCTATCATGCTCATTGAGGGTGTTCTCTTCATTGCAATTACCTTTTTCAACGTGCGAGAGATGATTCTCAATGCCATTCCGACAAATTTACGCTATGCCATATCAGCTGGTATTGGTATGTTCATTGCTTTTATCGGTCTGAAGAATGCAAACATTATCGTTAATAACGATGCAACCCTCGTTGGCTTAGGAGCCTTCACACCTACCTGTATTCTTGGTATCATTGCTATCTTACTCAGTGGTGCGCTCATGGCAAGAAACGTCAAAGGCTCTTTGTTCTGGGGTATCATCATCACAACAATTATAGGTATACCAATGGGCGTAACAGTTTTTCCTAATGGATGGCTACCAGTTTCTGCACCACAGGACATAACTCCTATCTTCTGTAAGTTTGACTTCTCAGGTCTTCTGAATCTTAAGACTGTATTGGTAATATTCTCTCTACTCTTAATAAACATCTGTGACACTATCGGCACCCTGATGGGCTTAGCTGATAAAACAGGTATAGTTGAACCAAATGGCAACATCCCTCATGTAAAGGAAGCCATGATGAGTGATGCTATCGGTACAACTTGTGGTGCTATGTTAGGTAGTTCAACGCTGACAACATACGTTGAGAGCGCAAGCGGTATTGCAGAAGGTGGTAGATCTGGTGTAACAGCATTTACAGTAGGTCTTTTCTTCATTGTATCCCTCTTCCTCTCCCCTATCTTCTTACTTATCCCAAGTGCTGCAACAAGTGGAGCTTTGGTTATGGTAGGTGTACTGATGATTGACTCTGTAAAAAAAATCAATCTTCAGGATATTACAGAGTCTTTCCCTGCTTTCATCACAATGATTACAATGGCGCTTTGCTATTCTATCGCTGATGGTATTTGCTTAGGAATCATTGCATATGTATTCATGAAGACGTTTACACGTCAGTGGAAGGATCTGAACTGGACACTCGTTGTATTAGCAGTTCTCTTTATCCTGAACTTTGTGAGAAGCTAACAACGCCTTTTAAATAAGCAACTCCCTATGAGTCATAAAGCTACTCATAGGGAGTTTTTATTTATATCACCATACCGCACCTACTCTAAAAGAACATTTCTTTGTCATATAATAGAAAAAAGAAGAAAAAACCATGATAAAGTTTGCACAATTAAAATAAAATGACTACTTTTGCAACCGCTTACGAAAAGTAAGGGCGTTTAGCTCAGCTGGTTTAGAGCATCTGCCTTACAAGCAGAGGGTCGGCGGTTCGAATCCGTCAACGCCCACCACCTTGGGTAGTTTCCAGAGTGGCCAAATGGGGCAGACTGTAAATCTGCTGCTTCTAGCTTCGGTGGTTCGAATCCATCACTACCCACAAAAGAGTTATAATCATTTGATTACAACTCTTTTGTTTTCTATACCCATTACCATCATACCGCTGACGAAACATTGGACTGTATGGGGGGCAACTAATGATGTACTGACAAAGTTATAGAAATAAAAAAGACTCCCAATACTGAGAGTCTTTTGAGGTGCCTAGCGGAATCGAACCGCTCTACATGGTTTTGCAGACCATTGCCTAACCTCCCGGCCCAAGCACCATTCTATTACAAATCATAATTGCGATTTGCGAGTGCAAAGATAATCAATTATTTCGGTTTAACCAAACAATTCAGAAACTTTTTTCAATAAAGATTACGTAAAATCTTCTTCATGTAAGATACCAAGAATCTTTCACAGACATCGAGCAAAAAGATAAGTTCAAGTAATCCTATTGATAGGTTTCTTAAATGAAACTATTTAAAACAAGCGGGCTTCTTACGACCTTCCAATTTTTGCTTTTTCTTTAACTGATTATGAATGGTACAACCTGAGCATCCATGACATGGATCACTTGCTGCTCGAAACGATTGCCACGTACGATAAACCACATAGCCTACAGCTGATAAAATCACTATGGCTAAGACAACATACTGCCACATCTTTTCCTACTTATTCTACTTTTCACACTGGAGTATTAGTAGTATCTTCCGTAAAGATATCTTCTGCTACCTCCATCTCATCATCATCAAACCACTTTGACAGCTTTTCGCGTGCCTGCTTTTTCATATCATCATCAACAGAAGACCACACCTTATTTAATACGTAAAGCAAAACACCAAGGTCGTCTGATAGTCCTGCAATAGGAATAGCATCAGGCACAGCATCAAGCGGTGAGATTAGATAACCCAATGCACCAATGATAATAGCCTTATCCTTAAGTGACACCTTATCACTTTGTATCAAATAATACAAAATCAATGCCACATATACCAACTTAGCACCAGCACGCTTTGCTACACGTTGAATCTTATCAAAGAAACCCTGTTGGGTAAACTTATCTTTATACTTTTGAAAATCAGGTAATTCCATACTACAACTAAATCATTAACAAAACTTACTTAAAATCCATAACTCGGTCTACATAAGCCTTCGCCTCTGGATAGTCTTGATTAGCACGACGAATCTTATTACGCACTAAAACTTTCATCATTACCCTATAAAGAAGGAAGAGAACCAAGCCGACACCGATAGCAGCCAACACATTCAGTATTCCTTTAAAAGGTAGCGAATCGTCTGGAAATGCCGACATTATCAATATCGGTAAGCACAAAAGGAAGCCCGCTATTGTATAACGTGACCGCTCTGTACCCTCACTATCCAAAGCCGCTTGGTAATCAAAAAGATAATTAGAAAGTTCCTCCTCACTAACATTATCTGGTAACTGAGGGAAGCCCACTTCATCTTTATGGTTTCTGATTTTATTTTCTACAGTGTGTTGAAAATCATCCAACACAGTTACATACTGTTCTTCTAAATCTTTCATGATTCTCCAATGTTTTTATATTAATAAAAAACTCCCAACTCTCCTCCATCATTCCAAACAGAATGTGAGAAGATGGGCGTATATGAAAGAAAAATAAAACAGTGTTCCTATAAGCCGGGTTCTGTTTCTTCCTCATCTTTCGATAATAGGAAGATGCCTGTCATTTATCTATATTACAAGTCACCTTGCAATTAAAGCATTCTACCCTCCATTGTGCTTGCGCTTGGGCGGGCTACCCTCAAACAACGGTTTACATGAACTTGCAGCTCCTGAACGGCACAGCCAGACGATCACCCGCCTGCTGGTAGTCTCTTACACCACCTTCTCACCCTTACCACACATTACTGCGTGGCGGTTATTTTCTTCTGCCTACATCTACTGTCACCAATAGCTTCTATTTTCGGAAGCAGGATGCCCTATGCTGCCCGGACTTTCCTCTCGCATCCATTACAGATGCCAGCGACAGAGCCGGAACACTGCCTTATCAGAATGCAAAGATAATGGAAAACATGGAAAAGCCAAAATATTTCAATGATAATCTAAACTTAGCCACGAAAAGAGATAGTATAAAAAGACAGAAAGAAGTTATTGTGTGAACCTAAACACATAGACATTAAGATAATTATAACAACATAATAGCATATCAAGCTATAAACAAGATTCTTAAAGCTACCTTTACACCTATTTATACCTATGCTCTACGTATTATAAAACAATGCTTTACACACATTAGAGTATACCTTTACGAAATTATTTTCATGACAATGAATATTTCTTTTCATAAAAATAATCACAACATACAGTAGTTTTAGCATCTCTGCCATACCTTTAAGTGCCTATAAGTATTAAATTATTCACTCACCAAAAGCCCTCTCCAAAGAGTCGAATTACATCAACCACATGATACGACGACTTACATTTCCTTTCATTTTGTCAACTTATTAAAACAATAAGATGATAATTAGGAATAAAACAACTACCCAAAACAAATAAATGCAAAATTTACATCACATCAGATTAATAGTCGTTAAGTGTTAAATTTTAATTGTTAAAATCGGATAAAGATAACTGACAAATTGTCGGTTTTACAAAATTTGCTCCTATATTTGCATTCCAGAATATGTCAACAAGACATTTACAAATAATGACGGCTTGACACATAAAAACGTAATTAACGAACAAATAATTAAGAATATGAAGAATTTATCAAAGTATTTGGCAGGCGCGGCATGTGTTACAGCCCTCGCCTTTTCTACTGGCGCCTTCATCAAAGTGTATGCTGCAGAAGCCCCAGTTGTAGCTCCTGGTCAGCCAGTTGACCTCACATACGCATCTGAGAAAGCGCTTCCAGCTGTCGTTCACATTAAGTATGTACAGAATTCTAAGACACAAACCGTTGAGGTTCAAGATGACCCATTTGGTGGTTTCTTTGACCCATTCGGTTTCTTTGGAAATCCTAACCAAGGTAATGGTTCACGCCGTCAGCAGGTTCAGACTCCTAAGAAGGAGGCTACAGGTAGCGGTGTTATCATTTCACCTGATGGTTATATCGTAACGAATAATCACGTTGTTGAGGGTGCTGATGAATTGACAGTCACACTGAATGACAACCGTGAGTTCTCTGCTCGCATCGTTGGCACTGACAAGCAGACTGACCTTGCACTGCTAAAGGTAAACGCAACAAACCTCCCTACCCTTCCTATTGGCGACTCAGACAAGTTGAAAGTTGGAGAATGGGTAATTGCTGTAGGTAACCCTTACAACCTCAACAATACCGTAACGGCTGGTATCGTAAGTGCTAAGTCACGTGGTTTGGGTGCTACGCGCAATGGTATCGAGAGCTTTATCCAGACTGACGCAGCCATCAACCAAGGTAACTCTGGTGGTGCATTGGTTAACACCCAGGGTGAGTTAGTAGGTATCAACGCTATGCTCTACTCACAGACTGGTGCATATAGTGGTTACGGTTTTGCAATCCCTACATCAATAATGAATAAGGTTGTTGATGATATTAAGAAGTATGGTAGCGTACAACGTGTAATGCTCGGCATTCAAGGTGGTGACGTACTGAACTTCATCAATGCTCAGAAAGAAGAAGGCAAGAACGTTGACCTTGGTACAAATGCAGGTGTTTACGTTAGCGAGGTTTCAGAGGAAGGAAATGGTGCAGCCTTAGGTTTGACAAAGGGTGATGTTATCACTAAGTTTGACGGACAAAAGGTAACACGTATGTCTGAGCTTCAGCAGGCACTCAACAGCAAGCGTCCTGGCGATAAGGCAACCGTTACTTTCATCCGCAATAAGAAAGAGATTTCAAAGACTATCACACTGAAGAATGCACAGGGTACGACAAAGGTAATTGAGCAGGCTGACATCGACGTTCTTGGTGGTCAGTTCCGTCCAGTACAAGATGCCCTTAAGAAGCAGTTGAACATCAACTATGGTCTTGAGGTACTGAAGGTTAACAATGGTGCATTGAAGGCTGCCGGAATCAATCGTGGCTTCATCATTCAGAATGTAAACGAGACCATGGTGAAGAATATTGACGACTTGCAGAATATCGTTAAGAAGGCATCTACCAGCAAGGACCCAGTTCTCTACGTTCAGGGTATTTACCCAACTGGTAAGAAGGCTTACTTCGCTATTCCTCTTGCTGATTAACGACAGATAACTTTCAGCTGAAAAGCTGACAAAATAAGAATTCCCCCATTCTTGGTTTTAGATACAAGAATGGGGGATTACTTTTTGATAGGCAACACCTTGAAAAATCATTACATAATACCAAGTAAAAACATCTATAAACAACGGCAAAAACACATATGAAAAGCAGCTTTATAACCAACAGTATATCAATCAGTTATAAAACAGCAAAACAAAAGGTGCTTAATTGCACTCCAAAAGGGCGTTAATAAGGGTTCTAAAGAGCATCTTTTGCAAGCCAATTAGGCGTCTTTAAGAAGCCAAAAGAGCATATATTGGTTTCGAATCACATGAAAATAGTTTACAAACTTCAACTAATAAGGGAATAAGTTGTTTGTAGAAACCGAATGGAAATCACACCTAATTACACGTATCATGTAGTTTATCCCCTTTTATAAAACCATCTAATCGGAGCTAATCATAGCATGTAAGTGGATTAATCTTATTCTATTAACGTTCTATGCATTTATCGTAAGAACCCTCTTCTCACCCTATAAACGCAACATAATAACCACCAAGAATCCAAATCTAACCACCTCTTATCGCACTAAAAGACGTTGTATGAACATGAAAAGAATATTCAACCATTACAAACCAATAAAACACCTATCAGTCAACAAGAAACCGTTAAAAGACCAAAAACCTAATACACAACACAAAATCATTATAGATTCTTATGTGAGTTTTTTACTTTTTTATTTGTTTAACTCATTGAATTTGTGTAAATTTGCCATCACTTAAAATAATGCTAAGCACATGAGACAATTGAAAATCACAAAATCGATTACGAATCGAGAGAGTGCTTCTCTTGATAAGTATCTGCAGGAAATCGGTCACGAAGAAATGATCAGTATCGAAGAAGAAGTTGAGCTTGCTCAAAAGATTCGAAATGGTGATCGAAAAGCTTTAGAACGTCTGACGAAAGCTAACCTGCGCTTCGTTGTCTCAGTTGCAAAGCAATATCAAAATCAGGGGCTTTCTCTGCCCGATCTTATTAACGAAGGTAATGTAGGATTAATCAAAGCAGCAGAGAAGTTTGATGAAACACGCGGCTTCAAGTTTATCTCATACGCTGTATGGTGGATAAGACAAAGCATCTTGCAAGCAATAGCAGAACAAAGTCGTATCATCAGATTACCACTAAATCAAGTAAGCTCTGTCAATAAAATCAATAAGATATTGACACAGTTTGAACAAGAGAACGAACGCCGTCCGAGTATTGATGAGATAGCACAGAACACTGATATACCAGAAGACAAGATTGTTGATGCAATGAAAGTTAATTCACGTCATGTCTCGGTAGATGCTCCATTCTATGACGACGAGCAAAGTAGCTTACTTGACGTTATTCCTAATGATAACACACCATCAACTGATAAAGAGTTGGTTGAAGAGAGTCTACGGGAAGAAATTGGAAGAGCTTTACAGATACTTGAGGATAGAGAGAAGGTGGTTATAGAGGCTTACTTCGGAATTAACCAACGTGAAATGACATTGGAAGAGATAGGAAGTAAATATAATCTCACACGTGAACGGGTAAGACAGATTAAAGAAAAAGCAATAAGACGCCTACGCCAACTATCCAATAGCAAGGTTTTGAAGGCTTATTTAGGACAATAACATTAACATTGTAAGATATTAATTTAAGATGAAATTACGTCAGGTATTAATTATAGCAATACTCCTGCTGGGATGGGTAAATAGTAGTAACGCAAAAGGATACAAGCCTGCAAAGGTATATATGTTTGGTTTTGCAGCCTCTTTTAATGATTCAACGGTTTATATGACCAATATCCAGAAAGTGGATGCCTACCTTGCAAACGACCGTACTAAGTTCCTTGCTAATCGTGAAGACTACTCATATCAACTCCGTTATTACCTTCAGAACAATGGTTTGGTAAGCTATCCAACTTGCGTTACGATGTATGCTGAGAATGAGAATAAAGCTATGAAACAGTTCACAGCTTTGAAAAATAAATACGAAAAGGGTAAGAAGAAATATATAGTTAAGTCTATCTCTGATGCAGAGTTCAGCTATAAGACTATAACACCAGACAACTATACTTCAAACGAAGAGACACAAGTGAATACTAAAACCACAAAGTCAAAGTAAGCAGAGCCTCTAAAGATGGAAATAAATAACTTCAGAATAGCAGACTTTGATATACAAATTATATTCCGTGAGACTGATGTCAACGGAATGCACTTGCTAAGTTCGTTTGAACCTTTCAGAATCAAAGAGGTTTCAGAGAATGTCTTTTTCCGCTTAACGGTTGACGATACGCTTCGACCAGTTCCAAAGGAAAGGAGACAACGTATCCGTGCTTTCGATACAGGAAATGGTGATACTATTGTGGATCGTGTTGATGATGGTAGCTATCAGTATATTATCAAGGACATTAATGGCTCTGATTGTTGTCTGCTACAGAGTAATAAAGACTTCTCTGACTGTCGTTGTGCACTCAATGGCACCAAGAATATGCGCACCTTTGGACTTAATAATGCATTGATGCTTATCTTTGCCTTTGCTGGTGCACATAAGAAAACCTTGCTGATTCACGCATCTCTTGTTCGTAACAATGGCTATGGCTATGCCTTCATTGCCAAGAGCGGAACAGGTAAGTCAACCCAGGTTAGTATGTGGCTACGCTATATTCCAGGCAGTGACCTCATGAACGATGACAATCCTATCGTGAGAATCATTGATGGAGAAACATGGATATATGGTAGCCCATGGAGTGGTAAGACACCATGCTATCGCAATGTCAAGGCTCGTTTAGGTGCTATTACACGTATTGACCGCGCTACAACAAACTCTGTTGAGAAGCCCAATCCTATTGCAGCATTTGCTTCACTACTCCCCTCTTGCTCCAGCATGAAGTGGGATTCAGACATTTACAATGGCGTTTGTGATACTATTACAAAAATTGTAGAAGCTGGGAGGATATTTACGTTACATTGCTTGCCTAATCAAGAAGCAGCAGAAGTGTGCTATCAAACCGTAACGAAAAGATAAAACTTATGTCAAAAACAGTACTTACGACTTCTGAAATCCAGTTTGCTAATGCAGAGTTTCTACCAGAAGTTGTCAAGATGTTAAATGAAGGACATACTGTTACGTTACGCCTTCGTGGCTATTCTATGCGTCCTTTCCTTGAAAATGACCGTGACAAAGCTTTGCTTGTCAAGCCTTCCACAATAAAAGTTGGCGACCCAGTCTTAGCGGAGATAACACCACGACACTTCGTCTTACATCGTATTGACAGCATAGAAGGTGACAACGTGACCTTACGCGGTGATGGCAACCTTGGTGTTGAGCATTGTAAGAAAGAGAATATTGTTGGAGCAGTCATTGGTTTCTACCGTAAAGGACGAAACAAGATGGATGCTACAAATGCTTGGAAATGGAAGTCATATAGTTTTATTTGGACTCGACTTCTTCCTATCCGAAGATATTTATTAGGTATTTACAGACGTATCTGGATTCCTATCTTTGGCACCATTTAATGGAATATAAAAAGAAAGATAATAATATAAACTATCAATAAGAATGAAAGTAAAGAATGGCTTCAACCTCCGTGAAGTATGCGGAGAACATATTATCGTTGCAGAAGGAGATGAGAATATTGACTTCAGCAATATTATATCTATGAACGAAAGTTCTGCATACTTATGGGAAGAGGTGCAGAAGATGGATTCTTTTACAGTAGATAACCTCGTAGAGTTAATCTGCGGTCAATATGAAATTGACGAGGATACGGCTCGCAAGGATGCCACAATACTTGCTGCACAATGGGGTACTGCGGGTATCATCGAGGGTGAAGACATCCCTGCAAATGATTCTGCTGTTAAGAAGGAAACAATCTCTAAGAAAGCTGATTCTACACACCTCGAGGCAGCTACAAGCGAAGAAAAGCCTAAAAAGAAAGGCTTCTTTGAGCGTCTCTTTGGCTAAGGAGCAAGATAAAACTAACTATACATAAAAAACTCGGACACTGATTATAGCAATTCAGTGTCCGAGTTTTTTCTTTATTAGTGCTATCTGATAGACCTTTGAACAATATACTCGTCCATATGACATCACCTTTGATTTACAGTTATCTGATAGAACAACTCCTTAATACCAACAATTTGTTCCCTGATAATATCATATTGCACTACACTAAGTACTCAACACCATTGGTGTTTACCATCCGCACATGACGTGTTAAGCATCAGCACACTATGTGTTGAGCATTAACACATCAGTAAAAGATGAATTAAAAGCCCCTTGTCATCATCATATTATGTAGTAAGACACGCATGGTTCATTTATACATAAGGGCGCTTAGCAAACAGCACAGTTCTTTTATCAGCGCCTATTACAGGTTCTCGATAAACCATTCAGTAACCTGTCTCAGAAGATGATTACGAGTGTTACCACCATAAATACCATGGTTACGATTGGTATAAAGATTCTCTTTGAAGTCCTTATCAGCTTGAACCAAAGCCTCAGAATATTCAAAGGCATTCTGCGGATGTACGTTATCGTCCGTTAAGCCATGACATATTAAGAGTTTACCATGAAGCTTCTCTGCTCTATTGATTGGATTAATAGCATAACCAGCAGCATTCTCCTGTGGTGTACGCATATAACGCTCAGTATAAACAGAGTCATAATAGCGCCAGTTCGTTGGTGGAGCAATAGCTACACCTGCCTTGAACGCATTACGTCCCTCGCTCATACTCATCAATGTATTGAAGCCTCCAAAGCTCCAACCCCATATTCCAATACGCGAAGCATCAACATAACTTTGCTTGCCCAACCACAATGCAGCTTCTGTCTGATCCTTTGATTCCAAATCGCCAAGCTTCAAATAAGTACACTTCTCAAACTCTGCACCACGCGCACCAGTACCACGACCATCTACAGTAACAACGATATAGCCCTTTTGTGTTAAGTAGTAGTCAAACATTGCACCACTACCCATAGACCCAACGCCCCAGTTGTCGACAACCTGCTGACTACCCGGACCACTATACTGGTGCATAATTACAGGATACTTCTTTGTTGCATCGAAGTTAGCAGGCTTCACCATCCAGCCATTAAGTTTCACACCTTCAGAGGTTGTAAATGTAAAGAACTCAACACCAGTGTTGCCATACTTTGCCAACTTTGCCTGCAGTTCATTATTATTAAGCACTTCACGTATCTCCTTACCTTTGTTATCATAGATAGCAAATACGTATGGATGATTGCTATCGCTCCATGTATCGAGGAAATACTTATAATCGCCTGAGAACGAAGCAACATTCCATCCCGCACGAGCAGAAAGACAAGTCAACCTACCCGACTTGTCTGCAACATATATCTCACGCTGCATTGGCTTACGTGCTGCTGCTTGGAAGTAGGTATTTCCTGTCTTCTCATCATATCCATAGATTTCAGTTACGTCATAATTTCCCTTATCAATCTGACGTAAAAGCTTACCATCCTTATTATATAAATAAAGGTGCATATAGCCATCACGGTCAGAAGGAACAAGAATATAATCCTTCATGATGCTAATACCCTCCATAGCTTCTTCCTTCACATACTTAGGTACACTCTCCTTTATCAGTAGATTACATGTACCTGTGAGAGGATTAGCAGCATAGAGATTCAACTCATCCTGATGACGATTCATTGTATAGAGGATAATTCTATTTGCATCAAAGGTAGACTTGATGCGTGGAATATAACCATCTGCAGCTAATGGTAAATCATATTTACGCACAGCACCATCACTCAAGCTATAAGACCATGCACTAACCTTTGAGTTTGCCTCGCCAGCCTTTGGATATTTGTAGCTGTAATCACCAGGATAGATATCAAACATATCATATGCAGGGTGAGAACCTTTGTAAAACTGTAGAGTATAACTCTTTACCTCACTCTCGTCATATCTAATCCAACTTAGCGTCTTACTATCTGCACTCCAAGCAAGTGCATTATTAAAGCCGAACTCCTCTTCGTTAACCCAGTCAGGTAAACCATTGATTACCTTATTAAACTCACCATCCGTAGTAACCTGCTTTACATTCTCACCATCTGTAATATAGATGTTATTCTGATGAACATAAGCAATCTGACGACCATCAGGAGAGAAGGTCGGAATCTGCTCAGAGCCATCTTTTGACAGTTTCTTTAACTGTTTTGTCTTTACATCATAGAGATAAAAGTCTGCTGTAAACGAACGACGATAGATACGATTTGTATTCGTTTGTAATAACAGTCGACTTCCATCAGACGAGATCTGATAATCATCAAAGGAGCTTAATTGCTCGCCTTTTGCATCAGCAAGGTCAAAGATAACCCCTGTAGAGCTACCTGTTTTAAAAGAATACTTAACTACCTGACGACCATCAGACGAGATTTGTGCATACTCAGAAGTTCCTTTTAAAGGATTAACACCCGAGATACGCTTAGTTGCAAAAGCACCATTAGTAATGTCTTTCAAAGAGATAGGTTCTCCAGCCATCAACTGAAATACGGTTAGCATTGTTGCAAACAGAAGTAATATACGTTTCATAAATTCAAGTTTTAACAGCACAAAAATATAAAATATTCCGTATATTTGCAAAAGAATGGAACAATATTATTGCGATTTCGGGAACTGGTTGCGCTCTCAGTTCCCTTATAAAGTACAAAAGATATCAGTTAATGCTGGCTTTACCTGTCCTAACCGAGATGGTAGGATTGGGCGTGGCGGTTGTTTTTACTGTAACAACCAGACGTTCAACCCAGCCTATTGCGATAATGGAAAGAGTGTAACCCAGCAGCTTGAAGACGGCAAACGATTCTTTTCTGGCAAGTATCCTGAAATGAAATATCTTGCTTATTTCCAGGCTTATACCAATACTTACGGCACTAACGACCATATTAAAAAGCTCTATGAGGAAGCACTTGCTGTGGAGGATGTGGTTGGACTCGTTATCGGTACACGTCCCGACTGTATCAATGATGACCTCTTAGATTACTTTGAAGAACTAAATCGCCGCACATTCCTCATCGTTGAGTATGGTGTGGAAACCTGCAATGATGAGACATTACGACTGGTTAATCGCGGGCATGACTTTGCTTGTGCACGTAAAGCTATAGAAGAGACTGCCCGACGTGGTATCCGTGTCGGTGCACATATCATTCTCGGACTACCTGGTGAAGATGCAAAAGAGAGTTTAAGACAAGCTCCAATCATCTCTTCTCTTCCCTTAACGACATTGAAGATTCATCAGTTACAGATTATTCGTGGAACTCGTCTGGCAAAGATGTACGCTGAAAAGCCATTTCACCTTTATACGGTTGAAGAGTATATCAAGCTCATAGCAGATTACATTAGCCTTCTTCGCCCCGACCTTGTACTCGAACGCTTTGTCAGTCAGAGCCCCCCCGACCTCCTCATAGCACCCAAATGGGGACTGAAAAACTATGAGTTTACACACCGTCTTCATAACTATATGAAGGAGAAGTTGAATAATAAAGCTCAATCTGACAAATGAAAGGAAAGCATCAACGCTCAATAGCCTATCTTGTTATCGCACTGTTAGGAATCTCTTTATGGCATGTATGGAAGAGTAGCAAGATTGCTGAGAACCCAGCTTACACTAAAGGTGTAGTCAATAGACTTTATAAAATTCGCGCAACTCCTTACTACTCCTATTCATATAACGTAGATCAGAAAACCTATGAAGGTAGGGGTAAACAATATGGAGAATATGAAAGTCTACATATTGGTGATACTATCACCGTTTATTATCAAAGAAGTAACCCCAGTAACAGTGAAGCTTATGTAAGAAATAATAAACAACAGCCATAATCTTATACCTATTCTTATATTTGACTCTATCAAAATATGGAGTGATAAAAACAAACCTATTACATAATAAGGCACACAGATAAGCAGAGAAAAGACGGAGTTAAAAACAATACATGGAGGTTCCGACGAAACAAAAAAAGTAATAGAGATATTCTACACAGATTATTAACATCTTTGTTATTTTTGCCAATAAACATTGCAATTATACTCCTTTGATCTCTAAGCCTTCGATGAATCTGTGTGAGTTTTAACGTAGAAAGATAAAGAAATATATTGACAAAACAGTTAAAGCAAAGGTAGAAAAATAGACTAAAAGTTATTTATTTTAGTACCCCTGTAAGTTTCTTGTTATCAATAAGTTGCAAAAACAGATTTTAAAAGGTGCTTAGTAAGACTTCAAAAGGGCGTTAGTTAGACATCAAAAGGGCATCTTTTGCAAGCCAATTGGGTGTTATTTGCAAGCCGTTTTATGGTCTTTACAAAATCATCATACGAAAAATACGGACAAAAATGCGTCTTCAAAACTTGGAAATGATAAAGTTTACCTTTTGTATTTAGAATTATAAGAAATATCAAACAGAGCAACTTTAAGTTTCTTACTGCAAACTTAGAGTTGCTATGTGTGCCTTATAATATAAATGCTTCAGTTTATCACTCTATATATTGGATGAGCCTGATATCTTTTCTTATCTTTGGATGGAACAAACAGATATGCTTTACGAAAGGTTTTCTATATTCTTTGGGGCTTACTTATTTATATCTGTGCATTTATATACTGTCAACGCCAAGAGAACTAAACATTGAAAAGCACATTCCCCACCTCCCTTCCCTCTCTTTTTAAGAAACAAACAACTGCCAAATTGTCTAACACAAGCGACAATTTGACACAAAACACCTATAGGCACAAGGTTTGAGATATAGGCAATAGAAACAAAAAAATAAGAACAAGTTCTGAAGCCTATTATAAAGGTGTAGGAGCTATAGGAAGGAGATTTGAATATGACATTTGAGAAATTTACAATCAAAGCACAAGAAGCTGTTCAGAGTGCGATAAACATTGCACAGCGAAATGGACAGCAGACCATTGAGCCAGTACACATATTAGCTGGTGTAATGGATAAAGGAAAGGACGTAATAAATTACGTCTTCCAGAAAATTGGCGTCAATGCACAAGCTGTGGAGACTGCCATTCAGAATGAGATGAGCCACTTACCAAAAGTATCTGGTGGTGAACCCTACCTCTCTTCTGAAACCAATCAGGTGATGCAGCGTACAGTAGAGACCTCCCAGAAGATGGGTGATGAATTCGTTAGTATCGAACCGATGCTACTCGCCCTACTTGCTGTGAACTCAACCGCAAGCCGTATATTGAAAGATGCGGGTTGTACAGAGAAGGAAATGACAGCTGCTATCAATGACCTTAGACAAGGTCAGAAGGTACAGTCGCAAAGTGGTGATGAGAACTATCAGTCATTACAGAAATATGCACGCAACCTTATTGAAGATGCTCGTGCAGGAAAACTCGACCCAGTGATTGGTCGTGATGAGGAGATTCGTAGAGTATTACAGATTCTATCTCGTCGTACAAAGAACAACCCTATTCTCATTGGTGAGCCAGGTACTGGTAAGACAGCTATCGTTGAGGGATTAGCAGAGAGAATCGTTCGTGGTGATGTGCCAGAAAACTTAAAGGACAAGCAACTCTACTCATTGGATATGGGTGCGATGTTGGCTGGTGCTAAGTATAAAGGTGAATTCGAGGAGCGTCTCAAAAGCGTTGTTAAGGAAGTGATGCAGGCTGATGGTAACATCATTCTCTTCATTGACGAGATTCACACATTGGTTGGTGCAGGTGGTGGCGAAGGTGCCATGGATGCTGCAAATATCCTTAAACCAGCCTTAGCACGTGGCGAATTAAGAGCTATCGGTGCAACAACACTCAATGAATATCAGAAGTATTTTGAGAAAGATAAGGCGCTTGAGCGTCGTTTCCAAACCGTATTAGTAGATGAACCAGACGAGTTGGATGCTATCTCTATCCTTCGTGGATTGAAGGAACGTTATGAGAATCATCACAAGGTACGTATCCAAGATGATGCTTGTATCGCAGCTGTTAAGCTCTCTGAGCGTTATATTTCAGACCGTTTCTTGCCAGATAAGGCTATCGACTTGATGGATGAGGCTGCTGCAAAACTGCGTATGGAACGTGACTCTGTACCAGAGGAGTTGGATGAAATCACTCGTAGATTGAAGCAGCTTGAGATTGAGCGTGAGGCTATCAAGCGCGAGAACGACACAGAAAAGATTGCACAACTCGACAAGGAAATCGCTGAACTCAAAGAGCAGGAACATGGATTCCGTGCAAAGTGGGAAGGCGAACGTGGACTGGTGAATAAAATTCAGCAGGACAAACAAGAGATTGAACAGCTCAAGTATGAGGCTGACCGTGCCGAGCGTGAGGGTAATTACGAGCGTGTTGCCGAGATTAGATACTCACGACTAAAGCAATTAGAAGACGATATCAAGAACATCCAACAGCAGTTGCAAACCACACAAGATGGGCAAGCAATAGTGCGCGAGGAGGTTACAGCAGATGATATCGCTGAGGTTGTGAGCCGTTGGACGGGTATTCCTGTCACACGAATGTTACAGAGTGAGAAGGATAAACTACTCCACTTGGAGGATGAACTACACAAGCGTGTCATCGGACAAGATGAGGCTATCACAGCTGTAGCAGATGCTGTTCGTCGCTCACGTGCAGGATTGCAAGATCCAAAGAAGCCAATTGCTTCCTTCATCTTCTTAGGTACAACGGGTACTGGTAAGACCGAGTTGGCAAAGGCATTGGCTGATTATCTCTTCAATGACGAGTCTATGATGACCCGAATTGATATGAGTGAGTATCAAGAGAAGTTCAGTGTAACTCGACTCATCGGTGCGCCTCCAGGATATGTAGGCTATGATGAGGGTGGTCAGTTGACTGAGGCTGTACGTCGCAAGCCTTACTCTGTCGTACTCTTTGATGAGATTGAGAAGGCACATCCAGACGTATTCAACATCCTTCTGCAGGTGTTGGACGATGGTCATCTGACAGACAATAAGGGACGAACAGTGAACTTCAAGAATACGATTATCATCATGACGTCTAATCTTGGTTCACAATATATCCAGCAACAGTTTGAACATCTTAACGATACTAACCGTGAGGAGGTAATCGACAAGGCAAAAGTTGCAGTAATGGATATGTTGAAGAAGACAATTCGTCCTGAATTCCTCAATCGTATCGACGAGACTATCATGTTCTTGCCATTGACAAAAGAGCAGATTGGTGATGTTGTTCGTCTACAGTTGGAGAGAGTTAAGGATATGTTAGAGCCACAGGGTATTGAACTTCAGTGGACCGACCCAGCCATCAATTATCTTTCAGATGTTGGCTACGACCCAGAGTTCGGTGCACGTCCTGTCAAGAGAGCTATCCAACGTTACGTATTGAACGACCTCAGTAAGTCATTGCTTGCAGGTACAGTCAACCGTGACAAGCCTGTCATCATCGACAGCTTCGGCGAAGGCTTAGTATTTAGAAACTAATATAAAAAGGGGGTGTGTCATTTGGCACACTCCTTTTTTTTGTTTCATCGGCCATTTAAAGTGATACTACTATAGATATTTATGAGGTAAACCTCTATTCTCCTTTAGGCTTATTCGTGACCAACATGTTTTATTATCCTTAGTGATTCTACGTGTCATAACCGTCCGCACTATTAGTGTTCACCGTCCACACCATTGGTGCTAAGTATCCGCTCGATGATATGACATGATAAAAAGGGCTATTGTGGCTCATCCACTATGGAGAAAAAATAAGATGTATCATAACTGTAAAAACACCTCTAAGATCCTTACTGCCAAGAACGAGTCCGCCTCAGAAACGCTATTTCTCACATTCATTATAATATCCCTATTTTTTCTACAATGAAAGAAATCCTTAATATGAAAGTTCCTGTCACTCGTGTCACAAGAGAATAGCTTATAACCTACTGATTTGTAACACGTTTACATAAAGTATTAAAAGTGACAGCAAAATGAAATTAAAAATACTATAGTTATATCGTTACATTTTTAAGAGAGCAAACAACTTTTCATTTCTCAAAGAACAACATATAAACAGGATTATTAGACGTACTCAACTCTTACGTTAGTAAGATTAATATTTCTTCTCGCGTAAAAATAATTCTATTCATAAATTAAACATAGTGTATAGCACTAATAGCCTTCTACTCATAGTAAAAAGAAACTGTAAAAAGTAGAGAACGAATATAAAAAGCGTTGCTTTACACTTAACTATAAAGGTTCAAGACTGCATATTACATACTTCTTGCTATGTTTTAAAACATAGTTTATAAACAAACTATCTATAACAAATCCTGCATGGACTAAAGCCTTTTGACTTTGCCGCACTCACAGAAAGGCTTTTTATACTGCCAGAGCATCTATTAAGACCACGGCAATTTTGGTTTGAATGATACTTTCTTGCCTTTGGACCCGTACAAATGTAAACCGTTCCAGACTGAATATTCGTATTTCTCTTTGTAGAAGCAGTCGTTCCTCCTATCGTAGAGAACAACGCAAGTGCTATAAACGCTGATTTAATAAATTGCATATTGGTATAAAGTAAGATTGTTGTAATGAACTTAGTAAATTAGAAGTGAGAGCGAAAGGTAAAGGCTCTACTTCTTTTGGTATACATTTATAAAATATAAAAATAGGCGGTATACCTACGTAAAAACATGGTATACCGCCTAAAAAATATATTTCTAAGAAATTACTTCATTTCTTCCACTGCTGCTTGTGCCGCAGCAAGTCTTGCGATAGGCACGCGGAATGGAGAGCAGCTAACGTAATTAAGACCTACACGATGGCAGAACTTAACAGAACTTGGCTCACCACCATGCTCACCACAGATACCACACTTGAGGTTCTTGCGAGTCTTGCGGCCCTTCTCAACACCCATTTGAATTAACTGACCGACACCCTTCTGGTCGAGAACCTGGAATGGGTCAACATCGAGAATCTTCTTCTCCAAGTAGCTTGGCAAGAAGCTTGCGATATCGTCACGGCTATAACCGAAGGTCATCTGAGTCAAGTCATTTGTACCGAAGCTAAAGTATTCTGCCTTCTGTGCAATAACATCAGCTGTCAAAGCAGCACGAGGAATCTCAATCATCGTACCCACCTTGAATTCGACCTCAACGCCTTCCTTCTTGAAAAGTTTATTTGCAGTCTTGCGAATAATGTTCTCTTGAATATCCAGCTCATTAACAATACCAACCAATGGTACCATAATCTCTGGCTTAGGATTGAAGCCTTCCTTCTTCAACAGAACAGCTGCACCGAGGATAGCCTTAGTCTGCATTGCAGTAATCTCTGGGAATGTGTTACCCAAACGGCAACCACGAAGACCCAACATTGGATTGCTCTCAGAGAGTGCACTTACACGACTCTGAATAAACTGAACGCTAACGCCCATCTCTTCAGCCATAACTTCCTGTCCCTTAAGGTCATGTGGAACAAACTCATGCAAAGGAGGATCGAGCAGACGGATGTTAACTGGTAAACCGTCCATACACTTCAAGATACCATAGAAGTCCTGCTTCTGATAAGGCAAGAGCTTGTCAAGTGCTCTTTCACGCTCCTCAGTAGTGTTAGCGAGAATCATCTCACGCATAGCCTTAATCTTCTCGTTCTCAAAGAACATGTGCTCTGTACGGCAAAGACCGATACCAACAGCACCGAAGTTGCTTGCTACTTCTGCATCGTGTGGAGTATCTGCGTTGGTACGAACAACCAACTTGCTATACTTCTTACAAAGATCCATCAGCTCAGCGAAGTCACCTGTTACCTCAGCTGGACGAGTCTTAACCTCACCGAGATAAACTTCACCTGTTGAACCATTCAAAGAGATATAGTCACCCTCACGGATAATAGTTCCATCAATCTCTAAGGTACGCGCCTTATAGTCAACCATGATTGCACCAGCACCACTGACACAGCACTTACCCATACCACGAGCAACAACGGCTGCGTGTGAAGTCATACCACCACGAGCTGTCAAGATACCCTCAGCAGCAGACATACCTGCGAGGTCCTCTGGAGATGTTTCAATACGAACCATGATAACCTGACGACCATCCTCATGCCACCTTGTAGCATCGTCAGCGAAGAATACAACCTGACCACTTGCAGCACCTGGAGAAGCTGGCAAACCACGTGTCAACACATGTGCCTGAGCCAATGCCTCCTTATCGAAGACTGGGTGGAGGAGTTCGTCAAGTTTGTTTGGTTCACAACGCATAAGCGCTGTCTTCTCATCAATCTCACCTTCATGAAGCAGGTCCATAGCAATCTTAACCATTGCAGTACCTGTACGCTTACCATTACGAGTCTGGAGGAACCAAAGCTTACCTTCTTGTACTGTAAACTCCATATCCTGCATATCATGGTAGTGCTTCTCCAACTTATCTTGGAGTGCATAGAGCTGCTTGTACAACTCAGGCATAGCCTCTTCCATTGAAGGATATTTAGTTGCACGAGTCTCTTCATCAATATTTTGCTGTGCAGCCCAACGGAGTGAGCCTTCTTTTGTAATCTGCTGTGGAGTACGGATACCTGCAACAACATCCTCACCCTGTGCATTGATAAGATACTCACCATTGAAGAGATTCTCACCAGTACCAGCATCACGAGAGAAGCAAACACCTGTTGCAGATGATTCTCCCATATTACCGAATACCATTGCCTGAACTGTTACTGCTGTACCCCACTCTTGTGGAATACCCTCCATTTTACGGTAAAGGATAGCACGCTCGTTCATCCATGAATCAAACACAGCACAAATAGCACCCCACAACTGCTCCATTGGATCATCAGGGAAGTCCTTACCAGTCTGCTCCTTGATAGCCTTCTTGAAGAGAGCTACAAGCTGCTTCAAGTCTTCAACAGTCATCTCGTTGTCGAGTTTAATTCCACGCTCAGCCTTAACCTGCTGGATAATTGCCTCAAATGGATCAATATCTTCTTTGTTTACAGGCTTCATGCCCAAAACAACATCACCGTACATCTGTACAAAACGACGGTAACTATCGTAAGCAAAACGCTCGTTACCCGTCTTCTCAATCAATCCAGCAACCACTGCGTCATTAAGACCAAGGTTAAGAATTGTATCCATCATACCTGGCATAGAAGCACGTGCACCAGAACGTACACTCATCAGGAGAGGATTAGCTGGGTCACCGAAGGTTGAATTCATCAAGCTTTCTACATGCTTAACACTATTCTCTACTTCTGCCTTCAGCAAGCCTACTACAGTCTCTTTACCTTTCTCATAATACTCAGTACATACGTCAGTGGTAATTGTGAAACCTGGAGGAACAGGTACACCGATGAGATTCATCTCAGCCAGATTGGCGCCCTTGCCACCAAGGAGATTTCTCATATCAGCCTTACCCTCAGCCTTACCATTACCAAAGGTATAAACTCTCTTTTCGCTCATAAGTTAAAAATGATAATGAATTTTAGTTATTTCTATAGTGCAAATATACCAATAAATAGGTAAAGTAACAAACTTTTCTATAAAAATTGCTATCTTCACCTTACATTTTTGCTTTGTTAGCGAACACAGACTTGATAAAAACTATCAAGCAGACTACAAACGGGAAAAATTTAGTAACTTTGCAGCGAAATACAAAACAGATTATGAGTAGAAAAAGAAAGCCATTACCCATTCTGGAGAATGTCACAATAGAAGCTGTGGCGGCCGAAGGTAAATGTGTTGCACATGTTGATGATAAAGTTATTTTTGTTCCTTTTGTTGTACCAGGGGACATAGTTGACCTTCAGGTGCGCAAGAAGAAGCGTAGTTATTGTGAAGCTACAGTCATACGCTTCATCAGTAAAAGTGCTGTACGTCAGGAACCTATGTGTGAACACTTTGGCATCTGTGGTGGATGTAAGTGGCAAAACCTTCCTTACGAAGAACAGTTGAAAGCAAAGCAACAACAAGTATATGATCAACTGAGTCGTATTGGCAAGGTTGAGCTCCCTGAGTTTCGTCCAATCATGGGTTCAGTACACACCAAGGAATATCGTAACAAGCTCGAATTTGGTTGTGCTAATAAGCGTTGGTATACAGAAGAAGAGTTAAAAGCTCTACCAAAAGGCGTTGGCTTGGCTGAAGGAGCCATTGGCTTCCATATTACAGGTGCCTTTGACAAGGTATATCCTATAGAGAAATGCTGGTTGATGGACGACCTCTGCAACAAGATTCGCAAGGCTATACGCGACTATGCATTCTCTACTGGAATGAAGTTCTACGATATTCGTGCACAACATGGCTTATTGCGAGATATTATGGTGCGCAACTCTAATACAGGCGAATGGATGGTACTTGTACAGTTCCACTATGATGAGGAGGGAGACGATGAGCGTGCAAAGGCATTAATGCAGCATATTGCAGACCGTTTTCCACAAATTTCTTCGCTCTTCTACGTTGATAATCAGAAAGGTAACGATACATTCAACGACCTTGAACTAACACTTTTCAAAGGTAATGACCATATCTTTGAAACGATGGAAGACTTAAGATTCAAGGTGGGACCAAAGAGTTTCTACCAGACCAATACAGAACAGGCATATCACCTCTATTCTGTTGCACGCGAATTTGCCAACCTTACAGGTAACGAGCTTGTATATGACCTCTATACGGGTACGGGTACAATTGCTAACTTCGTAGCAAAGAAAGCTCAGAAAGTAATTGGTATTGAATATGTTCCAGAGGCAATAGAAGATGCAAAGGTTAACTCAGAAGTCAACAAGATTGACAACACACTATTCTATGCAGGTGACATGAAAGACATTCTTACAGAGGACTTTATCAGTGAGCATGGACGTCCGGACGTTATCATCACAGACCCTCCACGTGCAGGTATGCATCCAGACGTTGTGAACGTTATACTCGGAGCAAGTCCAAAGCGAATTGTTTACGTCAGTTGCAACCCTGCAACACAAGCGCGTGACCTTGCTCTGCTCGATGCAGACTATAAAGTTTCTGCCGTCCAACCTGTAGACATGTTCCCACAAACACCACACGTTGAGAACGTTGTCTTATTGGAGAAACGATAAAAGACAGTAAACTACAATATTTAACCCAAGTTTAACCGGCAAAATTATTTTTCATAAATTTTCGGGATGTTTTGTGTAGTATCAATTTGATAAATGATTGATAATCAAGTATAGGGTATTGTAACGAGGAGTAAAATCTGATTTGTAGGACACAGCCATATCAAAAATATTTTGTTACTTTGCACTCATGCACGCAAATGTACAGACACGATTCAACCCTGCCACAGGCGACATGGCTCCTTATTATCGCATCAAGGAGTCATATCGTGACGTGCAGGGTCATGTACATTCGCTAATTCTGTTGAACATAGGTTTTGAACCTTCACTTACTGCTGTACAGGTTCGAAAAATTGCATACGCTCTTACCGAACGCTTCAAAACCAGAAGTACACCCTCGCTTTTCAAAGAACGCCTTGAGGGACTTACTCCTATTGAACAGGCAAAGGCTGACGAATGGTGGAGCCGTATGGAGAAAGAAGGTGGAATCGATCGGTTTAATAAGGAAGAGCAGAAGTCGCTGAGAAAATATGAGAACTACATTGACCTCGAGACGGCAAACTATACTGACGCAAGGAATGTTGGTGCAGAGTGGCTCTGCAAGCAGACGATAGACAAGCTGCAGTTAGAGGGTTTTCTGCGCAAAAACGGGTGGACGGAGAATGCGATACACACGGCTTTGTCAGCATTGATTGTTCGCACGGTATATGCAGTCTCTGAACGTTCATCTTATTATTATTTGCGCGATAACTCAGCTGCTGGCGAACTTTACAGTGGAGTTCCTGGCTGGACACCAGGGATCAATTCTCTGTATAAAATCACTGACAAGTTGTATGAACTAAAGGAACAGTTAGAGCGTCATCTGTGCAGCGTTACTGACGATATCTTTAATATAGACAACAAGTTGATGCTCTTCGACTTAACCAACTTCTATTTCGAGGGTAGTAAGCGTAATAGCGATAAAGCCAAGTTCGGTCGTTCAAAAGAAAAACGCTCTGACTGTAAGCTACTTGTACTTGCATTATGTATCAATCAAGAAGGTTTTATACGTTATTCTTCTATCTTAGAGGGTAATACAGCAGATCCCAAGTCTCTACCCAATATGATTGATACGCTGGCAAAGAGGAATCCATCACGAACCAAGGATACGCTTGTTGTCATGGATGCAGGTGTTGCCACGGAAGAGAACTTGGAGCTAATAAAGAAAAAGGGTTACAATTATCTCTGCGTATCCCGTACGAAAATGAAAGACTATACGCTCAGTGATGATAACAAGAGTGTTACGGTAATGGATGCCCGTCGGCAGAAGATAACGCTGAAAGAGGTTAAGACAGAGGATGATGAGGATTATTATCTCGAAATAACATCTCCTTCGAAAGCTATGACAGAGTCGTCCATGAACAGGGTTTGGAAAGAGCGTTTTGAGATGGAACTGCAGAGGATAAACGATGGAATCTCCAAGAAAGGTGGAACAAAAACCTATGAAAAGGTTGTTGAACGTACAGGACGTGCCATACAGAAGTACCCTTCTATAGCGAAATTCTACCAGATAAGCTACATAAAAAATGAGAAGATACTCAAGGAGATGCTGCGTGTAGACTGGGAGATAAAAGACCTCTCGGCAATGGAATCTGGTCACGGAGTCTATTTCCTCCGCAGCAATGTCAGGACACTTTCTGAGCGTGTGACATGGGAATACTACAATCTCATTCGTGAAATAGAATGTACGAACAGACAACTAAAGAATGATCTCAACCTCCGTCCTATCTATCATCAGAAAGATGAGCGAAGCGACGCACACCTTTTCTTCGGTTTATTAGCCTACTGGGTGGTAAACACCATCCGTTGTCAATTAAAACGAGAAGGAGAATCCTGTTACTGGACCGAGATAGTACGACGTATGAGCACCCAAAAGCTCGTCACCACAAAAGGGAAGAATCCATTAGGTGAAACCATCGAGATGCGCCAATGTGGTAGTCCTTCGAAGCAAGCAAAACAAATATACGATAAGTTGAACTTAAAACACTCACCATTCAAAAAGAATAAAATTTGTAGGACACAGAGCCCATAAGAAAAACGAGAAAAGTACGGTGACAGTAACAATTAGGCGAAAGTGGGTGTTAAACTTGGGTTAAGCACACAATTTCATAAGTCTATACACTGCTGTCCACTTAAAATCAGTAATTATTCTTTGAAATAGTTGAAAAATAGCTAGTTGCAAAGGTTTTCAGAGTCAACGGATTTGAATTTGTACCTTTGCAGGGTATCATCAGATTCTGCATATGTATAAAGACAAATACGTTTTCGCTCAGTTAGTCTCATTTCTTGACAGAAATCACTTCAATTATCTCGTACGTAAATACGGAGGTGATAAGTATGTGAAGTTCTTTAGTTGCTGGAATCAGTTGCTTACCCTCATATTTGGTCAACTTAGTAATCGAGAAAGTCTTCGTGATCTAATAGTCGCTATCAATGCTCACCAAAAGAAAAGTTATCACCTAGGATTTGGCAAACATGTGACAAAGAGTAATCTTGCCAAAGCAAATCAGAATCGAGACTATCGCATCTCTGAGGATTTTGCTTATTTTCTTGTTGATGAAGCTAGGCGTAAGTGCGCCGTTGACATCTTTAAGCTAGCTGGCAATATCTATGCATTCGACTCTAAGACAATAGATTTGTGTCTGGACGTATTCTGGTGGGCAAAGTTTCGCAAACATAAGGGTGGTATTAAAATACATACTCTCTACGACATTGAGACTCAAATACCAACATTCTTCCATATCACGAGTGCTAAAGTGAATGATGTCAATGCAATGGACGTAATCCCTTATGAAATAGGCTCATACTATGTTTTTGATCGAGGTTATAATGACTTTAAACGACTCTATAGAATCAAGACATTAGATTCTTTCTTTGTGGTCAGGTCCAAGAAGAATCTCCAGTAGAAGTGTGTTAAATGGAGCCGTAGACTTCCCCAAAAATATACTCTCGGATGCTGAAATCAAATTGACAGGATATTATCCTCACCAATACTATCCTGAATCTCTCAGGCTTAGCCAGTACTGGGATGAAGAGTTGAACAGAGAGTTTACTTATCTGACTAATGCTAAACATCTCTCAGCACTGCAGATTGCAAACCTATATAAAAATAGGTGGTAAGTCGAACTTTTCTTCAAATGGCTCAAGCAGCATCTCAAGGTTAAGAAATTCTGGGGGACAACAGAAAACGCCGTTAGGACACAAATCTATTCAGCAATATCGGCTTATTGTCTGGTAGCTATTATCCAACATGACATGAGACTCGAAAGGAGTACTTATGAAGTATTACAGATACTTAGTATCTCATTAACAGACAAGACTCCTTTGAGAGAACCTTTTGACAAAACTATATTCAATAATGACAAAGAACGAATTAGTTCAAATGAACTGCTATTGTTTAATTTTGACTAGGACCACTTTTAGTGGACACTAGTGAAGTCTATATAAAAATATTGGTGTCCGATAAAACTTTTTTGGAGTTATCTGTGTTAGTTAAAATAGACTTAAACTTATGATTTCATTAATTTATCTGGTTATTATAGGGCTCTCCTTGTCAATATAAGCACATTTTATAATGCTTACAGTTTGAAACTGAAAACCAAGCCCCCTGGATAAGTAAAACGGCTGCAACACCGATGAGTAAAAAGATACAGAGCTTTCAGTTTGTTTTTACCAGACAGCAATAATATAAAAAGAAAGGAAAATCTGTGACTCCTCTGAACTATGCCCTGAATGCCTTAACTTTAGCATTGAATGACTCGGCATTTGCATTCGTAGCTCTGTTTACAAAGAAATTGAGTATGGTTTGATAATGATTTTCAAACGTGTCAATCACTGTGTAGAAATTGTCCACTCCCAGCTCTTCAACCTCATTAAACCATTTAGCCAGCTTCAGCCTTGCAGCATCCTTGATGCTCTTGATGTTATAAATATCGGTAAGTTTCATAGCCAAATCATATGCCTTTTCAGTGTCGGATAATGTTCAAAGATGATTTGTGCCCTACCTTTCTGTGTTTCAGTCCACTTGGTCTTGTGCTTGGTCAATATGATCTTTGCTCTGGCGAGCAACTGCTTACGCGTGTCACCATTGCTGTATCTAAATGGTATATATTCCTTTCCCTTACATTTAGCTTCTTTTATCTCCTCATTTTCTTTATCTCTTGCCGTCCACCGGTAAGCGATACGCATATCATCCAGGGCATCATAATATAGTTTCTGCACATGAAATCTGTCATTGGTAATAAGTGCTTTGGGAAAAACGGCACGGGCTATGCGCATCATAGAAGATGACAAGTCGAGTGTTATCTCCTTGACTGTCTTCCGTTTAGAAAGGTTTATCTTCTTGAGAACCTGAATAACATCCTCTGCTTTGGTCCCTTTAACCACAGCTACCAAAGTCCCTTTTCTTCCCTTTCCCGCCTTGTTGGTCAGAAAAGTATAAACCTCGCCACTGCTTAGACAGGTCTCATCAATACTTAGACTCTCACCTATGTTATCTTCAAACAATAGCCAGTCTTGAGCATGATCCAACTGATCCCAGCTACGGTAATCACTGAAATATTCCTTGTACTGTGTGGATAACAGCTTACCATTTACGCCATAGTGCGCACCGATACTTGCGATGCTCTCTGCAGTGGACTCAATTCTATTCTTTTAAAAAAGAAACGAACTCGGGGGATAGTTTACTGCCCTCGGCCGTCAAGTCATCATATGAATAAGTAAATATCTCTCCGTTGGAACTGTCACGCCACTTGCGACGGCGAACATGGAGGTAAACTGCTTTGCCACGAAGGGGGAAGTCCTGAATTACACGCTCGCTGGTAAAACCATAACTGCTTACAGTGCCTAACTTATGGTCTGACTTTTCCATAAAGTTACGCTCGTCAAGCCAAAAGTCAAACTGCGAAACACTCTCGTGAATATCGACAACATCAAAGTAGTCGGCAAGTACATCTGGAAAGATGCAACGTAATAATTGGTGACTCTTCATGATGCAAAGGTAATAACCTGAACTCGGGATAAGTATCATCCCACTCTTCTGTTTGGTTTAGTACAACGGCTCTTTAGACTCAATCTTTTGATTGAGCCTAAAGATAATAATAAAACAGATTACTTTAGAATAATGTAAGCTGTCCCGAATGTTGCTCTATAGCAAAGTCTATGTTCACTGCTGGCTTCTTCTCAAAGAAGCTGTAGGCTGCAATAGCAGAGAGAACATTCATTGCGAAATTAAATATGCTTCTATGCCTTGAATGCACTAATTGAGCTACATTCTTTAGCTCATCATTGATAGTCTCTATTACAGATTTTTTCCTTAAAAGAAGTCTATCATAAAGTGGCATCAGTTTATTTTTCATGTTACTCCTAATGCCAGTAACTAAATTTATTCCATCATTGAACAATCGCTCAAATAATCCTTGAGAAATGTACCCTTTGTCTGCAAATAATTTACCAAACACTTTGTCTGTCAACCTATTAAATACATTTTTGTCTCGGTCATCAACATTTGCTTTAGTGAGCATAAAGTTTAGAATCTCACCTCTTTCATTACAGATAAGATGTAGTTTGAATCCAAAATACCATCCCATTGTACTTTTCCCTCTTACTGCATAATTTCTAAAAACCTTATTGCGACAAATACGTTTATTATGGCAAACTGGAATACAAGTTGAGTCAATAAAACTAATACCAGTACACCTCCCAAAACAACATATCTGCAGGAACATCATCATCTCTACAGAGACTCTTGCCTCTAATTCAAGAAAACGATTATAAGACAATTGATTTGGAAATAAATCTGCTAAATGCTCTTTAACGAAAAAGGTATAATAGTGACGAAAATTACGATAGGAATTAAAGTGGAAGCAAATTAAAATCGTTATGATTTCAGACTTACTCATACGCCACCTGCGATGGCGATGACATCCTTTATTCTTTTCTGAGAGACCTATTTTATCAGTTTCTAACTCAAACTCTTTGCAGAAATCATCTGCAATACAGAAAATTTCAGTAATTTTGTCCTTGGTAATCATCGTTATGTTTATTGTAATTGATTGATTTTCAACTATAAAGTTACAAAAATATAATGAGATTACCAACTTTTTACAGACTTTTCTTATCCCGAGTTCAGGTTAATAAATACTTATGAAATTATGTGCTTAAGAGGGTAGACTTGCAACTGGGTTTTAGGACTGACCCAATTAAAGACCGAAAAACGCTAACTGCTAACTCATACGATGAATTCTATCACTAAAATACGTTATACTCTTCTATTAAAATAAAGAAATTCTGAGTCACATATCATCTTTTTTACTATCTTTGCATAAGATAGACTGCACTCGGCAATACAAAAGTAAAACTTTCATTGCACTCGCTGGTACTATCTTTGCATAAACATATAAAGAAACCTATGAAGCAGTTATATGCAATACTGACAGTAGCAATGCTTAGCGTTGTTCTCTGTTCACACGCACAAGAGCAGGTACAAATCCGACTTGTGAACGGAAATGGTATGGAGGCAGTTATCAGTAACTATGGTGCTCGCCTTGTCTCACTTACTGCCCACAACTGGAATGGTAGGTTAGAGCCTGTCGTAAAAGGATATACCAATAAGGAGGAGTATTTGAAAGATCGGACTTTAGGTGCTACGCTCATCTACTTTGGTAAAAATAATGAGGAGACACTGTCTGGAAAGACATGGGAACTTGTTAGTTCTGACAACCAATCAGTTACACTACGATATGTGACTTCACAAGGAGAGAATGGATTAGATGGAAAGTTAAACGCCACAGTTACTTACACCCTATCTGACCAAAACGCCCTTGATGTAGACTATCGTATTGCAACGACAGCCGAAACCAAATTGGAAGTAACAAATGGTATTTGCTTCAACTTGTCAGGAGAGATGCACCGCTCTATCCTCAAACAACATCTCTGGATTGATGCTGTTCAGATAAACACCTACAACATTAAAAGACAGTTGACAGGTGTGCTTCAACGTATAAAAAACACTCCATTCGACTTTACCAAACCAAGAGAAATTGGTGAGCGTATCAAGAGTACGAGTAAGGGATACGACAATGCCTATCAGTTGCGACATCCTGATAACATGCAGAAGGCTGCAGCAATCCTCTTTGATGCACAGAGTGGACGTGCTATGACAGTCTACTCAAGTGAACCAACACTCAATATTAACACATATGGTAAGGAGAGTTGCGGTATCTCATTACAGCCAATACATGCTGGATATAATAGTGGTATGGATAAAGTAAGTAACGAATTGTATCCTGGACAGGTGTTCCATGGGGCAACGGTATTCTTCTTTACGACTGATCCTCCATTGATAATGCGCACCAAATAAAACTATAAGGATTAAGAACTTCTGGATTACTCGAGTATTTATATCCCCAGTTTGAAAAAGCACTAATTATCTTTAAAATCCTTGGCAGTTGACTGCCAAATATTTATATTTGCAAGTAAATGAGGAAATATAGTTTCATAATAGCGGCTATTCTCTGTATACCATTGTATGCACAGAATACAAAAGGAGACCACAATGGAAGTACTTCCACTGTGGAACCTATAGAGTCAGCACGTCTGCAAGGACCACGCGAAGCCACAGAGGCTGAGAAGGAGTATGCCAGACGATTGGCTGAAGACCGTGCACAACAGGCACAAATAGACAACAATCTACCTCTCATTACTGAGAACGGACAAACCGTTACACCCAATGATTTCTATTATCCGGCTTGGGGTTATGGTGTTGGAGCATGGAGATTACATAAGGGGTTGAACATCAACCTTGGTGCATCGGCCTTTGCAAGCTTTGGTCACGGTAGCAATCATGGTGCAGGTTTCTCACAGGATGTGTCATTAATGTATGTAACGAACCTATCAAAGAAGGCTACATTGGCTGTGGGTGGATATGTAAACCATCTTACCTATCGTGGTGATAACTACTTCGTGGGTGGTATCAATGCTGTCTTTGGATATCAGTTCAATGAACATTGGAGTGCATACGCCTTCGTGCAGAAAGCTTTTACATCTAACAACTTCGGAGATGCCTTTGGCTACGGAGGTTATGGTTCACCTTATTGGGCTGGCTATGGTGGCTTTGGCTATTCACCTTTCGGCTATGGTTATGCTTCAATGGGATACGGATATGGACCAATGGCTTGGGCTTATGGTACCGGAGTTAGTCGCTACATGGATAGAATTGGTGGTGGTGTGACCTATCAATGGGGCTCAAACAATCAGAATTCAATTTCTGTTAGCGTAGAGTTTGACCGCCTCCCTTCGCAACGTAATGGTTTCTATAATAATAATCGATACGATTATCCTGTAAGATAAACAGTCAACAGGTTTACATAAGAAAATAGAGTTTACAATTACTACAGCACATTGCTGAACGAGTAATTAGTAAACTCTATTTTTTATAATACTAAATTCATCCTATTTCATCCACCGTAAGCGAAGACTGTTAAGTACAACACTAACACTGGAGAATGCCATCAGCGCACTTGCCAACGATGGAGTAATCTGCCAATCAATGCCAAAAGCATAAAGCAAACCTGCTGCTAATGGGATACAAACAATGTTATAGATGAAAGCCCAGAAGAGATTCTCCCAAATCATACGTACTGTATTGCGACTCAACTGTATCGCTTCTGGGATAGCAGACAAATCATCTCCCATGAGTGTCACCTGTGCTACATCCATAGCTACGTCCGTTCCCTTACCAATAGCAATACTTACATCTGCCAAAGCCAAGGCTTGTGTATCGTTAATACCGTCACCAACCATTGCTACTCGCTTCCCTTCGGCTTGCAGCTGTCTAACAAGATTCTCCTTATCTTGTGGTAACACCTTACTATGATAGTGTTTTATACCAGCCTTTTCAGCCCAATAACGAGCCGCCTCGTCCTTATCTCCACTCATCATATAGACCTCAATCCCCTTCTTCTGCAGCTCATCCATTGCCTCACGAGCATTAGGCTTTAATGTTTCACGCTCTTCAAAAGGAAGGTTATCAGCCTTTGTAAAGTCGATGTTCTTATTAGGTATGGTCAAAGTACCAGTCTTATCGGTCACCAACACATCTACCTTACGCAGACTCTCTAAGGCTGCAGCATCCTTAATAAGGATTTGCTTCTGAGCAGCTTTACCAATACCAACCATAAGCGCAGTAGGTGTTGCCAATCCCATTGCACATGGACAAGCAATGACTAAGACGGCTACAGCCGACATGATTGCCTGTGGTAAAGCACTATTCCCACCTATCAACCACCATAAAAGGAAGGTAACAAGAGCAATACAAGCTACCACTGGTACAAATACTAAGGCTGCCTTATCAACGATTCGTTGGACTGGAGCCTTTGAACCTTGTGCTTCTTGCACCATTTTAATTATGTGAGCTAAGGCTGTGTCCTCACCAACTTGACGAGCACGCATACGGAACTTACCTTGACTTGGTATTGTTCCTGCCAACACCTTTGAGCCTTTTTTCTTCTCCGCAGGCGTTGGTTCACCCGTTATCATACTCTCATCAACGTAGGCTGCATCAGCTGTCATAAAGCTTTCTGCCCAAATCACCTCACCATCTACAGGTACCTTTTCACCAGGACGAACCTCCAAAACATCCCCAACCTCAATGGTTGAGAGTGGAACCTCCTCTATCTTGTCGCCATCAACGATATGTGCTGTCTTCGGAGCCATACCCATCATCTGACGAATAGAAGATGCCGTACCGTCTTTAGCCTTCTCTTCTAACAGTCTACCAGTCAAAACGAAGGTAATAATCATTACTGAAGCATCAAAGTAGGTGTGCCATACAACTCCCCTACTTGCCCATACTGCATCTCCCCAAAACGTGTTAAACGCACTGAAAAGAAAGGCAATACCCGTAGACAAAGCCACCAATGTATCCATGTTTGCACTGCCATGACGCAACTGTCTAAACGAAGATACATAGAACTGGCGACCGCAATAAAGCATATTTGCCAAAGCTATCAATAATGCAACCTGATTGGTAATATCACGAGAACCCAAGTCTATCCATCGCATAGACACACACATCACAGCGATTGAGAACAACCATGACAACACTGTCTTACGCTTTAGGAGTACATACTCACGCTTCTCTATCTCGTCTACCGACGTCTCCTTATCTATCACTAAGTCATATCCGAGTGCATTGATTTCAGCCTTCATCTTCTCAAGTGAGATTACCTGAGGATTGAAATCAATCAAGGCTGAACGACCAGGTAGCGAAACAGAAGCAGAATTAACACCCTTGAGTGTATTCAACTTCTTCTCTATATTGGCTGAACAGGAGGAACAAGCCATACCTATAACTGGAATTGTCTGTTTCATAATGATACTATTTTTATCTTCCCCTTACCAACGAAGGGGAAGGATTCTACAAATGAAAAGAGCATAAAATATGCTCTTTAGAGTATAAATAAGCTGTTACAAACTCAACTCATAGCGTCCGCTATTGTCTACAGCTTCCTTGATTTCAGAAGGATTAACCTTACTTTCGTCATATTCTACTGTGACATTAGCATCTTCAAGATTAGCTTCAGCAGACACTACACCATTGAGTGCTTTTAAGGCATTCTCAACATTTGCCTTACAATGTACACACTTCATACCACTTACTGCATAAACATTCTTTTTCATAAGTCTTTCCTTTCTATTAATATTATGTGATTACTATTCTATTTTCTTCTTATCGTTTGCAAAGTTACACATATATTATCTATCATGTCTTATAGAATTATGGATAAAGATTATAACTTCTCGCATCGGTTCTACAAGAGGTTCATTCATAACATGGTAAGAAAAGAGTCTGAAATATCATTATCCAGATGTTGAAAAATTATTACATAATTTCGAACTAAAGCCTTAGAATAATGCTAAAAGATAGATATAAAAGTCGAGTTTATAACCAACAGCAAATCAATTAGTTACAAAATCGCATTTCAAAAGGTGCTTAACACGAGTGCAAAAGGGCGTTAGTTCGCTTCCTAAAGGGCGTCTTTAAGAAGCCAATTAAGGCCCAATTGAAACGCTATTAGTGCTTTATTAAAATATGACAAGTAAAATATTACAACAAAACATTCTTCTTTGCATCATTAAACATATGCTCACTCTCCTCCTAACATCTGTCTATTTTCCATCCCGACAGTAAGAACAAAAATTATATTCCACCTATAAGCAGTAGACTTAACATTGTAAATAGCAGTCTAAAGTTTATCCAAAGGTGTTCGAAGATTATCTTTCATTCCCTTGAACTGACTGGGAGTCATGCCAGTTACAGACTTAAACTGGCTGGAAAGATAAGCCACAGAAGAGTAATTCATACGAAGCGCTATCTGCGTCAAAGTCAACTCATCATAACGAATGAACTCTTTCACTCGCTCTATACGCAACTCAATATAATATCTTTCGATAGTCTTTCCTTCGACCTCAGAGAAGAGTTTTGAAAGCGCACTATAGTCTTGACGAAGTTCAGATGACAGATAATCACTAAGATTAGTTGAACTTTGATTATCATGGTAATGTACAAGTCTGATTAAAGCAGACTTGATGTGATCGATGGTTTGCTGACGACGATCGTCAAGAAGTTCGAAACCAAGCTCTTTAAGGGCTGTCCGAAGGGTAGAAAGTTGGACAGAAGAAGGGTCTTCCTCAATACTAACCTCACCTAATTCAACTTTTTGGGGGTGTAGTCCGACCTGCTGCAAAGTTTGGCTAACAGCCATTTTACAGCGATCACAAACCATATTCTTAATATAAAGTGTACTCATACTGTTGTTTTCTTTGCTGCTGCTTCACGTGTAAACTCACGGAAGGTATAAATAACAATAGGTACTGTAAGCGTGAAAGAGAGTACGTCACTGACGGCTTGGCACATCTCAACACCTAACAGCCCAAAATAAGATGGAAGAATAAATATCAGCGGAATAAAGAACAAACCTTGTCGGGCTGCTGCCAAAAAGTTCGCACGCCACGGCTTACGGCAGGTCTGAGCAAGCATATTGCTTGCCAAAATAAGAGCATTAACAGGAAAAACACAAAGCTGCCATCGCAAGGCTACAACACCAATAGCAATCACCTCGGGGTCATCACGGAAGACACCTATCAACGTTCCGCTTATCATCCAGCCAATAATAGCTAACACGATAAGAAAAATCGTACCAATAGTTACAGTAAACTTATAGGCTTCCTTCAACCTGTCATATAAGCCTGCACCATAGCAGAAGCCACAGACTGGCTGAAATCCTTGTCCCAATCCGATGACAACAGCAAAGGAAAGCATGGCAATACGCCCAACAATACTCATCGCTGCAATAGCCGAATCGCCATAAACACCTGCTGCTAAGTTTAAGGACATTGTGGCAATACAAGCCAATCCCTGCCTCATCATGGAAGGACTGCCACCATAGAATATCTCCTTATAACGCTGTAATGAGGGTGAGAAATTACGAAAATGAATGGCTATATTCTCTCCTCTGCGCGTCATTAAGAAAAGAATAACGAAGGACACAGCCTGTCCTATCACTGTTGCCCACGCAGCACCGCTAACACCCAAACCGCAAGTAAAGATGAGGATTGGGTCAAGAATTACGTTTAACATAGCTCCCGTAACGATTCCAAACATAGCAAACTTGGCGTTTCCCTGCAATCGCATCTGGTTGTTCAAGGTAAGTGATGAGGTCAAGAAAGGTGCGCCAAGTAGGATGACTTGCATATAGTCTTCTGTGTAAGGAAGGATGGTAGCTGTACTACCAAGCATCAAGGAAAGTGGAGTGAGGAATATCTCGCCAAGAATAAGGATAACTAATCCGAAAAAGAACGAGCTAAAAAAACCTGTTGAAGCCATTTTCACAGCGTTCTCATGGCGACGTGCGCCCAACTCACGAGAGATATAATTGCCCGAACCATGCCCAAAGAAAAAGCCCATTGCTTGCACAAAAAACATTAGAGAGAACACTATTCCCACTGCTGCAGTTGCTTGTGTATCAATCTTACCAACAAAGAACGTGTCGGCAATATTATATAATCCCGTCACAAGCATTGAGATAATAGTCGGTATAGCCATCGTGACAATGACTCGATGAACTGGTGCTTGCGTTAGGAAGGTATAATTATCTGTATGTCCATGCATAAACTTTTGCCATTTAAAAGACTCATGCAAAGGTACTAAATAATTCAGAATTCAAAATCTAAAATCCATAATTATGATTACTTCTTTAATTCATAATTTATAATTCACAAATCATAATTATGATTACTGGCAAGGAAAGATTCATGGATTAAGAAATACATCTGTCTGGCAAACAATTACAATATTAGACAAACATTAACGTCATACTATATTTGTAATGATAACCGTAACATCCCTACCCTCCCACCCTCAGCCGACGTGTTAGTACTCCGCACATATCGTGCTGGTGGTAAACACCAATAGTGCTAAGCACTAATTACCGCGCAATCTCTTACTAACCTAATTACTTAATACTGCATACATAAAAGCAACATTTAGTCTTTTGCACTTTTATCCTATAGAAACAATAAGGACAGATATCCTCTATTGTCCGACTATTCTATAATAATAGCGAACAACAAGAATATCTGTCCCTACATTAAGAGCGTTAAAGCCACTCTCAATATAAATGCGAATTAATGACGTTCGAGTAGGATTTGAACAACACGTTCAGCTGAACGGCCATCCCAACGCTCAGGTACACCACACTTCTTCCATGTTCCTGCAACCATATCGCTCAATGAAGAACGGAGCAGTTCTGGGTCTTCACCAACCAAAACGTTTGAACCTACCTTTGCAGTTTCAATGTGTTCAGTATAGCTATTAAGCGTAATACATGGTACACCATTGAATGTTGCCTCCTCTGCAACATTACCTGAGTCAGTAATGATACCCTTAGCATGAGCTGTAAGATAAGCAAATTCAAGATAACCCAATGGTTTTACGATATGGAGGTTATGGAGTTTGATGTTCTTCTTCAAGCTAAGTGCCATGATAACCTGCACTGCTGAGTCGCGTAGAGGAGCAATGATAGGGGTATCACCTGCTGTCTCACTCAACACGTGTAACATTCGTTCAAGATTGTCTTGATCAGCCAACAACGCCTTACGGTTCAATGTAAAGACAAGATAGTTACCCTCTTTCAAAGGTAAACCTGCCAACTCGTCAATATCCGAAAGCCTCATACCCTCAATACGCTCACGGTCATAGCGGATATTATCAATGAGAATATTACCCACCATATAAACCTTTGACAACTCTGCTCCTTCCTTGTTAGCAATGCTATTGTTGCTAAATCCGGCTGTAAAAAGTATATCAGAAAGACCGTCAATTACCAAGCGATTGATTTCCTTAGGCATCGTTATATCAAATGAACGAGTACCAGCTGCAATATGCGCAAGGGTGATTGCCTGCTTCTTTGTCACAATAGCAGCCGCCATTGTAGAAGCAAGATCGTCCACAACGATAACCACATCAGATGGATTCTCTTGTAGATACTTCTCAAACTTAGACATCACCTGACCTGTAAGTTCATTCAAGTTCTCACATTCAACACCAAGATAAACATCTGGCCTGCGAATAGAGAGATTATCAAAGAGCTGATCTTCGAGTGTAGGATCATTCTCACTACCTGCATAAACCAATGAATAAGAAACCTTATGAGAACTATTCTCCTCAGAAAGTCTATTGATTACCCTGATGATTGGTGCTACCTTTATAAAGTTAGGACGTGCACCACAAAAGATACAAAGTTTTTTCATTTCTTCAAAGACCCACTCCGTAAGTTCCTTTATAGCAAGAGAAGCTTACGGAGTAGTCATCTATTTTAGTGTTTATATTTAATTATTCGCAGCAAAAGCGATGCTTAAAAGAAGCCTTACTTAAACATATCCTTAATTCCACCGATAGAACCCATGAGATTACTTGCCTCAAATGGGAGATAAACAGTCTTCTGATTGTTATTCTGTGCGAGTTCTGTAAGCATCTGAATGTACTTCTGTGCAATAAGATAGTTTGCTGGATTCGTACTCTGACCAACAGCATCTGTAATCTTCTGAATGGCAATAGCCTCAGCCTCAGCCTTACGAATGCGAGCTTGTGCCTCACCTTCTGCAATGAGAATCTGTTGCTGCTTGTTAGCTTCAGCACGGTTAATGGCTGCCTGCTTCTCACCTTCAGACTGGAGGATAGCCGACTGCTTTTGTCCTTCACTGGTAAGAATTGTTGCACGCTTATTACGTTCTGCTTGCATCTGCTTCTCCATTGCTTCAGAAACACTTGCTGGAGGAGTAATATCCTGAAGCTCAACGCGATTAACCTTGATACCCCACTTATTTGTAGCATCATCAAGAACGGCACGCAATTTAGTATTAATCGTATCACGAGAAGTCAGTGTTTGGTCAAGTTCCATCTCACCAATGATATTACGAAGTGTAGTCTGTGTCAACTTCTCAATAGCATTTGGCAAGTTATTAATCTCATACACAGCCTTAAATGGATCGATGATTTGGAAATAAAGCAGTGCATTTATCTGCATCTGAATATTATCCTTTGTAATCACATTCTGGCGATCAAAGTCGTACACCTGCTCACGCAAGTCAATTGAGTTTGTATAGGTATAACGTCCAGCACGCAATGCCACAATATCCTTTGCATGATCAATGAAAGGAATAATGATGTTGATACCCGGTTGAAGGGTTGCGTAATACTTACCAAGACGTTCGATAATCTTTGTCTCACTCTGTGAGATAATCACGATTGACATCTTAGCAAAAACGAGTGCTAACACAACAAATGCAATCAGCACATAAGCTATTATATCCATAAGCATTAAAGTTTTTAATTCCTCACCCTAAGTATTTTGTTATCTTAATGGGGCAAGAAACCGAAGGTTATTATTTGTTATTTAATTATTTTCAGATTACTGTTTAACAACGTTCGACCGTTGCGATAATAGAGTCAAGTCGTAAAATACGCACAGCAGCACCCGAATCGATTTCCATTCCATCAACAGACTGTGCCTTCCATGAGTCACCGTCTACCTTTACTCTGCCGTATCCACCAGCCTCAATCGTATCTGTTACCTTTCCCTCACGACCAATCAACGCATCAGCATTGCTAAGTCTGTTATCTGCACCTTGATGAAGATATTTAAGTGCAATCGGTCGTACTAAGAATATACTCAATACCGAGAAAATGACAAAGACTATCACGTGAACAACTATGCTATCCGTAAATGCAGAAGCAAGTGAAGCACAGAAACTGCCTATTGCAAAACACATAATGTAGAAATCTCCGTTCATCATCTCTAAAATCAGACAAACAAGACCTACTAATAACCATGTTAACCACAGGTTTTGTATCAGATAATCCATCATAGCTTTAAAGGTTTAATTTCGTTTGTAAAGATAATAATAAAAGATGATTCCATCAAATCTTTCACAAAAAAAATAACACTTTAACAGCTACTCACCAACTATCAGAAAAGTATTTCTTTACAAGATGACAATATAATACAAATCATAACGCCTAATAAACATTTCGTATAAGTTAGCCGTTAGTGGCTTTTGATATTCAATATGATGACCATTATGCTCGCATCTTTGTATATCCAACCAACGTATTCGTGCTTAGCTCATGACGTGTTAATGCTTAGCACATGTCGTGTTAGTGCTTCGCACCAATGGTGCGGAGTACTCATCAGCTTATAATATACTATAAAAATGGGGTTAATCAGCCGTCAAAAGTAAGCTATTCAAGCAAAAAACAAAGACAGATATTTGGTCTGAAGAGTTTTATTTTTCCAAGCCTTATATGATTATGTTAATTTGAGAGGAGTTCCACATACAAAAGAATGTCATTTCGTTTTTTATCAAACAGTAATAATCATATAAAAATTACGGCTATTTGCTTTCGCTCTTGAAAAAGCAAATAGCCGTAAGAAGATATCATAAATGATAGTTAATCAACTTTATCAACGCCTATTTGAGCGTTTAGAAGACGAAGAACCGCCTATATGTAACGTCCCAGACGACTGTGAATATCCCGCAGAAGAGACACGATTAGAGCCACGACCACGATAATATTTCTCTGCTTCTGGCAGCCACTTCTTGATATTCTCAATACGACGAGCATCAGAAGGGTGGTCGCTCAGAATCTCAGAACGATTGCTATTCGTTGCTGCAGCCATTCGTTGCCAGAATGTTACGGCATTTGCAGGATCATACCCAGCCATCGCAGCAAAGATAAATCCCATGTAGTCAGCTTCACTTTCATTATCACGACTGTACTTCAAGTTACGGAAAGAGAAGTATCCTCCCGCTACCTGTGAAGCGATATCGCCTACTCCACTACCAACAGTAGAGTTCAAGACAGTACCCAATATATTGGTTCCCATCTGCTGATTCATCTGCTTTGTAATCTGCTCAGCACTGTGCTTAGCTACAGCATGCGCAATCTCATGACCTAAAACGATTGCCAAACTTGCCTCATTCTGTGTGTAAGGCAATAATCCTTCGTAAACAACAATCTTACCTCCAGGCATACAAAAGGCGTTAGCCTGCTTGTCTTGAACGAGATTAAACTCCCACTTGAAGTTATTAATCTCATTAGCATAACCATTATTACGTAAGTAAGTCTCCACCGCATTGGCAAGGTTGCGACCTACACGCTGAACCATAGCAGTATTCTTTGCATCAGTAGAACGTTTTGCTGATGCCATAAACTTTGTATATTCCTGATTACTGAGGCTAAGAAGCTGCGCATCAGAAATACTGATACGATGTGTACGACCCGTCAAAGGAACCTTTGAAGCCGTACCACAGGCTGTCATCAAAGCGACAACAGCTGCCATTAAGAAATACTTAATCTTCATTTTATTTACTGTTTTTTATAACTATCTACTTGCGAAAGTACAACATTTTTCGTGAGGTACAAATAAAATCATGACCTTTTTATAAAGGTTAACGGCTGAAAACAAAACATCAGAACCGTCGTTTTAAATGGATTTAAACCATCCTTTTTCGTTTTCCTATCTCCTTTGTTACAGGGAGAAAGTAGGTCACTATAAAACTGATAACACCCAACATTGCCACAAGAAGGAAGAATAGACGATAGCCTACATACTCCTGCAAGAAACCTGTAAACCATCCTGTCATCACCAACGAGAAGGCTGTTATTGCCGTACCTATTGAATAAGTAAATGTGGAGTGCTCCCCTTTTGTACAATGAGCGAGCCATACAACATAAAACGTTAATCCCAAACCTGCTCCAAACTGTTCGATAATCACACACAAATTGATAATTGATAAGGTGGAGACAAAGTAATAACTGAGATAAACAAAGACAAACTTTGGCAAGGTCAAGGCTATAACAAACAGCCACAACCAACGCTTCAAGCCGTCACGACGTACCAAATTAGCACCTAAGGCACTTCCTCCAATTAACGAGAACGTACCCACTGTTCCCAAGACTAATCCTAACTCCTGTGGTGAAAGAGCCAATCCTGCATTACTTCCTGGGTCTATCAAAAAGAGTGGTGCTATTCTAAAAAACATCCCTTCGGGTATGAGAAAGGCAAAAAGGAAACACAAGTTTGCCACATAATGAGGATGGCGGACAAAGGCAGCCTTGACATCATGCCACCATTGACGTGTCACCCCTGTCCATATAGGGAGGTTCGCATGAATATTATCTTTGGGAAGTATGATAGCATGAAGTAGCATCAAACAGGTCAATAAGACTGACAGAACTCTAAAAATAGTTGCCCATGAAGGGGCTACCGTCCTATAAATGACCTCTAAGTTTCCTGCTATTGTAACAGGGATAGCCATTCCCACGATGATAGAAAGCATATAAGAAATGGCACGCGTACCAATAAAAGCAGGACGATTATGCAAGACCGTTTCACGCTTATACAGTCTTTCGATAGCCACATCATGTAAGGCAGCCATCGTTGCGATTATCATTAAGAAGAAGACTGTCCACTCAAACCAATCAACAGATGATGCCATAAACGCCAATCCACCAAGACTCAGTGCCATAACAAACTCTGTCAGAATTACCCATGCATACTTACTCCAATAGCCAACGACCAATCTACCTAACAAAGGTCGGAGGATAAAGGGCAGTATTAACCACGATGTCGTCAGTGTGATAGAACCATTCGACAAGCCCATTCTGTTGAAATAGACTAATGAAGTCATCAACAAGATAACATACGGTAGTCCACGTGTCAAATAGAGCGTAGGAAGCCAGAGCCAATAGCTACGCCACTGGTCTACAATAGGAATTCCATTGATTATCTTCTGTTCCTCGTGCATCTTCGTATGCTTTATTTGTATTGTGCTTCAATAGCTGCTGTCTGATAATAATGATGGAGGATTTCGTCATATTGATAGCCTTTCTCGCCCATCACAGCAGCACCAATCTGACACAAACCAACACCATGTCCCCACCCTGCACCAACAAGACGGAAGTGCTGTGGGATGTCATTCACAATCTCACTACGTTCTACCACGAAAGCAGAACTGTAGAGATGACTCTCACTTAACGTGCGTCTTATCTCTAATTCCTTACCGATAATACGTGTGAGCTTCGTTCCTACAATCTTCAAACGCGTAATACGACCACTCTTACCGCGCTCTAAAGGTTGGAGGTCAATAATCTCTCCGAAATCAAGACCACTCTTACGACGGATTAGTTCAGCAAGTTCTGACTGCGTGAAGTCTACTGTCCAGCGATAAAAGTCTTGTGTTTCTTGGTCATAGTTATTAAGTACCTGACCCAAGACTGTCGCATCTTTTGTGTTACAGAACGCCTCTGGCGAAGAAAGAATCCACTCCCTCGCCACCGCCTCATCCGTGAGGTCAATTGTAGGAGCTGTTCCTAAAGGTGCATTATCCACTATCGAGAGTAAATAAGGCTTATGGTTATTGTCCCAACAGTACTCATACTCTTCTGAAACACCACCACAGCACTTACTGAAACGGGCATCACATATTCCCTTACCATTCATCAACAACTGACCACGTGTAGCCTTAATAGCCTCTTCAACATGCGGACTTGTTGCTTTTGTAATACCCTGATAGCGTTGACAATGGTCGTCTGCGCAGACATCAAACAGTGTGTGAGCATCACTATCATACCAAACCACACCTTCTTCATCCGACACTTTTACAGGTGCAGATGCTGTCTGAACACCCATTTCGATAGCTTTTCGTCTTCTCATCTGTACCAAAAGCCAACTGCGAGAGATTACAGCATGTGCCTTCAAAAGCTCTAATGAAGAGGTAGCACTCATCTCACTTGAGATAACACTTGCTAAATAACGTTCTACAGGTAGTTCATTAATAGCCCAGAGCTTATCTCCATCGACAACAAAACGTAGCTTTCCGAGGAAGGTTTGTGCCTCTTTGCGCTCCCAATGGAAGTCTACTCCGATAGTAACATCCTCTAAAGTAAAGGATATATCATCATTTTGCGGGGTGAAGCAAAGTTCTTGATAGACCGTAGAATTCCACAGAATCTGTCCATCTTTGGACTTTACAATCTGCTTACCAGTCACCTCTTTGTTTCCTATTGTATAAGTACCATTCAGCTGGAAACGTATTTCGTCGCCGCTAACGATACCTACTGAGACAATCGGTTCGTACTTCCAATCATCGAAAGCGAGGTCAACTGCCTTATTGCGAAGACGCTTCACGACTTCATTCATTGCCTCATCTGACAGTGAAACCTCTTGTAAAACGTCCTTAGCACGCTCTGCTGTCATCCCTTCGAAGTCGATCTGACGAGGCAATATCATCAACCCTGCCATATCCAAGCTACCTGGACTAACCAGACACTGTGCCTCTCCGTCAGCAGAATAACAATCAGGACGATGCTTTTCACGTGGGAATACAACTGAAATAAATGCCTCCCCACTGCGCCAAGCCACGATATTCATCATCGGCTCAGTTTCATCTTCCTTCATTGGAAGTGCCTCATATAAACGGCTGAAGAGCTCAACATCGTGCTTCTCTGTATGACTCACGATAGCTAAAACGGGACAGATATAGTCTTTTATCTCGTAGATTCCCTCCACATCATTCAGTTTTAAGAGCGGAACAGAGGTCGCATAAAGCCACTGCCAGTCACGTTGTAAAGGGAGAATACCACTTGTTCCTGCCTGAAAGTGGAGATGATCAGGTGCACTCGCCCCACACTTCGGTCCATTATAGAATACCATCAGCTGCGGATAAGCTCTTAGCAAGCGATGTATCTGTACGTAATTATCCGCTATTGCCTGCTGTTGATGATGACGAGAAGGTATCGTAAAATGTACTGGAAGGATTGGGAAAGGATTGACAAGGATATCGAAGTCGTTTCCAAAAGGCAGAACAATCTGTTCTTTTGGACGATTCTTCTCACAAAGGAAGCAAGGACGCTTAGCCAGTGTAGCCTTATCAATCTTCGCACCTGTACTCACCAAGCGTGCAGGATTGAATTGCGCAAGGGCTGAACCCACCTCACGCGTCTGCACACCCTTCAACTCTTCAAAACGTTTTGCAACGTCTTTCCATTGGTTCAGCTGGTTATGAAAAAAATCAGTTAGCCCTTTCTCTCTATCTTGATTCTGTTTCTGACGTGCTAAAATCTCAACTGTACGCAGCTGATCTTTATAATGATTGTTGGCATTAACCTTATCAATGCTCAGTACGGCATCACTGTTTCCACCCCAACGACGGCAGAGATAAAGTTCATCATAGATTCGTCCGATACGGAAACGACGACTGAAAGCCAAGCCCATAGCATAGTCTTCGCCATAACTTGTATTAGGGAATTGATGCTGACGAACCAAAGGAGTGAAGAAAGCACGTGGTGCACCGAGCCCATTAATACGTAGGGCGTTGTTGCAACCATTATCTTCCGTCCACTCATTATGGCTAATCAAACCTGGTGGAAGGGTGTTAAGATCAAAGTCACACATACGATAAGAGCCTACTATCATCGCTGCTTTCTGTTCGTGGAAAGCATCGACAATGGTCTGCAAAGTATTTTCTGAGGAATAAAGATCATCACTATCCAACTGAACAGCAAAGCGACCGCAATGCGCATCATTGATAGCATAGTTCCAACAGCCACCTATACCGAGGTCTGTGCGTGTAGGAATAAGATGCACAAGACGCTCATCAGCAGCCAAAGTAGAGAGAATCTCCGTCGTTCCGTCTGTCGAATGGTTGTCGACAACGATGACATTAAAAGGGAAGTCTGTCTTCTGTGAGAGTGCTGATACAACCGCATCGCGTACTGTCTTCTCACGATTAAAGACAGGAATCACCACCGACACCTCCACAGGGAAAGCCTCAGCAGAGAAGTCTGGCTGTGCATATTGCGTTGTATCTACCAAGGCATTGATAGCAGAGAGATGTGCTGTAGCCACCTGCTCCATCTCAATCTGTACCTCACGGTTGCGTGGATTCACATAATCAAACTGCTTCTCGCCACTTGCACGTAGGTCGTCTTCCTCCTCCGTATAGAGATATTCATTCAGATGGAAGAGTTCTCCCTTACGACTTAAGAATAGACGAAGGTCGTACCAACCAGCAAACTGATAGTCCTTTTCCACCTCTCTTGTTGCATACTCCTTCAGATACCCAGTCTTGAGAAGTACGACAGAACCAAAATCAAAGTCATCACGGATGCTGCCCAACTGATAGGCTGTAACAGGATGCCTCACCGTCTTGCCAACTTTCACAGAGTAATGGTCAGCATAAACCATTCCCGCACCAGTTTCCTCAGCTACTTGCAGCATACGCTCAAGCGCATGATAACCTAACGTGATAGGTCCTTGCTTCAAATAAAGCAGGGCATAATCGGCTGTTGCTGTAGTCGCTATAAGGCGCATAGTAGCAAGGGAAAGCAAACCACCTGTCTGCAGCTGATGGGTGTACAGAGGCAATGCCTCTGTAGGTAGGACATCTGCAGCTAACGTATATATATTCTTTACCACACCTAACTCGTACAACTGCGCAGCAAGTGACTCCATCATTGCAGTTGTGCTATACGGTAGAAAGCAATCTATCTGTTTCTTCTTTTCCATCTAAATGTGTTCTTTTATCTACTTGCAAAGATACTATAAAATCCCGTCTTACACACGAAGATTACAAAGAAAACAACCAACTGCGAATTATTTTCATGAAAAGAAAAATTTATTTACGTGAAGAAAAATATTTTTTTTCATGAAAAGAAATTCTTTTCTTCGTGAAAATAATTTGGAAGCAGTGGTGATACTGAACTTTTTCTGTAACTTTGTACGCAGAAAAAAGACATTAAAAGATAGTCAAAAGATGGAAAAAGAAAATCATATTGACCGTGCATTAGCGTTTATGGAGAATCTTGAAAAGCTTGGTGCACAGCTTCAAAAGGCTGATGAACAACAGAAACTAATGCTGCAACAGATGCTAATGAAGAGTCAGAACAACGAAACAGATACAGACGAATACCGTGAATTGGAGCAGAGAAGTAAAGACCTTCAAGCAATGATCAACAAGTGGCGCCCCATCTACGAGGAACGTCTAAAGATGGTGAAAGAGGCACAGAAGGCTGCGAAGAAGTAAGGCTAACTGTACGAAGAACAAGACTTGAACAAGCTCGTTTTCCCTCTAAAAGAGAAGTATTTGTCCCTTACTGCTACTCACTATCTCCTATTCAACATTGCAGAACTCCGCATATATAAACAAACTCCTTAACCATCAAGAACAAATGAAGAAAGACTTATACAAAGACATCAGACTGCTCTTATTAGCTATCATAGTTGTTAGTTTGTTTTTCTCATGTTCGTCTGTCCCTTCTGGAATAGCAGAAGAGATAACTTATCACGGAGAACAACTGCATCGTTATCTGACGATTATCAAAGACGTAACATCGAAAGCGGAGAGGAGTAAGGACACTATCACCTATTATTGTAACCAAAAAGGGCAGCTCATCATAGAGCGTGTGGGTACAGACAGCTTGGATGATTACACTTACTCCTATGCTGGTGATACCATTCACATTCATAAGACGCATATTAAAGACCAGTTAGACGAACTCCTTGATGGCTATTATATAGTTAAGAACGGACTTATCGTAGAAGCGAATAACACTCCCGGCTATTATACATACACCTACGACAATAAGCGAAGACTCGTTTGTCGTGACACACCTAACACACTCTGTGGGAGACAAACCAACATCCTCCAATGGAAGGGAGAGAAGATATTACCTGACAAATCATTAAATATCACATACAGAGATACTGGAGAGAAAACGAACTACCATAACCTCTATTACTTTTGGATGTTTGGTAGTGGTATAAGAATACCCATCCCCTTCATCACCTTGGGCTATATGGGTGTTATTCCGAAAGGAGATATTAGCAGCTATAGCTTTAGTTCAAAAGATAAAGACTTCAATTTCAAGTCGCAACTGACAACGGAGTATGATAAGGAAGGACGTCCCACCCGCATTGAAGAAGTGGTGACAACACTAAATAAAAATAACAAAGAGGAAAATAGTAAGTACGTTACAGAATACATCTGGTAAATATATACCAATATCAAAAAGTTTAAAACAGGATATGGAAAAGGAAAAGAAAAGTGAAGGAATGATGAGTGTTATCGCTGCCTTAGGTGCAAACATCTTGGTAGCGATATCAAAGTTTGTTGGTTTTGCTGTGTCTGGCTCAGCTGCAATGTTGAATGAGTCTATCCATAGTATCGTAGATTGTGGCAATGAAATACTACTGTTAGTAGGCAACCGACAGTCAACAGCGAAGATATCAGATAAACATCCATTCGGACAGGCACGTGCTAAGTATTTCTATAGCTTGGTTGTTGCAATGATGCTATTCTTCGCTGGTGGTGCATTAGGTATCATGGAAGCAGCAGAGAAGTTATTTCACCCAGAACACAGCTTGGAGAACACATGGCTCGTCATTGGTATTCTGGCCTTCGGACTCTTAGTAGAAACTGTCAGTCTAAGGGTTGCCTTCAAGGAGATTAAGGAACTGAATAAGGACAATCTTTCACTTTATCGTTTCCTACGAGAGAGCCGTCACAGCGAAATTCTCATCATCTTTGCAGAAGATAGTTGTGCTGTCGTTGGTCTACTGATAGCCTTAGGAGGTACACTTCTGACCCACCTCACAGGTAATCCATTCTATGATGCCCTATCGGGTGTACTGATTGGTGTACTCCTCTGTGCAGCAGCTCTTTTCCTCTCACGTGAATTCTACAGTCTACTTATTGGTGAGAGTGTCACACAGAAGGACCTGACACGTATCAAAGAGACATTCAACAGAACAGAAATCGACCGCCTCATCAACGTCAAGACCATTCATCTCGGTCCTACAGACATTCTTGTCACTGCAAAGATTGATATTAAAAGCGAATACGAAGCACAAGTTCCTCAGTTGGTTAATGACATTGAGAAGAATATGCGGGCAGCCTTCCCAGACTACAAAATTTATATCTATATTGAGACAGATAAATATAAGGAGGATTATTAAAAACCTCTCCCCCAACCCCTCTCCAAGAGAGAGGGGAGTGCTGGACACAAGAGAAAGTAATTCCTGTTACTATGCCTATTCGTCTTCTACAATCAATCTATCTCCCTTACAAAGCGATATTTGTAAACTATTTTCGTATAGTTCAAATCCAAGACATGCCCTTTTGGCTTCTAAAAGACGCCTAATTGACTTGCAATAGGTGCCCTTTTGAGGGCTAACTAACGCCCTTTTGAAGTCCAATTAGGCACCGCTCGCTACATTACTTTACAACTAACTGACTACCTGTAAGTTACAAACACACCTTTTTGACATCTTTTTACCGTTATCTATAGAGCTTTTGTTTGGAAACATGTAATGATTTTTCAAACTCCTACCTGCGTTTTTTAAGTAGAAAGGTGAAAAGGTTTTCTGTATCGGAGGATAATAATAGAATTATTGGTGTCCGATAAAACTTTTTTTGCGTTCATATCTTTTTAATTCAGAATAATAAAAAAAACGGGCTGATTGTTTTGCACATTCAGCCCTTCTTATTTCCTTTGTAGTTGTCAAAATAAAACAATGAAATAAGATGAACAAAAGTACACATTTTATCGGACAGCCACTATATGTTCAACTGTTAAACTATTTTAATCGTGATAAAATTCTCTCTCTGAGCCAAGCTCAGGGAGGTGAACACTATATAAAGAAGTTTGATGCATGGCATCATCTTGTCGTCATGCTTTATGCAGTAATGATGCGTTTAGACTCTCTGCGTGAGATAAAGGCCTCTCTCTTTGCTAATGTTAATCGCTTTAATCATCTTGGTTTAAAGCATTTTCCTTGTCGAAGTACCTTGTCAGATGCAAACAAACGCCGAGATTCCGAGATATTCGGTTCGATCTATATGAACTTATATGAGAAATATCGCCATGAACTTTACTCGGACAGCCGAAATTGTGGACAGCCCAAATGGCTGAAGAATCTAAAGATAATAGATTCTACGACAATCAGTCTGTTTTCTAACCTGGTCTTTAAAGGAGTAGGACGTAATCCCAAAACTGGTAAGAAGAAGGGTGGAATAAAAGTACATACAGAGATATTTGCCAATGAGAATGTTCCAAGCGATATCAAGTTCACATCTGCAGCTAGTCATGATCAATTTGCACTTATCCCAGAACGATACGCCAATGAGGAACTGATTGCTTTTGACAGAGCCTATATAAACTATGAAAAGTTCTCTGAACTGACTCAAAGAGGCGTTATATATGTAACTAAGATGAAAAATAATCTTAGCTTTGAAAGGATTGCTGATACGGATTACCAGATGACTACAGATTATGGAGTTGTACGCGTAGAAACCATTCTCTTCCATAAGCATACAAAGGAAAAAGATATTTACCATAAAGCAAGAAAAATCACATATCAGGATAAGACCAAGAAAGGGAAAATCAGATTCATATCACTGCTGACCAATGATTTTCAGATGTCGGTAGAAGATATTATAGCTATCTATAAGAGACGATGGCAAATAGAAACCTTATTTAAACAAATAAAACAGAATTTCCCGCTAAGATACTTCTATGGAGAGAGTGCGAATGCTATAAAAATACAAATATGGATTACGCTTATAGCCAATCTGCTTATAACCCTAGTGAAGAACAAAATAAAGAGACCTTGGAGCTTCTCAGGCTTGGCAACAATGATAAGAATTTTACTTATGAGTTATGTCGCAATACAAAGTTTCTTTGAGCAGCCACATAGAGACTGGGATAGATTGATTACCCAAGTAAAAGCCCCACCAGAAGAGTTGTCATTATTCTAGGGGGCTTGGAATTTGAAATTAGAACTAATCATGCCTATTTCAGCAGGATTGAGAGAGGATATTGCAGTATATGGAGGTTTTATCGGACAGCAATATAATAGAATAGACCATTAATGGTCTCAGTACATCTTGTACAAAGTCAAAAAAACAGAGGTGCACTCTTGGTACACCTCTGTTTTTTTATATTTACTTACCATTAATTACTTAAAGGTATGCTTACCTTCCTGCGCAGCAGGCTTAACAATAATCTCACGCTGCTTAGCATTTGTCATCACTTTCATAGCTACAGCAGTGATATCTTGTGGTGTGAGGGTCTTGAATACTGGTGCGGAAGCGGCATTATCATTTGGAGATAGCTCGTTGCCCGTCTCAGCATAGATGTTCAATAAAGCCATCCAAACTGATGGGTCACTGTTTGACTGTGATGCTGCACCTGATTGTTCCTCATCAACAGCCAAAGGTACCATTGCAGCCTTGAACTCATCAGCAGTGAAACGGCCAGCCTTCACATCATCAAGAATACTATAAACAAGGCTAACAGCTTTGTCAGCATTCTCTTTCGCAGTAGAAAGATGAATGTTAAGGCTCTCGCCAGCTACTGGCTGTGAAGTATAGTTACTCTGTACACCTACGGTATAAGTAAGGTGTTCTTTCTCACGCAATACATCAAAATAACGACGCTCCAAAAGTCCACGCATCACTTCCAAAGCAGCTTGCTCACGCTCAGAAAGTTTCTGCTTATTGGCAAATGAAATCTCAATCTCTGCCATACCACCTTCTGTTTCGGTCTCAAAAGTACGCTTAATGACTGGCGTAGATGAAGAGAAGTCCATTGGCTGGATAGCTGTCTTCACAGGCTTACCTTCACCCTTGAGAGAACCAATATAGCGAAGCACCAACTCTTTAGCCTTTGCTTCTGGAATATCACCAATAAGACAATAGGTGAAACGTGATACATCACCAAGGTGTGCCTGGAACTGTTCCTGCAACTTATCAAACTGAACTGACTTAAAGAAAGCCTCATCCTGACGTGGATTCATCGCACTAACAGGATAGAGTAACTGCTGGATAGAATCCTGTACGGCAGCCATACCTGTTGTTGCACGATTCTCATAAACGTAGAAGTTACGCTGGACATACTTATCAAAGGCAGACTTTGAGAAGTTCTGACGTGACAGAATCAAATACAGATAGCTGAAGAAATCGTCAGCCTTGTCAACAGGTGCATTACCACCGATACCATCACTGTAGTCTTCCAATGAGAGGGAGAGATTGATATTCTTACCCTGTAGCCACTGCGCCAACTGATTTCGGTTGTAATTATATACACCTGACTGCATCAAGAGTGAACGCATTGCATTATAGTTGGCAAGTTCCTGTGCTGGGACAATTGACTTACCCCCTTCTGCAGAACCAGCAAAAAGGAACTGACCACTCAGCTCCGGAACGTTACGATAAAGAACTTTTGCACCATTAGAGAGTGTCCACTCCTTTGCCTGCAAAGTCTTCAACTGCTTTTCAGAAACAATCTTTCCTCCTGTCAGAGGGAAGTCAATCAACTGACTGATAGGCTTCATACCATCAGCGCGAGCCATATCGCTGAATGAGCTCTTTGCCTTCAATGCAGCCATAAGATCATTCTCAGTGATATTCATCTCACTCTGCGACTTAGAATAAGTGACAAAAGCAAGGTTATTGTCATTAAGCAATGACTTCATCCAAGCATTCATGTCTTCAACCTCTAACTCAACCAAAGTTTCGAGGTTACGGTTAATCTGTCCGCGGAAGTCTTGTACAGGAATATCATAGAGGAAGTTCTGACGGAAAAGCATCAAAGCATTGTCTGGTGTACCCAGTCCTTTAGCTTCGAGGACATCCTTCATTCCATTGTACATCTTCTCCTTCTCAGCATTGAACTCAGCAGCAGTAAAGCCTTGGTCGCGCAAGTTATCACGTACAGCTAACATCTGCTGAAGCGCCTTCTGTTCATTACCCTGATAGGGAACCATGTCCCATGCCATCTGATAATAGTTTCTTACCAAAGGAGATAGACTCACCTCAGCGGCAATATAACTCTCCTTATCAGCATTCTTCAACATCACAAAACGCTTTGGAGCCAATGTGTTGAAGAACTTAGTGAAGATAAACTGACGTACTCGGTCCTCTTCTGGAGCGTTGCCCTTCACCTCATAACGTTGATAAAGACCAAAAGAAGCACTCTTGTTCTCTGGATCAATGAAACGCATATAGAGCGGTGTGGTATTGTCAGGAATCTGTCTTGTCTGTGAATTTACAGCAGAGGCTTGCTTAGCTGGCAATGTCTTGAAAACTATTTGGATATTCTTTTCCATCTGGTCGACATCAACATCACCGATAACAGCAATAAACTGCATATTAGGACGGTACCACTTATCATAAAACTGCTTTACTTGCTTCTGCTGGAAGGTCTCCAATATCTTCTGTGAACCAATCACATTATGAGTAGCATAACCAGCATGATTATAAACAACAGGGGCAATGGCATCTGTCAGACGACGGTCTACTCCCGAACGATGACGCCATTCCTCAAGGATAATACCACGTTCCTTTTCAATGTCTTTAGGGGTCATCTTGACGCCATGGCACCAGTCACGGAGCACCCAAAGCATATTCTCATTTAGCTTCGCATCATTGGTTGGTACGTTATGAACCGCATAACGCGTATCATCAACACCTGTAAAAGCCTCAAAGTCATTGAGATTGTTACTGCGAAGGAAGTTCATCACACCATTAGGGAAGTGGTCTGTCGTATTAAAAGCCAAATGCTCCAACACGTGCGCCAATCCCATTTCCTCATCATTCTCCAAGATAGCACCTACATTTTGGTAGAGGTAGTATTGTGCTTCACCAGTAGCAGAACCATCATTATAGATATAATAAGTAAGCCCATTTGCCAGTTTTCCCTTTCGCAATCCATTCATCTGCGCATTGGCAGAACTAAGGGGGGAAAACAAAAAGCCTATGAGCAGTGCCACTGGCACGCTCGATAGGCATTTAATGATATTCTTGAACATAGTCATTGTTTACTTTTCAAGGAGTTCGAGCGTAGAGAGCTTCTGCTTGATTGCACCCTGCAACATAGCCTGTGGCATCTCCATATTCTCTAAACGGAGTGTCTCAGCAAATGCCTGGTTATAGTATTCACGTGCCTTGGTATAGTTCTTCAATTCACGATAAGAGTCACCTATCATTACCATATAGTTGACACGGTCCATCACAGCATCTTCCTGTGACAAAGCTTTCTCAGCCCACTTGATAGCTACCTCATGATCCTTAGCCTTCAGACTCTTGCCTGCTGCCATATAGAGGTTCTGTGCTGCCTTACCATAGTCGGCTGAACGGAGGTTGTTCTCCATCTTGCCAAAATAGGTCTCCATAGCTTTCACATAGCCATTCACATTCTTGTTCTTATACAAGTTGAAAAGAGCATCGAAGTAGAGCTTTGCCTTCTCGTATGGAGTAATACCTGTCAAGCCAACAACCTCGTATGCCTTTGCATACTGGTTCTTAACTTTCTCTACATAGTCTTTATACTTTACGTTGCCATCTTTTGCCATATCCTCGGCAAAGATGTCGTTAGCCTCAACAATGTAGTAGGCAGGTGCCTTACCAAGTTTCTTCATCCAGTCATCAAGGTGGTCGTTCATAAGGTCAATCATATACTGCTTGTGCTCCTTATCTTCATCACCCTCCAATGTTAGAATGATACGATAGTCATTCTCATTGATAAGCTTCAATGGTGCCTTAGCAGCTACATAGTTCTTATAAAGTTTCTGCAAACGTGTTACCCACTTATCTGCATCCATACCCTCCTGCGCCTGCAAGAAAGATGGTGCCTTGAGAAGAAGTTGCTGCTGAACGTCAAGGTCGTTGTTATCAGCCTTGTACTTATTGTAAAGTTCCTCAAAACTTACACTCTCACCTGCTGCAATCTTAGCAGCCTCCATGAGTTCATCCTTATCCATCGCACCTGTATTCACAGACAAGGCCTTACCATCTGGTGCAATGAAAGCTACTGTTGGATATGCTGCTACCTTATAGTTCTTAGCGATATCAACATTCTCACCCTTCTCTGCATCTAACTGCAGACTGATAAAGTGTTCATTGAAATACTTTCCAACTTCCTCTTGTGTGAAAACTGTCTTTGCCATCTTCTTACAAGGAACACACCACACTGCGTAGAAGTCAACAAACAGAATTTTATTCTCTTGCTTAGCTTTTACCAAAGCTTCACTGAAAGTTCCCTTAAAGAACTTAATACCATTTGCTGCTTCCATACCCTGCTGTGCACGAAGCTGTACTACCATCATCAAAAGAGATACAAGCAGTAAGATATATCTTCTTCTTTTCATATTTAATCTGTTTTTAATGGATTATTTTATTCAATCTATTCATTAAACTGTATCCTACTTACAGCATTGATTTTATTCATATCTATCTTTTTAATACATGAGAGGAATACGCTTAAAGTCAATGCTGAACGTAGTATATACATCTACAATATACCTTTATCGAAATTACTCGACAGGCAGTTCATCATCTGTTACTACCACCTTAAAGATGTCTTCCAAGACTACCTCATGGTCTTGATTATACACCTTAAGAGAGAGACGATATCTGCCGTTTGCCAACTGTTGCGTAGCTTCTTGTGTGACAACAATCAGACCACCAGTAACAGAAATCTTACCCTCCTTATAGAGTTTCATAAACAACTGTGCTTGTTCCTGATTGTCAGCCTTAACCCCAAACAACTCATAATTGATAGGGTTGGTTCCTGCAACACCTTGGATACGTGTTGAAACGAATGGTAACTTATTGATACCACGCTCACTCGTTGCATCGACGTTATGGAAGGCATTAAGAGAATCGGGAGTAAAAGATGCTCCAGTTGTTCTCAGATAGCCTACATCCATTTTGCTACATGATACCATAAAACCTATTGTAAGGGCCATAAGGCATAGCAATGCGATTCCTTTCTTCATCTTTTTCATTTTTAAAAGTCGGTTAAGTTGAAGTCATAAACAAGTGAGTGAACCACTCCTGTGTTTGTTTCAATATTACATGAAGCAACGTCAGAAGTCTTGGTGGTCGTTGGGGAAACCAAGTGGATACGTAAAGGGCCAGCGGCTGGCACACCGTTGTAAGACTCGTGGAAAGTATAAATCCACAACTGCTTACCAGAAGCCATCTCTACTGTCTCACCTCCCTTACCAATAGGTGTTGATGCATCAGAAGATTTAACACCTTCCTTAAAATCATCAAGCATCACTCGCTTGTTAGGCAAAACACTATTCAAGATAAACTTCTTGCAGTCAGCAACTGGGATATCCGACACTCTCTCCATATGATTATCATAGAGATAACGACGAATACTATGATTCGTAGGACCAAAGAATGTGAAGTTCTTTCCGTACTGACTTGTACCTTGGAAGAGCGACACTAAGTCGGCACGTTCTGCCATTACACGAAGGGAATCCCAATTATAGCTGTCCCCTTTGAAGTATTCCCACATCGTCATATCATGCTTTCCATTAGCAAGCCCAGTGTCGTCAAAGTTATACTGAGTACAACTGGAGAAGACTCCCATTGTCAGACACATTGTTATTATATATATAATCTTTTTCATTATATCGAACACTTTTTGATTTGTACAATCCTTATCCATCATTAATTATAAGCCTGCCAATAAGGTTTCTGGCGCAACAATGTATTAATGATGTGCCCATCCTTATCCTGCCATGCATCCTTTGGAAGTGGAAGGAAGAGTGCACCACCTTGAATATCCTGATTAGTCAACAAGCGGAACTTACCCTGTAACTCTTCTTTCACATAGCCATTACGGATAACATCTGCATATCGTGCATCATTCTCACCGATAAACTCCTTTTCTCTTTCAAGGAAGATAGCCTTCTTCAGTCCCTCTGTATCATAGGTTGAAGGATAAGAAAGCGCACCAGCACGTGAACGAATCACATTAAGATCAGCGATAGCCTTTGCTTCATTACCTAACTTTTGATAGCACTCTGCTCTCAAGAGATAGAAATCAGCAAGACGCCAGTAAACATAGTCAGCATCTACCGTACGGTAAGTCTTACCACTTGCAGAATACTGATCGGCATCCATAATTGCTTTTCTGAACTTATACATAATAGCGTAATCAGTTCCATCTACCTCATGTGAGGTACCCCACTGATAGAAAAATGCCTGTAGACGCTGGTCAGTAGCATCAGGAAACAATCTTTCTATTGTTGAAGTATAAAGCTGATAGGTACTACTTGATGGTAAATCAGCTAATGTTTGGTCCTCTCTTACAGGCCAGCTCACAAAGTTCTGTGCCACCTCATTAGGAGAAACTACATTCTCTGAGCGCGTCTTATCAAAGTACAAGCTGAAGATTGCCTCTGGATTAGGAGACTTCTCATTAGACAGATACGTACAGAGTTCCTCTGGTGAAGAGCAAAGCTGATAATTACCGACCTGACCATCGATAACCTGTGTTGAGTAATCGATAGACTTCTGATAATCTTCTTGCGCATTACCCTGCAACTTATAAAGTTCTGTCACACTACCCTTCCACGCATAAATCTGTGCGAGTAAGGCTGCAGCAGTACCCTTTGAAGCAGTCTGACGATTAGTGATAGAAACACCATTCAAGTCTGTCAACTTATCCCATGTAGGCAAAATATCCAATGCTTTCTTTGCATGTTCTATTGCAGCATTAAGCACATCACTCTGTGAAGAGAGAGAGTAAGGCTTTATCTCTGAAGAATTATCAGTGATGATTGCCTCACCATAACGTTGTGCCAAAAGGAAATAAGACAATCCAAGAGCGAATTCAGCTTGCCCTACATGATACTTCCGACGATCTTCAGCCAAGCCTTTTGTCTTATCTATATTATCAAGCAATAGATTTGATTCAAAGATAATGTCGTAAAGACCCTTCCATGAATACTCACTTTTTATTACTGTTCGTGGATTCCACTCGCGTAACTGCTTGCCATCAAGAATCTCGTCAGCCTTCATACCAGCTGTTGAAAGAACGTAATTATTACCTACAACAGTGTTGATATAATATAGAATAGAAGTGGTTGTTGCATTCAGCTCTTTCTCCTTATTAAACGAGTTGCTATAAGTCAATCCGTTCTCAGGCTGCAAGTCAAGGCTGCAAGAGGACAGAAGACAACCACATATTGAGAGCATTATAATCTTCTTCATTTCTGTTAGAATTTTAAGTTGAGACCCAAAGTAACCTTTCTATTCAATGGATACTGTGTTCCATCGTCCTTACCAGAATAAGGATTAATAATTTCTGGGTCTACTCCTGAGTAATTGGTAAGCAAGAACAAATTCTCTCCGCTGAGGTAAACATTAGCATCTTTGATGAAAGAACCCTTCAACCAGTTCTTAGGTATCTGATAACCAATAACCAACTGCTTGAGACGTAAGAAACTAATGTTCTCGATGTTAGAGTCTACATTACCGTCAAACTGACCTACATAATCCTTATCAGCAAACTCAAGTGATGGATACTTCGCATCTCTGTTGCTTGTTGTCCAGAAGTCACCAGCATGGAAGTAGTTCATGATTACACCGAAGTCCTTTGTAAAGGTGAAGGCACTGTTCTTATACATATTCATAACCTTACGGCTAATGGTATAGCTGAAGAGTACATCAAAGCTCAATCCCTTCCATTCCAAGTGGCTATTCAAACCACCATAAACTGCAGGAAGTGTGCTACCAGCATAATAGAGGTCCTTATCATCGATCACACCATCATAGTTCTGGTCCTTAATCTTTCTTCCGCCCACACGCAATGGATTATTGATTGATTGGAAGTAAAGTGGAATCTGCTTACCTGATGCATTAAGATACATTGGGATATCCTCTTCCTTCTGAACGATTCCCTCATCCTTGAAAGTATAGATACCATAGACTGGACGACCTAAGACTTTATCATTAAGGTCTTCGCCATTGTATGTCTTACGCAGCATGTTCTTATTATGAGAAAGGTTGAAGCCTACGCTCCAGTTCCAATTCTTCTTGCGGATAACATCATACTGAGCCTCGAACTCGATACCTTCGTTAGAGATAGCAGATGCATTATCCCACATATTTGTAGCAAGGAAGACATTACCTGGAAGATAAGATTGCATCAACAGTTTGCTTGAATACTTATAGTAATAATCGAGCTTGAGTTTCAAACGATAATCCAACATCTGCAAGTCAAGACCGAGGTCATACTGGTCACTCTCCTCCCAAGTCAACTTCTTATTAGCCATAGATTGCGGGATAAGACCTAACGAACCGTTAAAGATGTTACTCTCCTCCATCACACCCAATGCCAAATAAGGCTCCTGGAACTTCTGTCCAGACTTACCCCAAGAAGCACGAAGTTTACCGAAGCTTAACCACCAGAACTTCTTCATGAAGTGCTCTTCACTGAATGCCCAACCAAGACCAACAGAAGGGAAGGTACCCCAACGTACGTCCTTACCGAACACACTTGATCCATCTGCACGGATAGAAAGCTCTGCCATGTAACGCTTCTTATAGCTATAAGCTGCACGACCTAAGAAACTGAGCAATGACTGTTCCTGCTGGTTAGTGAGGAAGCTCTGTGCTGCTCTTACTGTTCCACCATCATTAAAGAGTGAAGGCCATCCCTCACCTGCATACTTAATAGAGTTGGTAGGACCGCCCTTTGCAGTACCGCTTAAGTTCTGCAACAGGTCATAGTTATATGTCATACCAGTCATCAACTCCAACTTATGCTCACTTGGTAATGCCAAGTTATAAGTAAGAATATTCTCTGTCTGGATATTCGTCATTGCAATATTGGAAGCCTGAACCTCAGACTTCTTATCATACTTCAGATAATCAGGTGTGAACGTGTATACACGTGTGAAGTAATGGTCAAGCGAATAAGTAGAAGAGAACTTCAGACCCTTCAAGATGTTATAGTTCAAACCAACACTCAAACGAACATTATAGTTTGAGTTGGTCTTATCAATATCCTTCAATTGCCTCAATGCCACTTGCTCAGCAGTACTACCCTTACCCGGCAAGAGAGTCGATGTACGTTTCGGATCGAATGTCAATCCCTGCACACGACCTCCATCTGCTCCAGCTTTCTGCGTAGCATATGTAAGATTAATACGTGTGAAAGCACTCAACTTTGTTGACAGATTGAAATCAAGATTACTCAACAAACTAAAACGACGGAAGTTAGAACTAATCATAATACCAGTTTCATCATAGACACCAGCATTAACCATATATCTAATATTATCCGTACCACCTGCTAACAACATATCAGCCTTAGTCACCTTACCAACACGGAAGGCATACTTCCACCAGTTTGTTCTGTTGTTATAGAAAGTATTAAGTGAATCTTGCGCAATACCTGGCAGACGACGTTCTGAATCCAACACCTTACCATTACGCCACAGATAGTCGTATGCACCATCATTATCAGCATCCCATCCGTATGAATCCTTATAAGAACCCGGATAAATCAACTTATCTGTCATGTAGTCATAATGTGCACCTCTTTGGCTCTTAGCAAGACGGAGAGCAATATCGCGTTCACCCTTACCAAGGGTCTGCATTGGTGTACTTGGCAACCAAGAAAGAGACTGTGAGAAATTAAAACTCACTTCAGAACGTCCAGACTTACCCTTCTTCGTTGTAATAAGGATAACACCATTACCAGCACGTGAACCATAGAGGGAAGCTGATGCAGCATCCTTAAGTACCTGCACAGACTCAATACTTGAAGGATCGAGTCCTGACAATGGGTTGATACCACCCGTTGCATCACCTGCACTACTTGACACAGGAATACCATCAATTACATAGAGAGGGGATCCATCATTGATACCCTTCTGATTAAGAGAGCTGAAACCACGAATAGTAATACGAGAACCACCACCACCAGGTGAACCTGAGAGGTTAGTTACATCTACACCAGCCATACGACCCTGCAAGAGATTCTCAATACTTGCCGTTGGTGCCTTCTGCAAATCCTCAACTTTTACAGAAGCCACAGCACCCACTTGCTCACGTGTGTTACGCTTACCATAGGCAACAACTGTAACCTCACCCATTGCGATAGCTGAAGAAGTCAGGATAACGTTCATAGCTTTACCAGCATGATACTTTAGCGTTTTAGCATCATAGCCCACGCTGGAGATAGTAATCGTCCCCTCCTCTTTCTCTACAGGCATTGAGAAGTTACCGTCAATATCAGCGGTAACACCTTGCGACGTACCCTTAATTTGCACAATAGCAAAAGGCACTCCCAATCCGTCTTTGTCTTTTACTGTGCCACGAATAGTGTATTGTCCTTGTGTTGCGTTCTTCATCTTGAACACATCAATCACCTTGCCATCGATATTATAGACGAAAGATGAGTGAGACAATAGATTTTCCACAGCACTCAGTTCGTCTACATCCTCAAACGATATCGTAAGAAGCAACGTGTCGTTCTTAACATCGTCAGAGTAATTAATCTTGTAGTCTCCCTTTGTAGAAATGAAATCCAAAATCTGAGCAACACTCTTATCCTTAAACGAAATCGAGAATTTCTTACCCGCTACTTGTGCAGAAGCAGGAGAACTCCACGAAAGCATCAAGATAAAAGTTGTCAGAAACACCAAAGAAGGTAACCTTCTTAAAGTTCTAAACATGCGTTGATGATACTTCATTGATTAGTCTTTATTGTTATTATTTTTGATATTAACTTATTAAAAGAATTAGATTCCTTCACAAATGTGCGCTCAATAAAATCTACATAAAAACGGTATTAATATTGATTACGATGCAAATGTACATAAAAATCTTGAATCACAAAGTCTATTGATTATAAAAAAAGTAAAAGAAATGCAGTTATAATAACACACACTATCCCCTCTCTGTACGAGAAGGGGATGGTTAGTATTTACGTTTCAAGTTTTAGATACTCCGCTACTTTCATCTTCCTCTACGTTTAAGGTTATATTGATGATAGAACCCACGAAACTGCCTCTATACCTTTTAACTTGCATCATTCAATTAGAAACTATACTGGAAGCCTATAGAAGCAAACTCCTTCAACTGCCAAAAAGCATAATGGTCATCACGACGTACACCATCATCAAAACGAGGATAGATAAACACACGACTTGATATATAGCGATTGAAGTGGAAGGTAAAGGTATTCTCCCATTCTAACTCCGTACGCTTATAAGTCGAATAGCCATACAGGCGTGTCTTCCAAGTAAGCGATTCCATCAACTGCCATTCTAAATCAACCGTAAACTCAGAACCGAAGTCATGCAGGAAATGATTACCATCCTTGATACCCAAACGACGCGTCAACTCTAACATACGAGTATACTTCATATTATAAGCTAATGGTGCCAAGTGGAAGTTACCCTTCAAACGATGGTTCATCCAGTCTACCGAGTAATCCATACCGATAGAAAGGTTTATGTTCAACGGAGCTGCAAAAGCTGAATAAATCTTTGGATCATTTGAACGGTAAGAATGGCTAAATTGCGTATTGCCAATAAACTGAACCGTATAATACCAACGCTTTGTTGCCTGCAAACCGAGTTTAGAGGTAAGACGAATCAGGTCCTCTGTACTCTTAAAACTGTGTAGGGAGTCGGAGCGGCTACTCTGCATACCATATTTTAACTCCAAACGGTTCTCCCACTTCACTTTCTGCTTATTATTATAATTAGCTTGCATGACCAATGAAGCCAAAGTAGAATAATTGCTTTCGCCACCTTTATACCAGTTTCCAGAGACATAATTCTGCAGGAACTGTAGAGCATAATCACCACTAAACGTCCAGAAATTAGGACGCTTTACCAAAACATCTACAGGTACATTTGTTGGCTCAACAGGACGATCAGCCACTTTTTCTACCAATGTAGGATCATGATGTATTGGTGCTTTAATATCATCTAATTTCGTCTGCTGTTGCTGTACCATACGATCAGTACCCTCCACAAGGTCTGGACGTGTCAAGTAAAGGTGCATCAACTCTGAGAGAATTGGACTTTCCTTTCTATCACGTGTAAACAGTCTTTCTGCCACATTACCATAATAGGTCAGTGGTAAAAACAATCGCATATCATTCCGACGAAGCCTCTGCCCGCGTTGAACTTTCGGCATCTTACGTGTAAACACACTATCTTTCAGGGATTTTAGTGAATCAATATACGCTTGAATCTTATCCATTGACGGCCGTTCATCGCTACGAACAGAGATAGGATGATTCACTTGAGCAATAGTACCCAAGCTCACTATTAGAAATAATGTGATTAAAAAGTTCCGTTTCATCATATTTATTATAATGTGCAAACTTACGGTATTTTTTTTAATTTACAGCCCTATTTACTGAAAATCTTAACCACTATAAGCAATTTACTCATATAATTAGTGACTTATCCGAAATATGGAGTGATAAACTAAACTCTTACATATAAGGCACACAGAGTCACGGAGGGGACGGAGGTAACGCAATGTCACGGAGGTGCCGAGGGCACAAAGAGTGACGGAGGTGTAGCGTACAGATTCTTGCTAAATATTTTGGAATAAACGTTTTGTATATAAATTGCTAATAGAATTGGCAAACAAGCTCCGTTGCTCTATGCACCGACGGTGCCTCCGTTACTACTATAGCTTTGTATTTAATAATCCTCCGTTCTCTCCGTTCCTCCGTGTGACATTACTTCAAACTCTAAACATAAGTGGCAAACCTTATCACTCCAAAATCCTGAAGACCCTAATTAGTTGTCTTCCACTTCTTCCTGAAATGAAAGACAACGAACAACGATATTAAATGGTTATCGCATTTCTTTAATAAACAAGAAAAGTCTTAGCGTTGTCTTAAAGATTTAATTTATAACCTACAGACACCTCAAACACGCTGCTACGAGAAGAATCGCCTTCCTTGTAAATCTTAAAGACTCCCACATGATATAATGCTCCTAACACAACGTTTTCATACTCATAGCTTACACCAATTGGTATAGAAAGACCAAACTTACACATACCATTCTTTATATCAAAATCATATGTATTCTCTTGGAAATTAGTCTTCTTACCGTCTTTATCTACAGAATACGACTGATATACTTCATGATTATTAGCATTAAAGACGCAGGTTGGTTCTATACCAACCTTAACAGAAAAACCTGCCAACAACTTATTATGAACTAAAATTGGCATACTCACATAATTTATTCGCAAGTAACGATCATAAACTACAGTGTGGTCATCAGTATAATCCTCCAACTTACAGCCTGCTTGAACAAATGATAAGCCAGCGGAAAGACCTACAGCATCAGAAGCCTGATACATCACATCAGCCCCTCCAACAAACCCTAACAATGCATGTGTCTTTACTTCTATACCTTGCTCAATACCAATTTCATAGATTCCAGACCCACCTAACAAAGAAGATATAGACACTCCTACATGCGGTATCACTGACCATGTACCTAATTTATTCTGTGCCATTGATACCAAAGTTGATGTAACTAATACGATTAGAATAGCTATTCGTTTCATAGGTTTTGTTATTTATTTTGTTAAAGATTATATATGTTAAACGTATTTTGCATGATTTTATTGCAAAGCACATACGATTTGTGAATATTTTATGAAGACATACAACAGTATTATCACCACAACAAGAGTCGCGAAAATTATTTACATTATTTCTTAAAACATTCGTCTAAAAAGACAAAAAAACAGCCTTTGCGAACACTCTTGTAACTTAATACAGATCAGACAGTTACAAAACAGCAGCGCAAAAGGTGCTTAATTGGACTTCAAAAGGGCGTTAATAAGACCTCAAAAGGGCACCTTTTAGAAGCTAATTGGGCGTCTTTAAGAGCCTTAAAGAGCATCTATTCATTTTCGAGTGTGAGTTTTTTATTCTGTGTGGTGATGTTAGGACTAAAGAATGTTAATTTAAACAATCTTTCTTTATAAACATCTGTAATTCAATTTCTTTTGCAAGAAATGATGAACTTAATGTTACTTAAAGATTTCTTTCAAATATTTCCTGACGAAGAAAGCTGTATAGACTATTTTCGTCAGATTCGGGAAGATGTAGGAATTACCTGTCCTAAATGTGGCTATATTGAGCACAAATGGTTAGATGGTAGAAAAGCATTTCAATGTAAGACTTGTGGTTGTCGTACTCTCCTAACAAAGGGTACTGTTATGGAAAGAAGTCACATACCCCCTTATATGATTGTACCGCAAATTACACATCTGATATAAAGTGGAGAAACTATAATATAAGATATTAACATTTGTTAGTCCTAACATCACCACACAGAAGTTTTTTATTACAAAATAGAAAATTATCACCTTGAGACAATGCCCACTTATAAGCTTAAAAAGGAGACATTAAATAACCCTATAGCGGTTGAAGGAAAAACACAACGTAATTGTTTTAAACCCAATTCGGTCATTAGAGCCTAAACATATTTTGTTTTATTATCGAGCAGATTGTTTGCCTTTGGAACGCAGGCGTAGCGGGCTACGTCAAGTTACAAAGACTAACAAGATGCCGATAAGAAAAGAAAAAATGTTAGGAAACAACACCATACTATCGTAAGAATGTACATTTTGTGGTCTAATGACCGATTTGGGTTAAACTTTCGAGCATAACTCCCCTACCTTCCCTTCCATAGTAATATGCTCACAAGTTTCATCTTTTATCTCTAAATAAAGCATAATTTCCTTTGTCGTTACCTTATTTTGCAGTATCTTTGCAACAACTTTGGTGTATTATACCTTATTAAAGAAATGGCAAAAAAAAGAAACAAAGCCCGCAGTCGTCATAGTCTGCAGGTTGTCACACTATGTATCAGTACAGCTATGGTACTGATGCTGATTGGTATAGTTGTACTCACAGGCTTTACCAGTCGCAATCTTAGTTCTTATGTAAAGGAGAATCTGACTATCACAATGATTCTCCAACCCGATATGAATACGGAAGAGAGTACTGCTCTCTGCGAGCGTATTCGCACCTTGCATTATATCAATAGCTTGAACTTTATCAGTAAAGAACAGGCGTTGAAGGATGGAACCAAAGAATTAGGTGCCAACCCTGCCGAATTTGCAGGTGAAAATCCGTTTACGGGTGAGGTAGAAGTACAGTTGAAGGCTAACTATGCTAACAATGACTCTATCCGCAATATTGTTCAGCAATTGCGTACCTATCGTGGTGTGAGTGACATCACTTATCCACAGAGTTTGGTAGAAAGTGTAAACCAAACATTGGGTAAGATTAGTTTGGTGTTATTGGTTATTGCTGTATTGCTCACCATCATATCATTCTCTCTGATTAACAATACTATCCGATTGAGTATCTATGCACATCGTTTCTCAATCCACACGATGAAACTTGTTGGTGGTTCATGGAGTTTTATCCGTGCGCCATTCTTGCGCCGTGCAGTATTAGAAGGATTAGTTTCAGCCCTATTGGCTATTGCAGTCTTGGGTATCGGAATATGCCTCCTGTACGAAAAGGAACCAGAGATTACGAAATTATTGTCATGGGATGCATTGATTATCACAGCAATCGTAATGTTAGCTTTTGGTGTGATTATCGCAACTTTCTGCGCATGGCTGTCAGTAAACAAGTTCCTGCGTATGAAGGCAGGTGACTTATATAAGATTTAAAAGGAACAGTAAAAAGGGGAAAAGATAAGAGAGTAAAAGTTTCTTATAAACGGAAAAGAGAATACCTCATTATTCCAATTAATCTTTTTAACTTCTCAATCTCAGCCCCTTGGACTCTTCAAAAATAGAATATGGACAAAAGAAATTTAGCTTTTGGTAAGACCAACTTTATTTTGTTGGCTATAGGTGTAGCCGTTGTTATTCTCGGCTTTATCCTTATGAGTGGTGGAACATCTACTGAAACCGTATTTGATCCAGACATCTTCAGTGCCCGTCACATCAAGGTAGCGCCTATTGTTACCTTTATTGGTTTTATCTCTATCATTGGTGCTATTCTCTATCAGCCGAAAGAAACTAAAGAAGTGGAGGAATAATGACACTTTTACAAACGATTATTATCTCCATTGTCGAAGGAATGACAGAGTTTCTTCCTGTGTCATCTACGGGTCACATGATTATCACACAAAATCTTTTAGGTGTACCATCAGGTGACGAGTTTGTACATGCCTTTACCTTCATCATCCAGTTTGGTGCTATCCTCTCTGTCGTATGCTTATATTGGAAACGCTTTTTCCAGATCGACCATACACCTGTACCTGTTGATGAAACTTGTACTTTCAAGAAGATTATTCATCCAATCCGCTTCTACTGGTTATTGTTCATTGGTGTCCTACCAGCTGTTATCATTGGCTTAGCAGCTAAGAAAAGTGGTTTACTTGACTGGCTGCTCGACTCAGTTTGGGTTGTAGCAATAATGCTCGTTGTGGGTGGCATCTTCATGCTTTATTGTGATAAATTGTTCAATAAGGGAAAAGAAGAGAATCAAGTAACAGAAAAGCGTGCCTTTAGCATTGGTCTTTTCCAGTGCTTATCGGTTATCCCTGGTACAAGCCGCTCTATGGCTACCATCGTTGGCGGTATGGCAAACGGATTGACACGTAAGCGTGCAGCAGAGTTCTCATTCTTCCTTGCAGTACCTACTATGGCTGGTGCAACACTGCTCGACCTACTTGATTTATTAAAAGGTGACAGTACATGGGCGTCTGCTCACAACCTTATAATGCTCGCAGTAGGCTGTGTTGTATCATTTATCGTTGCGCTATTGGCAATGAAATGGTTTGTAAGTTTCCTTGCAAAATATGGTTTCAAGTGGTTCGGTTGGTATCGTATCATCGTTGGCGTTATCATTATTATAATGCTGCTCTGTGATATTCCACTGAATATGGTTGACTAATCTTATATACTTATTGCCCTAATGAACTTCAAAGAAGGAGTAATCATCCCTATTGACAAGCCCTACGGAATCACCAGTTTCAAAGCATTGGCGCACGTACGTTACCTTTGTACACAGGCGAATGACGGAAAAGTAAAGATTGGTCATGCAGGTACTTTAGACCCTTTGGCTACAGGAGTACTCATCCTTGCTACGGGTAAGATGACAAAACAGATTGAAACCTTGCAGACACACACAAAGGAATATACAGCTACTCTTCAGTTGGGAGCAACCACACCGAGCTACGATATGGAGCATGAGGTGAATGAAACCTTCCCAACAGAACACATAACAAGGGAACTAATAAACGCTACACTTCCTCAGTTTGTGGGTGATATCGAGCAGATTCCACCAACTTACAGTGCTGTAAAGGTGGATGGTAAGCGTGCTTTCGACTATCGTAGAAAAGGTAAGGATGTCACGTTAAAACCTAAGAACATTCGCATTGATGAGATAGAAGTATTAGACTTCGATACAGAGAAGATGCAACTATCAATTCGTGTCGTCTGCGGTAAAGGTACTTATATCCGCGCATTGGCACGCGACCTTGGACGAGCAGTGAATAGCGGAGCCTATCTTACAGCATTGCGCCGCACACGTGTTGGAGACGTAAGAGTGGAAGACTGCGTCAATTATGACCAGTTTGAAGCATGGCTTCAGCAACAAACAATAGAAAAATAATAAACTCCTCAATATAAAAATATGAAGCTTTCACAGTTTAAATTCAACCTACCAAAAGAGCAGGTAGCCTTATATCCACATTCATCTGAACGTGTACTGACTCGTACTGACGGCAGTACACAGACCTTTACTGTTACACGTCGTGACGAAGGTAGACTGATGGTGCTACACCGTAAGTCAGGAAAGATTGACATGTTTAAGGGTGAGATCAATGGTGAACCTAAGGAAGAAGACTACATCCGCTTCAAAGATGTGTTCAATTACTTCGATGAGGGCGATGCTTTTATCTTCAATGATACTAAGGTTTTCCCAGCTCGTCTGTATGGAACAAAGGAGAAGACTGATGCTAAGATTGAGGTATTCCTCCTTCGTGAGTTGAATCAGGAGATGCGTCTTTGGGACGTATTGGTTGAGCCTGCACGTAAGATTCGTATCGGTAACAAGCTTTTCTTTGATGAATCTGGTACGATGGTGGCTGAGGTTATTGACAACACGACTTCTCGTGGTCGCACACTTCGTTTCCTTTACGACTGTCCTCACGATGAATTTAAGCGTGAGTTGTTTACTTTGGGTGAAGCTCCATTACCACGTTATATCATTGATAACCGCCCAAAAGAGGAAGGTGAAGAGTTTGCACACGCAACAGCTGACGACATGGAGCACTTCCAGTCAGTCTTTGCAAAGAACGAAGGCGCAGTCTCTGCACCAGGAACAAACATCCACTTCTCTGAACACATGATGAAGATGATGGATATTAAGGGAATCAAGAAAGCATTCATCACTTTACATTGTGGCTTAGGTAACTTCCATGACATTGAAGTAGAAGATCTTACAAAGCACAAGATGGACTCTGAAGAGATGCACATCAATGCCGATGCTTGTCGTATTGCCAATGGTGCTAAACAAGCAGGACATCGCCTTTGTGCCGTCGGTGCGAGTGTTGTTAAGGCTACAGAGACAGCCGTTGGTACAGATGGTATGTTGAAAGAGTACGATGGTTGGACTAATGAATTTATCTTCCCTCCATACAACTTTGGCTTTGCTGACTCTATGTTGGTCAACTTCTATCATCCATATTCAACCTTATTGATGGAAACAGCAGCCTTCGGAGGTTATGATCTTGTGATGGAAGCATATGACAAAGCGGTAAAGAATGGTTATATGTTTGGTTGCTTCGGCGACTCATTGTTGATTCTCAACGATTAATATGCACATAGTTTATTTATCCCTCGGCACAAACCTTGGCAATAGAAAGGCTATTATGCACGAGGCGATAGCATTGATAGAAAAAAAGATTGGCATAGTTTTGCGCCAATCTTCTTTTCATGAAACGGAGCCTTGGGGCTTTGAGAGTCCTAATCTCTTCCTCAATGCCTGTGTATGTGTCTCCACATCGCTTGCTCCCCGACAGTTATTAGAAACTACTCAAGCCATAGAAAGAGAGATGGGACGAGTAAAAAAGTCAATCAATGCACAATATACAGACCGCATCATAGATATTGATATCCTGCTTTATGACAAGCTAAATATCAATGAACCAGACCTTATCGTTCCCCACCCTTTAATGAAGGAACGTGACTTTGTAATGCTTCCTTTAAAAGAGATATGGGAAGAATAAAGCATCAGTCTAAAAGAAAACAAGTCAAATCTACCTATTTCAAAGACTTCTAAACATATAGAACCTGATATAAAATATAACAAACCAATATAATTGACTAATAAGATAAACAAATGAAAAGAACTTTATTATTAGTACTAACTGCGTTTTCTAACATTCTACTTGCTAACGCAGAACCCATCACCAAAGCACGTGCTTTGAGTATAGCTACCAAATACATCAACAACCCAAAACTATCGAACGATACTCCAAAAACCCGCTCATCACAAGCTAATGAGCAACCAGCCTATTACATCTTTACAAATCCAAACGACAAGAAATTCGTTATTATCTCTGGAGAAAGTAAACTCAACGAGCTCGTGGGTTATGGAGATAAGATGACAGAAAACCCCAATGACCAGCCTCCATACTTCAAACTGTTCTTAAAGGAATATGAACGTGTTGTAAAAGAAGTGCGTTCTAAAGCTACAGCTACTACCCCACAGCGTCCTATCAAACGAAAGGTAGAACCCTTGCTTACTTGTAAGTGGAGCCAGTATGACCCATTCAATAAGTACACCCCACTAAGTAATGGTCAGCATACACCTACTGGTTGTGTTGCAACAGCCACAGCACAGGTGATGTTCTACAACAAATGGCCTAAGAATCGACCACAAGATTATATAGCATCAACAGGTGATGATGCTAAGAAAAGCACTACTTATTGGTGGGATGAAATGAAGAACACGACTAATGAGATGAGAACGGAACAATCTCGACAAGCCGTTGGCGTATTGATGTATGATATTGGTAAGGCTGTACATATGAGATACTACATTAAAGGAAGTGACTCAAATCTACAACGTGCCTGCAATGCACTTCGCGACAAGTTCGACTATACCGTACGTTATCTTGACAAAAACTTCCTTCCTGCCAATGACTTCCTCAATGAAGTGATGCAAGAAATCTCAGACGGATATCCTGTCTTGGTAGTAGGTGGACCTCATGCCTTTGTTTATGATGGCTATGATGAGCAGGGCTTCATTCACACCAATTGGGGCTGGGGAGGCGAAAACGACGGATACTTCGACATCAACATAGTAACTCTTAATGTTTCAGGCTTTGCCCTCAATAGTGGAACATTCTGGGACGACATCTCAGTTGTCTTTGCCCATCCTAATGACGGCAAGGCGGTACCTTTTAAGGATATCGAGCGCGGATTAGATGCAAGAACCACCACATCGCTCACTATTGACAAGTCTGAAGCAAACCGTTCTGAAAATTTCAGTGCAAAGATTGAAAAGTTAGGCTCGTATAGTTCGGTGAAAGGTGAACTTGGTGTATTCACTGGGAAGGTTGCACTTGCCCTCTATAATGAGAAGAACGAACGAGTAAAACTCTTCAACTCAACTGCAAGCGACCAGACTTGGGCATCTATCTTTACTTCCATGTCCTTTGATGTTACTGATATTAACTTTAAGGGTATTGCTGACGGAAACTACCGTTTGGTTCCAGTATTCTCTGAGATGCTCGATACCAAGACAAAGAAACACGGTGACTGGAAGCCAATCAATCACGCCAATGAGATAGAAGTAAAACTCACTCCAAATGCAGTACAGCTCAATACAAACAACCCAAAGGATGTAGTTGTTATTGAAAAGGCTCCAAGTCTACTTGCACCCTACTATGAAGGTTCTGGATTTAAAGGTGCATTCAGTTTCACGATGTACAACCCTGGACGTGAAGAGGTGCGTGGTGAGCTTGTGATGACACTTACAAATCAAGAGACAAAGAAAGAATATAATGGTTATCTTCTTACTCCAAACGTTGTTGCACAACGCCTTGGACGAACCACCTTTGTCATTAATATGCTTCCACTATATTACAACAAACCAAGTTTAGGGAATCTTCCAAGAGGTAAATATGACGTCAAACTATCAATAAAAGCTAATAGAAAAGGAACCGAAGTAGAGATACCTATTGACATGAAAGAGCCATTCGAGATCGAAGTATTACCTTATGTCAATAATGGAAATATCGAATTAACTTTCCTCGACTACTATGTCGATGGTGAATACGCCAATTACAGCACTTTCCAACTTAACAAGATAAAGAATATCAGTCTGCAAGTACATTCTAAAGTATCTGGCTATCAGATTAGGAATGGCTACCGTGGTCCAATTCATTATCGTCTACTCGATTTGACAAGTAACAAGTGGATTGAATTGGGAACAGTCCGTAATGTTTATCTCCCCTGTGATGTAGACAACAATGCAGCCGAGACACGTATCACATTCTCTGCTTCACTGTTAGAGCCTAACCATTCATACGAAATACATTTAGAGCTTGAGCGAGACGGACAACGACAAGATACATGGAACCCACTGGTACTGCGCAATGTCTTCAACACCATCAGCGACTTAAATACAGCTAATGGAATCAACTCTGTTAATAATAACAAGAATACTGCAAAGAATATCTTTACACTACAAGGTATTCGCCTGTCAAAGACTTGGGAAGAACTCCCTGCAGGTATCTATATCATTGATGGAAAGAAAGTGATTAAGAAATAGGAAAACAGACTATCTGCATAACAAATACGGATAATACTGAGTTTTCAAACTCCTACAAAAAGATTTAAATCCAAATCGGTCATTGTGTGTTATCTTATAATATGCGATGACCGATTTTCTGTTAAGGCAAATCACACCCTAATTGCCAGCCTCTTTGTAAATATTTTTCACCACTTCGATTTTTATTAAGGCTTAATTGGATTCGAATTAACGCCCTTTTGGCTTCTAAAAGGTGCCCTTTTGAAGTCTTATTAACGCCCTTTTGCAAGCCTATTAAGCACCTTTTGCAAACCATTCCTGTAACATCCTCAATATAAAAGAGTTACAAAGGTGCATAAAAAGACTGTTTTTCACGCTACTTCCACTATAATATCAGAAGATAATGTAAAGAAAATTCAAGGCTTCTAAAATCTTTTAGAAAACTCTATTACACGGACATTCTAATACTTAGAATATTGAGATAATATAAAAAAGGAAACAAAACTATCTCTTAAGAACTAATAGAATAGTAGCACGAGACAAAGAAAAAAGGTAAGAAAGTAAAGTATGGATAAACCAACTTTAACTTTCTTACCTTCTATTTTTTTGCTTTTAGAAATCTTACTTACGGAGACCCAAAGCCTTGATGATAGCACGGTAGCGCTCGATATCGCGATCGTAGAGGTAATCAAGCAATGCACGACGCTTACCAACGAGCTGTGTCAATGAACGAGTTGTAACGTAGTCCTTGCGATTCTTCTTTACGTGCTCGGTCAAATGCTTGATACGATAAGAGAAAAGAGCAATCTGACTCTCAGCTGAACCTGTGTCAGTTGTGCTCTGTGCCTTACCATACTGTGCGAAGATTTCTGCCTTCTTTGTCTTGTCTAAATACATAATTTTGTTTTGATTAATGTGATTTGCAATTACATCTTTCCGTCGTTAGCCACCTTAATCACAACGGGTTACGACATCAAATGCATCGGACGTTCCGAAAATGCTGTGCAAAGTTACAACTTTTTATTGGAACCACAAACGTTTTCCATTTTTTATTCGTAATTTTGCAGCATAAATTTAGCGTAAGCTTTTTAAGGTATTTAAATGCAAGATATTCGTAACATCGCAGTTATTGCGCACGTAGACCACGGTAAGACAACCTTGGTTGACAAGATGATGCTCGCTGGAAAACTTTTCCGTGACGGACAAGACAACAGCGGAGAAGTTCTCGACTCTAATGACTTGGAGCGCGAACGAGGGATAACAATTCTGAGTAAGAATGTAAGTATTAATTGGAAAGGAGTAAAAATCAACATCCTCGACACGCCAGGTCACTCTGACTTCGGTGGTGAGGTTGAGCGTGTATTGAACATGGCAGACGGCTGTCTGTTGCTCGTAGACGCGTTTGAAGGTCCTATGCCACAGACACGTTTTGTGCTACAAAAGGCCCTTCAGCTTGGTTTGAAACCAGTTGTTGTTATTAACAAGGTAGACAAACCTAACTGTCGTCCTGAAGAAGTATATGAGATGGTATTCGATCTCATGTGCGACCTTAACGCTACAGAAGATCAGTTGAACTTCCCTGTTGTCTATGGTTCAGCTAAGAATGGCTGGATGAGTGAGGATTGGAAGAAACCAACAGATAATATTGAATATCTGCTCGACCTCATTATTGAGGCAATCCCTGCTCCTAAGCAGATTGAAGGAACACCACAGATGCTGATTACATCTTTGGACTATTCAAGCTACACCGGACGTATCGCCGTTGGTCGTGTACACCGTGGAACATTGAAAGATGGACAGAATATTACAATCTGTCACCGCGACGGAACACAGGAACGCACTAAGATTAAAGAGCTTCATACCTTCGAAGGTATGGGACATAAGAAGACTGATGCCGTAGATTCAGGCGACATTTGTGCTGTAATCGGCTTAGAGAAGTTTGAGATTGGTGATACTATTGCTGATTTTGAAAATCCTGAACCACTGCCACCAATTGCTGTTGACGAGCCAACAATGAGTATGCTCTTCACCATCAACGACTCTCCTTTCTTCGGAAAAGAAGGTAAGTTCTGTACCTCTCGGCACATTAGCGACCGTCTGAACAAGGAACTTGAGAAGAACCTTGCACTGCGTGTGCGTCCTATGGAGGACTCTATGGATAAGTGGATTGTTAGTGGTCGTGGCGTACTTCACCTCTCTGTCCTCATTGAGACAATGCGTCGCGAGGGCTATGAGTTGCAGGTTGGTCAGCCACAGGTTATCTATAAGGAGATTGATGGTCAGAAGTGTGAGCCTATTGAGGAGTTGACAATTAACGTACCAACAGATTTCTCAAGTAAGATGATTGATATGGTGACTCGTCGTAAGGGTGACCTTCTCGGTATGGATGCTGAGGGTGAGCGTGTGAACATCACCTTTGAAATACCATCACGTGGTATCATTGGTCTGCGTACCAACGTCTTAACAGCCAGCCAGGGTGAAGCTATCATGGCACACCGTTTCAAAGATTATCAACCATTCAAGGGCGAAATCGTACGTCGTACAAATGGTTCAATGATTGCATTGGAAGCTGGTACTGCCTACGCATACGCTATCGATAAGTTGCAGGATCGTGGTAAGTTCTTCATCGATTCAGGTGAGGAAGTTTATGGCGGACAGGTTGTTGGCGAGCATGTTCACGACAATGACCTCGTTATCAACGTTACGAAGGCAAAGCAGTTGACCAACGTCCGTGCATCTGGTTCTGACGAGAAGGCACGCGTTATCCCTAAGACCGAGATGAGTCTTGAGGAATGTCTTGAGTACATCAAGGGCAACGAGTATGTTGAGGTAACTCCAAAGAACATTCGTATGCGCAAGATTACGCTCGATCATAATGATCGTAAACGTGAGAGTAAAGAATAGACATCTTACTAATAATAAGTTAGAAAGGCGGCTGTCCACAACGGATAGCCGTCTTTTTTCGCTTAAAACAGGAATAACTTTTATTATAATTCATATTGGTTACTTACTATGCTACTTTTTGTTTATCTTTGTATCTAACAAGTAGATTTGATAATAAAGAGCTCAAGTATAAATAAGAGTAGTGTCTAAAGAAAGCAGAAGAGAAGTTAAGTCGATAACTTCTGCCACAAAACACTAAGCAAATAAAGGTTTTAACTATGTTAGGAGCAATCATTGGAGATATCATCGGCTCAGTATATGAGTTCAACAACAAGAAGCAGAAAGACTTTCATCTGTTTACACCGATGAGTCGGTTTACAGATGACACCGTGATGACTTTGGCTGTTGCAGAATGGCTAACAGAAGACAAGGAACACAGTGAAGAAGGACTTGTACTGCGAATGCAAGACTTGGGTAGACGTTATCCTTACGTTGGTTACGGCGGTGGTTTTAGGCGGTGGCTGTACAATCAGCAACCAAAACCTTATAACAGCTATGGGAATGGGGCGGCTATGAGAGTAAGCCCTATTGCTTTCTATGCACAGAGCTTAGAGGAGACCTTAAGACTTGCTACTATCTCAGCAAAGGTTACTCATAATCATCCAGAAGGTATAAAAGGTGCCAAAGCAATTGCCTCCGCAACCTATCTTGCACGCACAGGAGCATCAAAAACAGAGATAAAAGCTTATGTGGAGGCAAATTTCAAATATAATTTAAACCTGCAGTTAGACCATATCCGCTCCATTGTCTGCGATGCTATGAGTTGTCAGAAAACTGTTCCAGCAGCTATTTGGGCATTTTTAGAAGGCGAGGACTTTGAGGACGTGATACGTATTGCTGTCTCCTTGGGCGGTGATTCAGACACAATAGCAGCAATGGCTGGAAGTATTGCACAAGCTTTTTATGGTCTTCCTCTAAAGCTTGCCACCTATTGTTACGCACTGCTAACACCATACTTACGCACTATTCTCAATAAGTTCGAAGAAAGTATAGGAGTACTTGCTCCCGACCCTTTCGACATTGAAAGATTTATCAAGGCTCAGAATGCTGACAACACCTACCAACGAGCGTTGGAAGAAATGCAGCGAGGGCATAAAACCTCACACTGGATATGGTTTATCTTCCCACAACTAAAAGGACTTGGACATAGTCGCTATTCACAATATTACGGCTTAGCTGATGCGGACGAAACTCGTACATTCCTTGCAAACTCATGCTTGAATAAACGACTGCGTGAGATAACCTGCACCCTACTGACACATAAAGACAGAAACATAGAACAACTTATGGGCAGTTATGTTGATGCTTTAAAGCTAAAATCTTCAATGACATTATTTGATGCTATTAGTCCAAATGATATCTTTTCAGAAGTTCTAAAAACATTTTACAATGGTGAGAAGGACCACAATACGATAAAAAAGATAGGCTAAAACGTGGAGAAACCTTATCAAAACATCCCTCTTACATTAAGATTTCATTCTCTTTTTCTTCTTTTCTTTTATAAGAAACAACAGAACATTCAGCAAAAATACTTACCTTTGTTGTTATAAAATAAATATTCAATGAGCACGATTATCTATCCATCCCCTATATTTGGACCAGTTCACAGCCGTCGCTTAGGTATTTCCTTAGGCATTAACTTGATGCCAGAAGACGGTAAGATATGCACATTCGACTGCATATATTGCGAATGTGGCTTCAACAAAGACCACCGCACAAAGACGCCCCACCCTACTCGTGAACATGTTGCGGAAGCTTTGGAAACCAAGTTAAAGGAGATGCAACAAGAGAATATTCACCCTGATGTATTGACTTTTGCAGGTAATGGCGAGCCAACTTCCCACCCACACTTTGATGAAATCATTGACGACACAATCCGTCTACGTAACAGATATTGCCCACAAGCAAAGATTTCTGTCCTCAGTAACTCTACCTTTATCCACCGTCCGAAGATTCATGAAGCACTATCAAAGGTCGACAATAACATTCTGAAACTCGACACCATCAATGCTGAATATATCAATAAGGTAGACCGCCCTACGCAGCCTTCCTATGATGTAAACCGAATCATTGCAGATATCAAGTCTTTCAACGGACAAGCAATTATCCAGACAATGTTTATGAAGGGGACTACTGAAGGCGGATATGATGTTGACAACACAACTGAAGCCTTTGTTGCACCGTGGCTTGAGACAATCAAAGAGATTGCTCCACGTGAGGTAATGATTTACACTATCGATCGTGAAACACCCGACCTACACCTACAAAAGGCTACACACGAAGAGCTGGATGCGATCCGTGACCGTGTGATTGCATTGGGAATCCCTTGCACAGCATCGTATTAACATTTCTCTATTCTTAATATTACCATCAAAGAAAAACTCATATTTATAGAAAAACTACCCAATACGAAAATATAAATCAACCATAATGGACGCACTTTTGATGCGTCCATTTTATTTTGACGAATGTATAAATTCTCCGTCTTTTCTACTTATAAAATATTTTACTTTAAACTAAGTTGAGGAATACTTGCATTACCAGAAGCCTACAGAGCCTCCTGAGATGTCATAACTTTTCTTGTTCCTACAATCTCAATACATGCTCTTTTGGCTTCTAAAAGACGCCTAATTGACTTGCAAGAGGTGCCCTTTAAGACTCTTACTAACGCCCTTTTGAAGTCCAATTAAGCACCTTTTACTTTACGTCTTTATAACTAATTGAATCTCTGTTGATTGCAAACTTGAATTTTACACGTCTTTTTACCTTTGTTTTTAGATATTTTACTCGAATTTATGTCATAATTTTTCAAAACCTTATCTACGAAATTTAAGCACAAATCAGGCACCAGTCTAACCCAAATTAATAAATGAACTAAATAAAAAAGGAGAGCCAACCTCACGGCTGGCTCTCCCATCATCAAAATTTATAGGTATGAAAATTATAATTTACTGATGATTCCTTCTTCTGTTCCACGTACAAACTCGAGGATGTTACGGATTTCAGGTGAATCAGGGACCTGCTGTTCTATCTGGATACAAGCATCGAAGACCGATGTCTGACCATGGAATAACAGACGATATGCATTTGCAATATGTTTGAGTACTTTATCGTCAACACCTGCAATCTTACTGATGGTTGTGTTTATACCATGATAACCAATAGGTGAGCCACCAGCTATAATATAAGGAGGAACATCCTTTGAGAAGGTCGTACCAGCCTGCACCACTGCATATTCGCCTACACGAGTGTTGGCTTTCTCAACAACATTAGATGAGATAAGAGCATCGGTACCAATGTTACAGTCACCAGCCACCTTTGCGCCATAACCAAAGACACAACGGTCACCAACAACAGTGTCGTGACTGATATGTGCACCTTCCATCAAGAAGTTGTTTGAACCAAGAACTGTCTTACAACCACGATGTGTAGCACGATTGATGACAACATTCTCTCGAATAATATTATTATCACCTATAATCAGTTCGCTCTTTTCGCCCACAAACTCAAAGTCCTGTGGCAAGGCAGCAAGTACTGAGCCTTGGTGAATCTTGTTGCCGTTACCCATACGAGTACCATTTAAGATACTCACAAAGGGGAAGATAATACAGTTATCACCAATGACAACATCATCCTCTATATATACGAATGGGAATATCTTACAGCCGTCTCCTATCTTTGCTTTTGGAGATATATCAGCTTTTGGACTAATTTCGCTACTCATAATCTTAAATATTAAATTTTATCAGTGTCTACCAACAACACCTCAAAGAACAAAGTACTTATTAGTTATGTCGGTAATTGTTGAAAGCTTAAGAGCTTTTCATTGAAAGCTTAGGAGCTTTTTGCTGAAAGCTTACGAACTTTTCATAATTGTGAATTACTTCGCGCCTCCACCCAAAGCCTTGTACAAATTGACAATTGACTGAAGCTTTCTAAACTGCTCCTGTACCTGTGAAATTTCAGCATTAAGCAGACTCTGCTGTGCGGTAATAACCTCAAGATAAGTACTTGAACTCTGAGTATAGAGCATCTGTGTGTGCTCAACATTCTTCTTCAAAACATCAATCTGTTGCTGACGCAACTGTTCTTTCTCATTAGCTGCATTGTAGGCTACAAGGGCATTGCTCACCTCAGAACCCGCCTTAAGAATGCTATTCTGCCATGTGTTGTATGCCTGCTTATACTTATCTTCAGCAACACGCAATCCCGCTTTCAGTTGACCACGCATGAAGATTGGTTGTGTTAGGCTTCCCACAACACTCAAGAGGAGCTTACCTGGGTTCACCATGCCACCGCTATTAGTCCATGCACCTGTAGGTGAAATCGTCATCGCTGGATAGAAACGGCTGCGAGCTGTCTGAACATTATAGAAGCACTGTGCCAAAGCCATTTCGTTTGCATGTACATCAGCACGATTGCTCAATAGCTGTACACCGATACCACCTGCAAAGTTAGCTGGCAGACTCTGATTGTCAAGACTACCACGTGCTACGGTCTGAGCAGGCTCACCAAGGAGTAAGCTAAGCGTATTCTCTGTCTCACGAATCTGACGACGGATATCTGCAGCCTGTGTCTGAACACTGTAGAAAGCAGCCTCAGCACTCTGTACACTCGTTGAACGAGCACGACCAAACTCCATCTGAAGTTTCATCACATCCCAAGTATTCTTGGTCAGACCTAACATGTCATCGACAATCTGCCTTTGACGGTCGAGCATTAAGAGGGTATAATAAAGATTAGCGACACTACTTATAAGCGTTGTCTGTGCATAAACCTTATAATCTTGTGCCTGCATCATCGTCATCTGAGCAGCCTTCTTTGAAGAACGCAACTTACCAAAGAGGTCTACCTCCCAACTCGCTGCAACAGGAAGAGTATAAGACTGAGTTGATGATGTATGTGTACCGAAATGAGAAATAGTTCCTGTCGGTGCAAAGACTACTGATGGTAAAAAAGACAACTTAGCCGCTTTAACCTGCTGCTCAGCAATATCAACATTCAATGCAGCATTAAGTAAGTCTGGATTATTATTAAGCGCCTTCTCAATAAGAGTCTGCAGATGTGGGTCAGTAAAGACACTGCGCCATGGCAGATTACCAAAGTCATTAGCACCCTCAAGCGCAGCCTTGTCATCAATAGGGTCGCGAACAATGCCACTCATTTTCACGTCAGGGCGTTCGTAATTGCCATAGAGACTCTTACAGCCTGTCAGTAACAGGGCTGCAAGAGCTATGATGATTATATTTAATTTCTTCATTGTTATTCCTTTATTAGTGTCTACTCTTCAATCTTATAATCCGTTGCAGGTCCCTTTGAGAACTGCTCAAGTTCCTTGATTACATCACAGCTTGCCTCATCCTCAAATACGAGAGGCTTAACACGCTCCTGTAAGTACTGGAAGAAGGCGAACAGAGCTGGGACAACGAATACCTGACAGAGCGTACCGATAAGCATACCACCGACAGCAGCTGCACCCAACGTCTGGTTACCATTACGACCTACACCACTTGCAAACATCAATGGTAACAAACCGATAATCATTGCAAGAGAGGTCATAAGGATAGGACGCAGACGAGCACCAGCACCTAAGATTGCTGCATACTTAATCGCCATACCTGTACGACGACGCTCAAGAGCGAACTCTACAATAAGAATAGCATTCTTTGCCAACAGACCAATCAACATAATCAGTGAAATCTGCATATAGATATCATTGTTATGTCCGAAGATCAACGTAAAGATAAATGCACCAGACAAACCGATAGGAATAGAAAGAATTACAGCCAAAGGAAGGATGTAACTCTCATACTGAGCACTCAAAATCAAGTAAACGAATACGATACAAAGAACGAAAATCATTGCGGTAGAGTTAGATGACTCCTGCTCTGAACGAGTCAGACCAGAGAACTCATAACCATAACCCTGTGGCAACACTTGTTTTGCAACCTCCTCTGCAGCCTGAATAGCCTGACCTGAAGAATAACCATCAGCTGGTGTAGCACTGATAGAGATGGATGTAAAGAGGTTGAAACGAGTAATGTTTGATGGACCATAAACACGCTTCAATGTGCAAAACTCACTTACAGGTGCCATTCCACCAGCGGTTCTTACATAGATATTGGTCAGTCCACTCTCACTCATACGACTCTCAACCGTACCTTGAATCATAACACGGAAGAGTTTACCATAAGAGTTGAAGTTCGAAGCATACATACCACCATAATATCCCTGCAATACAGAGAGAATTGCTGAAGGTGATGTACCTGCCTGCTTTGCCTTTGCCACATCAACATCAACCATATACTGTGGATAGTTAGGATTATAAGTGGTAAGTGCACGGCTGAACTCTGGACGCTTATTCAATGCAGCTAAATAATCCTGTGCTACCGCATAGAACTTATTAAGATCGCCACCTGTCTTATCCTGCAATACAAAAGACACACCATTTGATAAACCATAACCAGGAATCATCGGAGGACCAAAGGCTATAATCTGTGCGCCCTTGATACTTGATGTCTGCTTGTAAATCATACCCAAAATCATATTCGATGATGTTGGATCGATAAACAGACCAGCTATACCTGCACCATCAAAGACAGACTTAATACGATCTATCATTCCATACTCACGCTCGGCAAATGGCTTTAGCTTGATAATAAAGGTTGACTGGTTAGAACCCTGTCCAGCGATGAAGTTGTAACCTACAATCTGCTCACGGCGCTCAATATATGGGTTGCTTGCCAACATTTTGTCAATCTGGTCGGTCACCTTCTGGGTTTCAACCTGTGATGTACCCGGTGGCAAACTAATCATTGCAAACAATGTACCCATATCCTCATTTGGAACAAGACCAGTCTTTGTGAAATTCATTGTCACAACAAGCGCAACAATACCCAAAACAACAGTGAGGCTTGATATCCAACGATGATTGATAATCTTCTCAACAATCTTCTGATACTTTGTGTTTATCTTGTCATACTGCGTATTGAAAGCCATGTGGAAACGGTCAACACGTGACAACTTCTTATGCTCGTCCTTACTATGTGGCTTCAAGAAGATAGCACAAAGCGCTGGAGAAAGTGTCAAGGCGTTCAAAGCAGAGATAATGATAGACACAGCCATCGTTACACCGAACTCACGATAGAATGTGCCAGAGGTTCCACCAATAAAGGATACAGGAACAAACACGGCTGACATCACCAAAGTAATAGAGATAATAGCACCAGAGATTTCGTTCATCGCATCAATAGCTGCTGTCATAGCGCTCTTATAACCTAAGTCGAGTTTTGCATGTACAGCCTCAACGACCACGATGGCATCATCGACCACAATTGCAATTGCCAACAGCAACGCCGAGAGTGTCAGCAGGTTGATGGAGAAACCAAATACCCAAAGGAAGAAGAAGGTTCCTATCAAAGCCACAGGAACTGCAATCATTGGAATTAACGTTGAACGAATGTCCTGCAAGAAGATATACACAACGAAAAATACCAATAAAAGAGTTATAAACAATGTAAAGACTACCTCTTCGATTGAAGCAAAGAGGAACTCTGTTACATCCTGCTCAATTGTAACTTTCATGCCCGGCGGCATCTGCTTCTGAGCATCAGCCAAGGCAGTCTTCACATCATCTGCAATCTGTGTAGCATTTGAACCAGCGACCTGGTTTACCATACCAATAACAGCAGGACGGCTGTTGTTCTTCATCATAACTGAATACTGCAGACCACCTAACTCAACCTTTGCTACATCGCGCAAGTGAACTGTTTGACCATTGGTATTGCTTGAAATAATGATATTGCCATACTCCTCTGGAGTCTTTAGACGTCCCTTATAACGCATGGTATACTCAAACTTCTGATTGCTCTGCTCACCAAATGAACCCGGTGCAGCTTCAATATTCTGCTCTGCCAAAGCCATAGATACATCTGATGGAACCAACTTATGCTGCTTCATCTTATCTGGATACAGCCAGATACGCATTGAGTAGGTCTTCATACCCGGTGTCTGTACGTCACCAACACCATTGATACGCTTCAACATCGGTACAATATTGATGTTGTTATAGTTCGTCAAGAACTCGTCATCATATCGTCCGTCATCTGTTGTCAATGAATACATAACAACGTTTGAACTCTGACGTTTTGATACCGTCACACCCACACGTGTTACCTCAGCAGGCAACAACGCCTGTGCCTGTGACACACGGTTCTGCACGTTGACAGCTGCCATGTTAGGATCTGCACCCTGCTTGAAGTAAACCGTAATCATTGCCATACCAGCATTAGTTGCGGTTGATTCCATATAGGTCATGTTCTCAACACCGTTGATACTTTCCTCCAATGGTGTAATAACAGAATTCAAAACTGTCTGAGCATCTGCTCCCTGATAAAATGTCGAAATCGAAATCGTAGGAGGGGCAATATTCGGATATTGTTCAATAGGCAGTGATATCAATCCAATCATACCCAAGAGTACAAAGAAGATTGATATAACCGTTGACAATACCGGTCGTTTGATAAAATTCGTAAATGTCATAATACCTAATTGTTTATTTAGGGTTTGTAAAGATCGAATGAGCTAAGCAATTCATCATCACCCATCATTCAACACCTATCACCCATCACTTACTTATCTTCTCCCTTCATAGCTTTAAGGAAGCCTGATGCTGAGCCTTGGTTCTCGCCCAGTTTCTCTGCTTTCTCAATGGCTTTATCATATTCTGCTGGAGTAAGTGCCGTAATCTTCGCGCCATCCTCAAGACTTGAGAGACCCTTGCTAACAATACGGTCACCCATCTTAAGACCACTTGTCACAATGTAGTTAATTCCATCATTCTGTGGGTCAACAGTTATCTCGGTATAATGTACCTTACTATCACCATCAACCTTATATACAAAGATCTTATCCTGAACCTGTACAGTAGCTTCCTGTGGTACCAACAAAGCACGGTTGTTATTCTTTGCAATAACAATCTGACCACTACCACCACTCTTCAACAAATGCTCTGGGTTAGGGAAACGAGCAATAACACTCACTGTACCAGTTGTTGCATCTATAATACCACTGGTTTTAACAACTACACCTTCATGGTTATAAGTTGTACCATCAGCTAACATCAAACTTACACTTGGGAAAGACTTGATAGCGTTGTTCAAACCATTATTAGTACGGCTAAGCTTTAATACATCAGACTCTGTCATTGAAAAGTAAACTTCTATAGAAGAAGTGTTGCTGACTGTGGTAACAGGCTGTGCAGAAGAAGCACTAACCAAAGCACCTTCCTTATAAGGAAGACTACCAACATAGCCTGATGCAGGACTCTTCACATAGCAGAAACCGAGGTTATCTTTAGCTGTTGAGAGCATTGCCTGAGCCTGACGAACAGCTGCATGTGCCTGTGTCACTGCTGCATTAGCAGATGCAACACCACTCTGTGCTTGGCTAACAGCAGCCTGGGCTGTCTCGTATGCATTCTTTGCAGCCTCCAACTCATAATCACCAATCACCTTATTATTATAAAGGTTCTTACTGTTACTATAAGTCAATCGTGAAGTTGCAGCCTGGGCATTGGCTGAATTAAGACTTGCATTAGCTTGTACGACACGAGCCTGAGCACCTGCAACACCACTCTGTGCTGATGCAACCTGAGCCTCTGCCTGACGTACAGCAGCCTGATAAGTAGAATTATCTACTACAAAAAGTACCTGCCCCGCACGTACATATTCGCCTTCATGTACATACAGCTTTGTAATAAAGCCACTTACCTTCGGACGTACCTCAACATCCTGCACGCCCTTGATGATAGCTGGAAATGTTGTTTTCAACTGTGCATTAGCTGCACCAATCGTTACTACAGGATACTCATTGTTTGTTGGAAGACTTTGTCTACCTCCTCCACCACAACTGGTAAGTAACACTGTCACTGCTGTTATAGCAGACAATAAGATACTTTTTTTCATACCTAAATAAATTATATATTCTTTTTATTATCTCAATTCAACAGGAAAAACAAGGCTTAACCTGTATACTAAAAGTTTATTTATTATTAAGCAAAGTACGCTAAAACTATAATTCTATAGTATAGTTTTGAGCGTACAAATTTAATATTATTATTTAATTCAACTCTGTTTATAACTTCTTTTTTAACAATAATTTCTATACCAACCCTAATTCATTTGCCTTTTCCCTCAATAAAGCTAAAAGCGGTTCACGTTCATTAGGAACTTTATTATCGAGCACAGCATCCTTTAGTGTTTTTTTCAAAACTCCAACCTCCCTACTCGGCTTCAAATTAAACATCTCCATAATCTCGTTTCCATCAACACAAGGCTGTAAAAGACGCTTATAATCACGATCTTTCAAGTCCTTTAGCTTCTCTCGAACAATACGAAAATTATCCAAGAAGCGTTGTTTTCGAACTGCATTCTTACTTGTTATATCTGCCTCACAGAGGGTCATCAAGTCATCTATATCATCACCTGCATCATTCATCAGTCGACGTACAGCAGAATCTGTTACCTCTTCATCAGCAATAGCAATCGGACGCATATGTAAATCAACTTGTTTCTGCACATACTTCATCTTGCTATCCATCGGAAGTTTAAGACGACGGAAGATAGTTGGGACCATCTTTGCACCGACGAAGTTATGATTATGAAAGGTCCATCCTACTGTTGCATCCCAACGTTTACACTTAGCCTTACCGACATCATGCAACAATGCCGACCAACGCAACCAAAGATTATCCGTATGCTTACAAATATTATCTAACACCTCTAAGGTGTGATAGAAGTTATTCTTATGTGCACGTCCATTTCTTGTGTCTACAACATCAAGTGCAACAAGCTCTGGAAGGATGAGTTGTAAGAGTCCACAACGATACAACTCAATAAAGCCCTTACTTGGAGTTGCCGTCATCATTATCTTATTCAACTCCTCCTCAATACGCTCTCCACTAATAATCTTGATTCGTTCTGCATTACGCTCCAAAGCCTCGAAGGTCTCGTCTTCTATGAAGAAGTTAAGCTGTGTAGCAAAACGAACACAACGCATCATACGCAATGGATCATCTGAGAAGGTTACATCTGGATCAAGTGGTGTACGGATAATACCATCCCAAAGGTCATCAATGCCTCCAAATGGGTCTACCAATTCTCCGAAACGTGCTTTATTCAAGCATACCGCCATCGCATTAATCGTAAAATCACGACGATTCTGATCATCCTCTAATGTACCGTCTTCAACTATTGGCTTCCTGCTGTCGTGGCTATAACTTTCCTTTCGCGCACCAACAAATTCCACCTCTATATTCCTGTACTTTACCTGCGCAGTTCCAAAATTACGGAAAACAGACAAATGAGCCTTCTTACCCAAGATGGCTTTCAATTCACTTGCAACCTGAATACCACTTCCAACAACAACGACATCAATGTCATTTGACGGACGCTCCAAAAACAAATCACGAACGTAACCACCTACAACATAGCATTCTAATCCAAGTTTATCGGCTGCAGTTGAAATATGATGAAATATATCTTTGTCTATAAGCTGTGCCAATTCGGCATCTGAAAGATCTCGCATAAAATAATGTTATCTATTATAATAAAAGTCATGCAAAGATACATATTTTCCTTAACTCTCACAAGTTCAAAACTAAATGGATGTGCATTTTGTACACAACACTTTGTTCTATGATAATCGAACCAACATGATTTAAGTCAAGTATTTAGGTAAAAAGATTATACAACATATTTGAGTCATTCATATAATAAAAGCCATATTAGAGGACAATAAACCATCATTAAACTGTTAACAAAAGCAAACTACTACAACTCTATCACGATTTATATGTTAATTATATTTTTGTTTTAAAAACTTTCCAAGCTGACTATCTGCTGTTTACAGAAGAATTGCTAATTTTGCACTCCGCTAAAAGAAATAGATAAAGAGCTTGACAACAAGTTTTTAAGACCAGGTAAAAGAAGTATAACAACCGAATACACATTTGTGATGTCATAACCTTACGGTGTTATTTGACAGAAGTATTTAGAATGAGAACTAAGTACGACTATTTTAACAAAGTTCTTTAAGGATAACAAAGAATCCAAAGGGTTTACGACATCTATAAGCGTAATTAGGATTATAAAACAATACAAAAATGAAGAAAGAATATCAAAGACCATCCACTCTTCTGGTGAAAATGGAGACTGAGGATGATTTCTTAATGGATAGTGCGCATGGTACTCATCACGAGGGGTTTACTGAGACCACTGATCCTAACCTTAGAGTTGAGGATGGCACTGATGACGACTCACCATTCTAATCAAATAGAGATTAAGTTTATCACAAAACGAACAAAAAATCAAAAAGAATTATATGAAACATTTTAAAGCATACTTACTGTGCTTAGGACTTGCACTTATCACAATATCATGTTCTCAAGACGATTTCGGAAACGGCGACAGTGACAGTGAGGAGCTCGTTGAGATGAGCTTTATTGCAGGCTCATTACAGCCTGTCACACGTACAGTACTTGGCTCAGACGGCGCAACTGTTACTTGGCAGACAAACGATAAGATTGGTATTGGCTTTGGAAACCAACCCAAGAATTATCCCTTCACCACTCCTACCTCAGGAAGTGATGTGCGTTTCTGGGGACAAGCACCAAATGTCAATAACGTATCATACTTCATGATGTATCCTTTTCAGCAGGATGCAAAGATTTCAGCAAACAACAACACCCAAGCAATATACCAATACAACTTCCCAAAGGAACAAAATGCTATTGCAGGCACATTTGATCCAAAGGCGAATGTATCTGTTGGTATCATTCCACAGCGTGGAAAACCATTCATTGCATACAATGTTGGTGGTTTGCTCCGTTTTACTATCAAAGGAACTTCAAACGTAAAGCAGGTAAAGTTACTTTCTATTGGGCAGGAGAACCTTGCTGGTAATTTAAAGTCAACCATCACTTTTGCTAATGATGGAAAGATTAGTGCGGCTAAAAACGAGTTCACTACGGCTTCTCCAGTGGTAAACCTCAAAGCTGAGTCTGGCACTCTAGAGGAGAATAAGGCATATTACATAGCGGTCCCAGAACAAAAGCTTTCACAGGGTTTGACGCTTGTCTTTATCATGCAGGATGGTAAAGCTATCTTGAAGAAGGTTAAGCAAGAAATCAACATTCAGCGTGCCAAGGTTTACGACCTCGGTGAGATGACGCTTGATGCGTCTAAGGCTAAGGCTTTCATCCTCAAAAACCAGGGTTTGATTGAGGCTGTTGATGCGAAAGTTTCAGGCTTAACAAGAACCGCAGATGGTCACTTGGATATTTATGCGGCAGACAACTTGGAGAAGATTCTTTCTTATAAGGGCATATTATCAATAGCAAACAATGACAAACTAACATCTCTTGACGAACTGCAATACTATCGCAATGTCACAGGATTGAACCTTAGCAATAACAAGAATCTTGCAGGAGACCTTGATTTATCAAAATATAAGCAATTGACAGGAGATGTAACCATTACTGGCAGCCCAAATGTAACAAAGATTGATATTACTGGACTTGCTGTTAAGAACATAGACTTCCACGACATGAAGGGGGTAAAAGAGGTTATCATGAAGGATAATAATAATCTGGGGAGTGCCAAGTTATATGAAAACGAAAAGTTAGAAAAGGTTGATGCAAGTAATCTGCCAGAGCTAACTACTCTTTGGACTTATAGCAGTGGTAACGTAAAGACCATCAACACAACTAACACTCCCAAGCTTAAAGAATTTAATGCTACCTCAAATGGTAGTTTAACAGCTGTTATTGGTTTAGATGGAAATAGAAATCTGGAAGTTTTTAAAGCATCTAATTCAAAAATAGAAAATTTTGATTTCAGGTTTCAAACTAAGTTAAAAGAAATCAACCTTGCAAGTGCAGCTGTGAAAGAAATCAAGGGATTATCTGCTGCTGGAGCCAACTTACAAAATCTCTTCTTATCGAACACACATGTCAGTTCATTGGATGTATCAAACAATCCAAACCTCACCAATCTTGACTTGTATAATGTAAAGGAGATGACGGCATTGGATGTAACGCATAATCCAAACTTAACATATTTGCGAACATACTCTCTACCATTGACAACGCTTGACTTATCAAACAATACAAAGTTAGTAGAATTAAGTATTGCCCATAACAAACTCTCGTCATTAGACATACGTCACATGACAAACTTGGCGAAATTTTACGCTGGTAGTCAAAGTCCAAATGGCTTCTTAGCAAACATTACTGTCACAATGACTGCTGCACAAAAGGCTAAACTGGAACAAGTAAAGCCGTTCTTAGAAAGTGCTAATGATAACAGAGCCAATTACGATGACACTAATAGCTGGGTAAAAGTAGTAGTAGCACCATAAGACTATACTGCATTTACACATACATCCACAGAGCGGAAACACCTTTAACAGGCGTTACCGCTCTTTCATTTTATATCTTTCGTATGGTTTTAGGCAAAGTATTACGAAGATTAAAAGACTCTTTTAATACTTCAAAACTGCAGGCAAGACTATGAAAAAGCATTACATAATTTCATATAAAACGTCTATAAACAAGGACAAAAATACGTATAAAAAGCAAGTCTGCAACCAACAGAAAATCAATTAGTTATAAAGTAGTGCAAGAAAAGGTGCTTAATTGGACTCCCAAAGGGCGTTAGTTAGAGCTCAAAAGGGCACCTTTTACAAGCCAATTAGCCGTCTTTTAGAAGCCAAAAGACCACGTATTGATTTCGAATCGTATGAAAATAGTTTACAAATACCAAACAAAAGGAAATAAGTTGTTTACAGAAAATAGATATACATGGTATCAATTTGTATTTTACCCTGCGGTTTATCCTCCTTTGTAAGACTTACTGATACAAGAAAGTAATACTATGCAAGTGTATAACCCTTTATTCAATTCACAACCAAAAAATTAATGGAAGAACCTTAAGGCATACGATTTCTCTCAAAAAGACTTAGGGTTAAGACTCTCAGAAAGCCTCGTAATCCGAGCGAAAGACACGGATCTATCTTCAACACAAAGATTGACAAAGGATATTCAAGTCCTTGCTGCAATCGCCCACAATGATTTACGAACCGACCTTAAAGACAGGAATAGTTGTTAATTCATTCGTTTATTACAGCGAAATTACGTATTTTTGCAGTCAAATCAATATAAGACTATGGCAAGTCAACTGACAAAGACACAGCAGGAATTTCAAGATGTACTCGCAGAGTGCAGAAGTCTCTTTGAAAAGAAGCTCCATGACTATGGTGCTTCATGGCGTATTCTGCGCCCTTCTTCCCTTACTGATCAGCTCTTTATTAAGGCGAAACGCATCCGTTCTTTGGAGATCACGGGTGAAAGTTTGGTGGGTGAAGGTATTCGCCCAGAGTTTATCGCGCTGATAAACTACAGTATCGTAGGACTTATCCAGTTGGAAAAGGGCTTTGTCGATAGCGTTGACATGACCCCTGATGAGGCTTTGGCACTTTATGACAGCTATGCAAAGGAGTCCTATGAGTTGATGATAAAGAAGAATCATGACTATGGAGAGGCTTGGCGCGATATGCGTGTCAGCAGCTATACCGACCTTATCCTGACAAAGATTGAACGCATAAAGGAGATTGAATACCTTGGTGGTGCCACTCTCGTCAGCGAGGGTATCGATGCCAATTATATGGATATAATGAACTACGCTGTTTTTGGAGCAATCAAACTACATGAATAAAATAAAGTCTATACTGGTAAACCTCAGCCGTACCCTACTTGCTTTGACATTCATCTTTTCGGGCTTTGTCAAAGCGATTGACCCTTTAGGTTCGCAATATAAGATTGCAGAATACTTAGAGGCGGTGCAGTTGTCGGCATATATTCCAGATTGGGCACAATTGATTTTATCTGTCGGACTGTCAGCAATAGAGTTCACCTTGGGTGTGATGCTCTTGCTTGCTATTCGTCGCCGACTCGCCAGCAAGATATCTCTTATCATGATGGTAGTGATGACGCTTGTGACCCTTTGGCTTACTGTAAGCAATCCAATACAGGATTGTGGATGCTTTGGTGATGCCATTCATCTCACGAATACGCAGACATTCATCAAGAATCTAATCCTCTTGACAGCAGCCATCATCCTTGCATGCTGGCCACTTTATCAAATACGCTTTGTATCAAAAACAAATCAGTGGATAGCTTTTTATTTCACGATTGTCTTTATTGTCACAGCCTCCACACTGAGTCTTTATCATCTGCCTATCTTTGATTTCCGTCCTTATTACATCGGACAGAATATCAAAAAGGGAATGGAAATACCCAAAGGGGCTAAGCTAACGACTTATAAGACGACCTTCATTTGTGAGAAGAATGGCGTAACAAAAGAATTCACTGAGAATGATTACCCTTACAATGACTCAACATGGGTATTCAAAGATACACACCAAGAGATACTTGAAAAGGGTTACGAACCGCCTATTCACGACTTTTCAATTACAGACGAAAAGACGGGAGAGGACCTTACCGATAGTATTCTAACCAAGGATGGATATACTTTCCTACTCATTGCTCCAGTATTGGAGCGTGCTGACGACAGCAACTTTGGTGAGATTGATGCTATCTATGAATATGCAAAGGAGAATGGTTATGGATTCTATGGATTGACCGCGAGTACAGATAAAGCTGTAAAACACTGGCGAGATATTACTGGAGCTGAATATCCATTCTATACAATGGATGGCACAACTCTAAAGACCATTATTAGAAGTAACCCTGGTTTGGTGCTGCTTTATAAAGGTACTATCATTAATAAATGGAGTCACAATGACCTGCCCAAACAAGCAGAACTGAACGCACCATTGTCCCTTATTGAGGTAGGACGTGAACCAGAGAATGAGACATGGACAAAAATTGTATTGATTCTTATTTGTTATATCTTCCCACTAACACTCCTTATCGTAGCCGATCGCATTTGGTCATGGACACGATGGGTAAGAAAACGTGAGGAATGGTTGAGACAAAAGGAGCAATGGTTAATACAAAAAGAACAATCAAATAAATTATATCAACTTTTAAAACGTAAAAGACAAATGAGAAAGAAAATTGTAGCAGGTAACTGGAAGATGAACGAGACCCTGCAGGAAGGTGTTGCTTTGGCAAAAGAAATCAACGACTCATTGAAGGCAGAGAAGCCAAACTGTGATGTTGTTATCTGTACTCCATTCATTCACCTTGCAAGTGTTGCACAGGTATTGGATGCAGAGGGTGTTGCTCTCGGTGCTGAGAACTGCGCTGACAAGGAGAAGGGTGCTTACACTGGTGAGGTTTCTGCCGCTATGGTAAAGAGCACTGGTGCACAGTACGTTATCCTCGGTCACTCTGAGCGTCGCCAGTACTACGGTGAGACAGCAGAGATTTTGAAGGAGAAGGTACAGTTGGCATTGGCTAACGGTTTGAAGGTTATCTTCTGCTGCGGTGAGACTCTTGAGGAGCGTGAGGCTGAGAAGCAGAACGAGGTAGTAAAGGCTGAACTCGAGGGTTCTGTATTCCACCTTTCTGCTGAGGAGTGGAAGAACATCGTTTTGGCTTACGAGCCAATCTGGGCTATCGGTACTGGTAAGACAGCTACATCTGATCAGGCTCAGGAGATGTTGGCTTACATCCGCTCTATCGTTGCTGAGAAGTATGGCAAAGAGGCTGCAGAGGACACAACAATCCTCTATGGTGGTAGCTGTAACGCAAGCAACGCTGCAGAGTTGTTCAGCAAGTCTGACATCGACGGTGGCTTGATTGGTGGTGCTTCATTGAAGGCTGCTGATTTCAAGGCTATCATCGATGCTTGGAAGAAGTAATTCAAAGAAAATCTAAGAGGCTGTATCAAATTGTCATTCGGTCAACAACCATTGGCATTTTTGATACAACCTCTATTTCAATTTTTATACACTAAAGAATGAAAAGACTCCTTACAATCATAGTTTTTATGCTGACAGCTGTTGTGGCTGTTAATGCTCAAGGGTCAGTAACGATATCACAAAGTTCCGAGATTGACGCATTGGTAAATGGCAAGAAAGCACAAAAGAAAAATAATAAAAGCCAAAAGAAAGTAGAGAGTCAAAACGAGACTGCACGTCCGACAATCAAAACGCCAGACACAAAACAGCTCGTTGTACCAAAGATTGAAGACCATAAACCAGAAATTGCACGCCCCGACAACAGTACCTTACAACCTATCAGAACAAAGGTTGTCAAGCGTTTAGTCAGAAGACCGCACGTCCCTTCATGGGATGAGACTGAAGATACGCGGATTGTGACCAAACGTATAAAGAAAGGTACACAGAAAGTAAGAGGCTTCCGTGTACAAGTTTATAGCGGTGGTAATACCCGTATTGCTCACCAACAAGCAGACAAGGCTGGTCAGAAAGCGAAAGAACTCTTCCCTGATCAACCTGTTTATGTACACTTTTACCCACCACGTTGGATGTGTCTTGTAGGTAATTTTACCAACTACAATGCAGCAAAGAAGATAATGCGTACACTCCGTAAGGAGGGTTACCCACATGCCAACGTCATCCGCATGATGGTAACAATTAAGACAACTGAACCTGTAGATTTCTAAGGATTATTCCACCTTATTATCATAAAGAGAACCCTAACAAATACAATTAATCAGAAATCAAAATAATATGACGCCAGAAATACCATTCCGTGAAGGATTAGACGAACTTGCATCACACTACAAGCAGGTGCTTACACTCTTAGGAGAAGACCCTGAAAGAGAAGGTTTGCAGAAAACGCCTATGCGTGTTGCAAAGGCTATGCAGGTACTTACACGTGGTTATACACAAGACCCACATAAGGTATTGACAGATGCTTTGTTTGAAGAGAAGTACAACCAGATGGTTATTGTGAAAGATATTGACTTCTTCTCCATGTGTGAACACCACATTCTTCCGTTCTATGGTAAGGCTCATGTTGCATATATACCAAACGGATATATAACAGGATTGAGCAAGATTGCACGTGTTGTGGATATCTTCTCACATCGTCTACAGGTACAAGAACGCCTAACAGAGCAGGTGATGCAGTGCATCAATGACACGCTGAAGCCGCAAGGAGTAATGGTTGTTATCGAAGCAAAGCACATGTGTATGCAGATGCGTGGTGTAGAAAAACAGAACTCTATTACCACAACAAGTGCTTATAGTGGTGTATTTGAATCAAGTAAGACCCGCAACGAGTTCATGGACTTGCTGCGTGGAGAGACCAAGAGAATATAATTAAAGCACTATTATAAACTTTAAAACTCAAAAAAATGAAAAGAACAATGAAAACAGCCTTTATGGCTTTATGTGCAGTTACAATGTTGGCAGTTACGGCCAGCTGCTCAAGTGACAAAAATGAAGTTGACTATCCCAAGACTACTGAACAAGTTCTTAACCACATGGTAGGAGAATATAAAGGAACATTAGGTTTCTCTACCACGACAGAAACTGGTACAGAAGGAGCTTTTGGACAAAAAATTAGTTGGAAGATAGATAAGAACCACAATATTATTATCGAGAAATTCCCATACGCGACATTAGCAAGTGGTGTCTCAAAACAAGAAGTTGCTGGGAAAATGTCAGAATTATTTCAGACACTTTTAGACGTTAAAGATGCACCTCTTTATATTGTCATGGCAGGTTCAGACATATCCGACAACCGCATGTCATTGAATATAGACCTTCTTTTCTACGCACCACTTTCTGCACCAAATGCAGATTATGAAATAGTAGGATCAATCAAAAAAGCTCAACCTATATCCAAGAGTTACTATAATATAAATGAATCAGAATTATACCTCGAATTTACAGTAGAGGGACTAATTAAGAAACATAAGCATGGTGGAGTAAAATGGCAGAAAGATTTCGACAAGCCAATAACATACTATCTAAGGGCCAAAAAGCAATAAATGTAACTTGTACGAAGCCTATTCAACAGGGCTTCGTACAAGTACGTCAAAAGAAGGAAGAGCATGAAAAGAAATATGAAACTTATAACAATGGTCATTTGCGCACTTGTAATAGCATTGTTTACTACAAGTTGTTCAAAAGATAACGACATTCCAGATGCTGAGAAAAATGCTATACAGGCGCTCAACAACATTGTTGGAAACTATAAAGGTAACTTGGCTGCTACTTATGGGACAACAACAACAATCTGGCCGGGAATCAATTGGACTGTAGATAAGAACTATACCATTACAGTCAACAACTTCCCATACCAATTGTTGGCAAATGGAGTGTCAAAGAACACTGCATCTTCGCTATATACTACCCTCGTTAGCGAGAAGCAAGGACCGCTGAAATTGTATATTACGACCTTACAACCACAAGATAATAAGGTATTTTTCAACTTGTCATCTAACTTCAAGTTTAATGTTACAACAGCCAACGAAACTTATGAATTAACAGGTGCCGTTTCCTTTAACAATAAGCAGTTCAGCAGTAGTTATACAATGAACAACTCTAAAATGCAACTGCAATTCACTATATACAAACTGGTGAAAATAAACAAGGCACACGCAACTGCAATTATACAAGAGGACTTTGACACACCTGTTAGCTTCTATCTGGAAGGATATAAGATGTAAATGAAAATTTATTTCATGGGATATAAGACGAGTAGTCTACCTTTACTATAAGATAAAAACATTAAAACAAAAGTATATGAAAAAGATTATGACACTTGCAGCTATGGCACTATGCACCATCACCTTATGCCTCACAAGCTGCTCAAAAGACGACAACAATGAAAATATAGGGGGTAAGGAAAAAGAACTAACAAAAGAACAATTCCTTGAAGCACGTACAAAGGTTTTAAACAGCATACCTGGCAGTTACAAAGGTTTAATAAGTGCTGATGCAAAAAATCAGGGGCTTAGTGGTAATATCAAATGGAACATCAATGAAGATGGTATAGTTGTCTGCAAGAACTTTCCTTATGAAGCTCTTGCGTTTGGAATATCTACTGATGACAACAGCAGCGAAGCCGCTCACCTTCGTTCAGCATTAAAAGAAGCTCCGTTAGCCAACCTTCAGTTCCGCCTTATAGGCAATCCTGACTCTAAAGATCCTGCAGATTTATATGCAACCCCACGTATTACAACAAAAATACAGACCTCTCAGGGTACTTATAACGTAGTCGGTCAGTTACGAAATGATAGACTTAATGCACACTATGATATAAAGTCATCCAGCCTCAATATGAAATTTATAATCTACAGATTGGATAAAGTTATAGAACATCAGGATGGACGCACTGAATATAAACAAGAAAAGAAATTCAGCATACCTGTTGAGTTTGAACTAAGAACAATAGAAAAGAAAGAAATACGATGAAGTTTATTTCATGGAATGTAAACGGGCTTCGCGCCTGTGTAGGAAAAGAGTTTGAGCAGCAATTCAAGGACTTGGATGCAGATTTCTTTTGTCTGCAAGAGACGAAGATGCAAGCAGGACAGCTTGATATCAGTTTTCTGGGATATGAGTCTTACTGGAATTACGCTGACAAGAAGGGTTACTCTGGCACCGCTATCTTCACAAAGCATAAGCCATTGAGCGTGACTTATGGTATTAATATTGATGAGCACGACCATGAGGGACGTGTGATAACATTAGAGATGGATGACTTCTATCTCGTAACAGTCTATACACCGAACTCACAAGACGGACTTCGTCGATTGGATTATCGTATGAAGTGGGAAGATGACTTCCAAGCCTATCTTCATAAACTCGATGAGAAAAAGCCTGTTATCGTATGCGGTGACATGAATGTTGCCCATCAGGAGATAGACCTTAAGAACCCTAAGACAAACCGCAAGAATGCTGGCTTCACTGATGAAGAGCGTGAGAAGATGACCCAATTACTAAGTAATGGCTTCATCGATACCTTCCGTACCCTTTATCCAGAGCAGGTTACTTACTCTTGGTGGTCATATCGTTTCCGTGCAAGAGAGAAGAATACGGGGTGGCGTATCGACTATTTCCTCATCTCAGAACGTCTCAAAGACCGCCTCGAAGATGCTAAGATTCATACAGAGATTATGGGAAGCGACCACTGTCCTGTGGAAATTATCTTGAAATAAGACAATCATATGCACGCCCAGATAAAGACACTACTCTTGATGGCTGCTGTCATGGCAGCCATTATTGTCTATGCTGTTATCCCAACCGAGATAACAATGGGCAGCTATACTATCCGCAAGATAACGCTTGTCAACCTAAGCCGACCGCTTATTGAGAAAACAAAACAAACGAAGCATACCGCTAAAAAGGTACATCGCAACCAAACAATCCTTTTCATTGGAGACTCAATGGTGGAAGGCCTTTCACGTAGGTTGGGTGATTATGCAGGCGAAAACGGACACAAACTATATACCGTTATCTGGTATAGTTCTTCTACTGAGCGTTGGGGAACCACCCAAACCTTAGAACACTTCATTACAGAATATAAGCCAACATACATACTCATCTGCCTTGGCAGTAATGAGCTCTTTATCAACGACCTTGCCAATCGTACGCAATATGTACAACAATTAGTAAAAAAAATAGGTAATATTCCTTTCGTATGGATAAGTCCTTCTGATTGGAATGGCGATACTGGCATCAATGATGTCATAAAGGAGAATGTCGGAAAAGGACATTTCTTTGACAGTCGTAACCTAAAACTCAAAAGAGGTAGCGACCATTATCATCCTACATGGGCTGCAGCTGCCTACTGGATGGATACCGCAGCTAAGTTTATAAGGAGTAAAGAGTGTGCTAATCCGCTACAACTCAACAATCCAAAAGCCAATCACAAGGCAACAAATACAAAGCTTTTGCAACCTTCCTTTGAAGGCTATTAAATAGGAAACAAGCTGCAAATAAACGATTAATAGATGACAAATACAACACAGTTGATGACTACCTTCTTTGACTTCTTGTCTTCACAAGACAAGAACTGGTCGCTGTGTACATTTCCATTTATGGCTTCGTTCCTTGTTTTCTTTGCCATATACATAGGATTAAACCGCTATCGCCAAACATGGACAAAGGCATACGTCATAGCTTTTAGTCTTTTCTTTGCTTTCAAAGCAAATGGAGTTTTGATGTGGCTATTGCCCATTATTACGATTAGTTCATGGTATCTCACTCGCTTTATGATGCACTTAAAGCGTGGAAAAGTGCGTAAAATTGGACTTGCCATTGTCATCCTAACAGAGTTATTACCCCTACTCTACTACAAATACTCAAACTTTACACTTGAGATATTCCACGAACTATTGCGTAGCAACTTCTCACCAGAGAAGATGTTGCTACCTGTCGGTATCTCATTCTTCACCTTTCAAGCTATCAGTTACACCGTTGACATCTATAAAGGACGCTATCCAAAGACAGCAGAACTGATAGATTATACCTTCTACCTTACCTTTTTCCCACTCCTTATCGCTGGTCCCATCACCCGCGCTGAAGTATTGCTCCCACAGGTTCAGACACCGAAAGACAATGTCAACGAGAATCTTGTTTATAAAGGTTTATGGCTGATCATCTGCGGACTGATAAAGAAAGCCCTCATCGCCGACTATATTGCACAATACAATAACATTGTTTTTGATGCGCCAGCAAGCCAAAGTGGCTTTGGTAATTTGATGGGTGTATTGGGCTTTTCAGTTCAAATCTATTTCGATTTCTCGGGCTACAGCGACCTTGCTATTGGTGTTGCCGCCCTAATGGGATACGAACTAAAAGACAATTTCAGATTCCCTTATCAGAGTCTGAACCTCACAGAGTTCTGGCATCGTTGGCACATTGCCCTCTCAACATGGTTCCGCGACTATCTTTACATCCCATTGGGAGGAAACAGAAAAGGCGAACTTCGCACCTATCTCAATAGCTTCTTAGCAATGATAGTGGCAGGTCTGTGGCATGGTGCATCATGGATGTTCATCGTATGGGGTGTACTTCATGGTATCGGACTGGTCATTCATAAGTTTTGCCGAAACAATGGATTGGATAAGATACCAGACAATAAATACACAAAAGGTATCAGTTGGTTTATTACGTTTAGCTATGTTTCCCTTGCATGGATATTCTTCCGTGCAGCGGATATGACAACTGCTACAACATTAATCGACAATATCCTGCATACTATCAGCCTCTCAGATGCCTACACCTTCCTAATGGAATACCCACTATGGCTTGCCGTTGTGCTGATAAGTTTGGAACTTCATAGTATTCGAGAGACTGACTATAACTGGCTGCAAAATAAGTTTATCAATTCTTCATGGCTTGTTAAGCTATGTATCTTTGCTGTTGTTATGCAGTTAGTTATTAATCTTAGTCATCATAGTATCCAACCTTTTATCTACACACAATTCTAAGATGGTTATCAAATACAAATATAGCAGCTTATTACTCTTAGACGCGTTATTCGCACCCATCCCCATCTTCTTATTTATATGGTTTTTCTTTGGGCACAAAGGTGTAGACGCTGCCCATCCTTTCATGCTCATTTTCGCACTCTTAATCATACTTCATACTGTTTCGTTTTGGCTTTTCAAACTTTTTGTTGCCTGCCAAAAACTATGGGAAAAAGACTATCTATCCATCAAAGGTGACCATATTTGTTTCTACGATTGTCTACGTTGCAAATATACAGAAGTAACTGCTGATGAAATAGAAGGGATAAACGACTACAATTATTACTTCGTTCCTTTCATCGTTCAGATAATTTATACAACAAAGGGAAGAATCTTCACCCTTCCAGCACTTACTAACGAAGGGCAAGAAAGGGTTACAGAAATTATTTACGACTTCCTATATCAGGCTGAAAAAGAGAAGGACGAAAGGCATACAAGCATACCCTAAAAGAAGATAAGTACAACCTATCAACTTTCCGTCTCCTCTCTTTGGTGAAACAAAACAAATGCTTTCGTGTTTCATTCACCTTCGAAACAAGCAATAAATAAGCATTAATCGACTCTGAGCCAACTCTTTACCGACAATCACATCTACATCTATTTGTTTGGTGCGAAGCCTCCGCACCATTGGTGCTTACCACCCGCACCACACGTGCTAAGGCTCCGCACGACTCTTATTGGAAGTGTAAAATGAGGGGAAGGTTATATCTAAAAGCTACAGGTTTACCGTTATGCATTGCAGGTTTCCAACCTCTTAATAATTGAAGTGCTGCAGCAATACCGCGGTTCAACTCAATATTATTTACCGTTAGAAAGACTATATCTTTCAAGGAACCATCCGTATCAACAATAAAAGAGGCGTAAATTCTCCCCACAGGAGTTATTGTCGGGTTAAGTCCTGTATAGGAAATATTCTGTCCAATAGCTGCAGCTAAATTTCCATCAAACTGTGGCAATATTTCTGGGAAGACAGAATCAGTTGATAAGGAGACATATACAGCCTCATTAGGAAGTTTCTTTATGCCTGCATAAGATAATGACTGTTTCTGCCACTTCTTAAAGCTCTTAGAGAAAAGGACATCTACCATGTCATTACTTACTTCTGAATAAACTCCTCCACCGTTATCAACACCAAGGTCGAAACGTATATTCTGTCCTATCAGTGCAAACTGATTGGGCAGAAGGTCCCAATTTATAGAGTCCTCAGTATGCGTATTTGCCGTATAATCTAACAGTTCATAGAACTGATAGCGAACGTTAGGATCCTGCCACATGCGTGTCTGATTAAACACATCATTCTGCGTTAAGACTTTCTTATTGATAAGGTCAAAGGTAAAATAAGAATGCTTTGCCGTAATGACACTTGTTGCATTACGCTCCTCCAAGCGGGCAAGAAAAGAAATGTATCTGCCTGGCTCCAACCAAAGACATCGTAACCCCATATCATAAAAACGCCTTTCAGCACCCGCATCATCCTTTATAGTTCGCACTTCCTTCCCTAACGAAGACTCAAACTGCTTCCAACCAGCTTCATAACTTTCAGAAGACTGGTTAAAGAAAAAGCTTGTAAGATAATGCTGTAGTTCTGGTAAGACCGAGCCATCCAAGCCTTTTGGCCATTCAAAATCCTTTGAGATAATCGTCAACGTATCACCCTTCTCATATAGATGTCGGGACGACTCATAAAGCATGGCATCCTTAGACGCAATTGTTCCTGCCGACTGTCCGAATGCCATAAGACTTACAAACAGTAACAGGAACAAAGTATTAAGTCGGTTAATCATAATTTCATGAATGTTGTCTGGTGTTTCTTACTTGCTTTTTGACCCTTTGGTGTAAAAACATCATTAAGCTCCATCACACCAGAAAAACTAATCGTCTCCTTTTCACTGGGATTAATCACCAATGAAACAGTAGCATTATCGAAGACTTCAAGTACAATCTGATAGCTCTCGAAATCATTACGAGTGGTCATAAAGATACGACGTCCGCCCTTCATCGGTTCTTCCCTATAACTCGTTAGAGGTTCTACAAGGCTCAAACCGCCACCACGTCCGTAAGGAATATAGTAAGCTCTACCGAAATAAGGGAGGAAAAGTCCTACCGAATCACCACTCACCTCGAGTCCCCAGTCGTCCTGTAAATAGACAGCAGGACCACGCATAGGATACATACGGTCCACAAAGACGCGGTAGCGATGCTCTGCTAAGTGAGCCTTCACAGCAGTAGAACGCAACTGCGCCATCTTCTCCTTTGACACAGGATTACCCTCTGAATCATAATAAGTTGTAGCACAACCCACCATTAGGACAGCTACAAAAAGAAATAAAACTAAACGTTTCATTGCATACCTCTCTTTCTTTTAAGTCGTTATAGTATTTTTTCTTTCTACTTTACAAGCTTTAGAACAACGTTTACACAAAGTTGTGAAGATTCTTATAGTCTACTGTTCAGTCTAAAGAACAGTTCTTATACTATTCAATCTTTTCAATCTTTGGAGCCTCCATCTTCTCAATAGAAGGTGCTGTCTGCTTAGCAGGAAGTTCTGAAGATGGGGTTATGTCTGGAGCAGGTGCAGCGATAGGAGCATTGTATTGGTTAGACTGCACCTTATCAGAAGCCTCCTTCCCCTTATCATCTTTACCAGCCTTAGCTTTTTCAGCCTCAGCAACTTTCTCCTCATCAGTCATCATATCTTCTTTTGAAGGCTTCATATTAGGCCAAAGATAATCGCCTACTATGTCTATTGTGTCTGCATCTGCATTGCGTTTCTGCACCTCTTCCTCCTCCTGTTCAGTCATTGGAGCATCATCTGAAGCCACAATGAGATTATAAATTAAGCCCAAGAATACGAGGACAGCCAGTCCACAAAGAACTTTAAAGGTCAGCGACTTTGTAAATTTACGCTGCTTATTCTGATTTGACATAGTCTTGTTATTATTCTGTTTTGTTAAGAATCAATTTATACTTCACGGAGAAACGCAATCGGTACATTCTCCTTCTATCTTTTGCAAAGATAAACATTTAAAAGGAGAATGTACCGAAAGGATAGTAAAAAACTGCTTTTTTCTTACAGAAAACACTTAAATCATTATTGATTCTTTGGTTTTCTATATTGCTTAAGTTTACTCCTTGATGCGGATAAAGGCATTGGCAAGAATAGCTGTAAGGCCACCTGTAGTGATACCACTTGAGAAAATGTTCTTGATAATATCAGGCATCTTGTCGAGAATACCTGGTACCAACTCTACGCTCAGACCCATTGCAAAACTGATAGCCATGACCAACACAGCCTTACGAGTAATCTCAGTAGAAGCGATAATACGAATACCTGCAGCGGCAACAGTACCAAACATCAACAAGGTTGCACCGCCCAAAACAGGATCAGGAATAAGTGAGAACACCTTACCTACTACTGGGAACAATCCTAAGAGAACCAAAGCACCAGCAATGAAATAACCAACATAACGGCTGGCAACACCCGTAAGCTGTATCATACCATTGTTTTGGGCAAAGATAGAGTTAGGGAAACTATTGAAGACGGCTGCCAAGAAAGAGTTGAAACCATCTGCAAGAACACCACCCTGCGCTCTTTTCAAGAAGACTGGACCTTCAACAGGCTCACCAGAGATGAGTGAATTGGCTGTAATATCACCAAAAGCCTCTACAGCTGTTACGAGATAAATAAGTCCGATACCAATGATTGTACCTAAATCAAAGTTCAATCCATATTTGAAAGGAACTGGAATATTAAGGCTACCACTACCTTTGAGGCTTGAAAAGTCGATCATATTGAGTGCATAAGCAACTACACAGCCTATCAATAGTCCCAACACAATGGATCCCATACGTAGGAAACGGTTGTTAGATCGGTTGAAGAAAATAATGCTAACCAATACGAGTAACGCAAGTCCAAGATTCTGCATAGACCCAAATGTACCAGCATCAACAGCCGACTGACCACCACCACAAGAGTTAATACCTGCCTTAATAAGACACATACCAATGAGGGAAACAACGATACCTGATACCAATGGAGTGATAATCTTACGTGTGTAAGGCAAGAGACGGCTCACAACCATCTCAACAACAGAGGCAACAAGACAAGCACCAAAGATGTAACTGAGTCCCATTTCTATATTCATCTTGCCGTTAATCATACCCAACATACCTGCTCCGATGATTGGACTGATGAAAGAGAAAGACGTTCCTTGAATACAAAGAAGACCTGCTCCAATCGGACCGAACCTACGGCACTGAATAAAGGTAGCCAATCCAGACACGAAGAGAGACATTGACACAAGGAAACCTGTGGTATCCAAGTCGAATTTCAATGCTGAACTGATAATGAGGGGTGGTGTGATAATGGCTACGAAGATTGCCAACAGATGCTGCAAAGCAGCAAAAATAGTTTCACGAATTGGTGGACGATCATTCAGACCATAGATAAGTTCCTTAGACTTTTCCATTCTTTTTGTTATTTAAAACGATATAATAAAGGTAAGATGTTATTCTTTACTGAAATAAAAGGGTAGCTTTGGTGGTTCCAAAGTACAGCTTCATCTTTCTTAAAAGTTAGTTCTACGCCTCTTAAAGAGTGATCTTAATGCTTTAAAGAAGCGTTTGCGTTAAAGATGATTACCATATAAAACAAGAAAGGTGGGCACACAAGCCCACCTCATTTATATTTCTCTCATTTTAATCTCACAGTTATCAAGCGACTCGATGATAGCCAAACTCTCACAACGAACACCTGCTGCTTCAATCGCATCACGACCATGTTGAAATGCTTTTTCTATGATAAAGCCCATACCAACTAACTCTGCACCTGCCTTTTTACAAAGATCTATGATTCCTTTCGCCGCATTACCATAAGCCAAGAAGTCGTCAACAAACAGCACCTTATCACCTTTGCCCAAATATTCCTTCGATATCACGACATGATACTCTCGTTGTTTCGTAAAAGAAAAGACTGTTGTTGAAAGCATATCGCACATTGTTGAAGGCTTTTTCTTCTTCGCAAAGACCACAGGAAGGTCGAGCAAAAAGCCCATCATAATGGCAGGAGCAATGCCACTCGCTTCAATTGTGATAATCTTGTTGATTTCTGTTGATGCATAACGGCGGATAAACTCCACACAAATCTGCTTCATCAGATTAGGATCCATCTGGTGATTAATAAACTTATCTACCTTCAAGATTCCGTCTGGGAAGCACTTTCCATCCTTTAGGATACGGTCACGTAATGCTTTCATTGTGCAATTAATCGTTTGTCTGTTTCGAGAATTAATTGCCTACAAAAGTAGTAAAAATCTCAAATATATCGTGCATAAACAAAGGTTTTTCTACATCTTACCCATATAAAAGTTGATAATCATCGATTTATCCTCGCCGTTACAAAAACTTTTATTACTTTTGCACCCGTTTGTCGGTTGGGGAAAGCTCCACCTTCCGACGTTTTCTTTAATTATATTATGTACAAACCAACATTTCAAAAGCGCAGCGTTCTGAAGTTTAAACACTTCTCTAACCATGGCTATTCGCTCTTTTCTGTTCTTGGAAAAGAGGTTCTGATTGGTGTACTGAGCGTCGCTACCTTGCAAAATGCTACTGCCAAGGGCATTAGTATTGAAACAGAGAAGGCAGAGACGGACTCAACTATCACCAACAGGGGCATCATGATGGAGGAAGTGAACGTCACTGGAACGCGAGCACCGCTGACAGTTAGTCAGCAAGCGAGAATGGTAACTGTACTGAGTCGTGAAGACATTCAGGCGGCTCCAGTACAAAGTGTAAACGATTTGTTAAAGTATGCCGTCGGTGTTGACGTCCGCCAGAAAGGTCCTTTAGGTGCCTTGACCGACGTAAGTATTCGTGGTGGCAACTCAGAGCAAATCACAGTCCTCCTTAATGGTATCAATATCTGTGATGCACAGACTGGACACAACTCCTTTGATTTCCCAGTTGACATCAGTGAAATTGAACGGATAGAAGTCCTTGAGGGTCCAGCAGCCCGCGTTTATGGTACATCTTCTTTATTAGGTGCTATAAACATCGTAACCAGAACTCCACAAAAGACAAGTCTCTCTGCCCATATTGAAGGTGGTTCTTACGGCTATCTCAGCGCTGGAGTACGTGGAAACATTGCTTCAAAAGACCGTTGGAACAATCAGCTATCAGCTTCTTACACTCGCAGTGATGGCTATCTTCGCAACAAGGCAGGCAGCCTCAACGCTGATTACCGCACTGCAAAAGTCTTTTATCAAGGTAATTATACGGATGAAGACATAGTGGTTCGCTGGCATACAGGTATGAGTGTGAAAGACTTTGGCTCAAATACTTTCTATTCGGCAAAGTACGATGACCAGTTTGAACACACTTTCAAGACCTTCACAGCCATTCAAGCTGAGAACCTAAGGGGCCGATTCCACATTCGCCCATCTATCTATTGGAACCGCAATATGGACCGCTTTGAACTCTTCCGTGGCGCATCCAATAAGTATCCTTTCAACTATCACCGCACTGACATCTATGGTGTAAACCTCAATGCTTACTTTGATTGGAACCTTGGACGCACAGCCTTTGCTGCAGAGCTACGCAATGAAGACCTCGTCAGTGGTAACCTTGGCGAACCACTCTCTCGTCCAAAGCATATCCATGGCACAGACAGAGACTACACAGTCGGACTTAATCGCACAAATATTCAGTTTGTTCTTGAGCATAATATCATCCTTGACCGCTTCACGCTGTCGGCTGGTTTGACAGCTGTCAAGAACAGTCAAGCAGATATGCCAATGCATGTTTACCCTGGAGTTGATGCAAGTTACCGTATAGGAAACGCTTGGAAGCTATATGCTTCTTATAATTCATCCCTCCGTATGCCATCAGTAACAGAGTTATTCTACTCAGTTGGTGGTCATAAGGCAGACAAACATCTCCGCCCAGAAGAACTTTCAGCATTCGAAACGGGTGTGAAATATGACAACAAGGGCGTCACTGCCAAGGCAAGCGTTTACTGGAACAATCATAAGAACCTTATCGACTGGATTAGTGATGGTACATTAGATGCTAATGGAGCTGTGCTATGGAAGAGTGTAAACTTCGGAAAGATAAAGCACTTTGGAACAGAGGCTTCACTCGATTTCGATCTCTATCAGCTTCTTCCTTCACAAAGATTCTTTAAGAAGTTTGGTGTGGCTTATAGCTATATCCACCAAAAGAAGGTTGATAATCAAGGTTATGTAAGTAAGTATGCGTTGGAATATTTGAAGAACAAGTTTGTCAGCAATCTCCAGTTGAACCTCTGGCGTAATCTTGACCTTGGCTTCTACTATCGCTTCCAACATCGAATGGGAAACTATATCGACACAAACAACCAGCTACAAAGCTATAAGAGCTATGGAGTTGTGGACAGTCGAATGAGTTGGAAAGCCTCAACATGGACCGCATACGTCGAAGCCAACAATCTATTTGGGGCTCATTACGTTGACTATGGGAATGTTCCACAGCCAGGCGCATGGGTCGTTGCTGGTATAAGTCTGAACCTTTAGCGAATTATTTTCATGAAAAAAAATATTTTTCTTCACGACAAGAAATATTTTTTTTCATGAAGAAAAATATTTATCATCACGAAGAATAATTCATTACCTTCGTGATGATACTTTTATTTATAACGGTCTGTCGTCATCGTAAAGACTTTCTTTTTACAAGCTGACAACTACCATCATCACTCTATCTTACGTTTACAGCGATACCACGACGCAGCATATCATCTGTCAGCGGACGAACTCGCTTGAGGAACTCCTTATAACTTCTACGTTCTGGTACACTCCATCCTGCCTCAGCCAAAGCGGCTGCACGTGGGAAAGCTTGATAGTAAATACGCTCTGTGGAGTTGATACATTCACTCCAAAGCGTTCCACTCACTCCGAGTAGATTATCACGTACAAACACACTATCCTGCCCCCATGCAGGGTCAAGACGATAGGTTTGTTCAAGCGTTGTTACCGGCATTCCCCAGTTTTTCTCTGGCATATCCCCCTTCTGCTGTGGATAGTCAAGGTAACAGTGCTCGCCCGGACAGAGCATTATCTTGGCCTTATTGCGCACAGCAGCATCAATAGCCGTCTTCGTCAAACCATGTCTCCACGCGTAAACAACGCATCCCGGCTGAATCGTCTTAAATTCCTGTTCATACCAATACATTGGGGTCTTACCCAATGACTGCAGCTTATTAATCACACGATCAAAGAGATATTGCTGCAACTGCCAGTTCTCTGTGTATCCTTCCTTCTGCTTCAATGCCGTACAAGCAGCACAATCCGACCATGCGCCCAATGGTGGCTGCCCAGCCTCATCACCGCCCAAATGAACGTATGGGGCAGGAAACACATCGGCTAACTCGGTCAGGACGTTATCGAGAAATTCGTAAACAAAGGGTTCCGCAGGACAAAGTAACTCATTGCTCACACCACAAGTCAAACGAATAGGCACAGGCTTCTTGGCGCAAGAGAGCTGTGGAAAGCAGTGAACAGCAGCTACCTCATGCCCTGGGAGTTCAATCTCAGGAATCACCATAACATGATACTGGCCAGCAAAACGAACGAGCTCGCGCATCTGGTCTTGGGTATAATAACCGCTGATACGCTCTGGCATATCATCCATTCCGACACGATCAGACGCCTTCTCAATCAGTTCTGGATATTTCTTTATCTCTATACGCCATGCCTGATCGTCTACCAAATGAAGATGGAGTGCATTAAACTTATAGCGTGCCATCTCAACAATAAAGCCCTTCAAATCCTCAAACGGAATAAAATGACGCACTGGATCAACCATCAATTCACGGATTGCCGTACGTGGTTCGTCCACAATATTGAGCGCAGGAATCTTCACTGAACGTGAGGAAACACCATTACCAATACAGAGTTGTTCGAGTGTCATCAATGCATAGAACACCGCTGTTGCTGTACGTCCTTTGATTGTTACTCCTTTATCATTCACCTGTAAGGTGTAAGCCTCATCATTGGTAAGCGCCTTGTCAAGTGCAAGACGTACCATCGGTCCAGTCTTTCGTCCTTTCTTATAGACTGTTCGCTCACCGAGGATACGCTCAACTTGAATCTTTTCATTACTCAATTCCTGTGGAGCCTCTACCCCTACAACATCTTTCCATTTGAGAGGAAGACTATTTTTGTAGACTTCCAGCTTGAGAGGACGCGGCACGAGGAGATGCTCTGGGTCGCATATATTCTCCATTTCATGACGTGAGAAGAAGTTTCGCCAGCCTGGAGCGTTACGATATGCCTTCTTTGCTTGAGTAGGAACCACAAGTTTCACACGGCTAAGGTCTATACCGTCAAAAGCATTGTCAGCGCAAATAGGAGGAACAACTGCTGAGAGACGAACTTCACGAAGTCCACGACAATTAGCAAAAGCGAAAGCACCTATACGTGTAGAGCCGTCGAAGAACAATTCTGTCAACTGGCAACATCCATTAAAAGCTGATGCATCTACCACACGTGTAGTTGCTGGGAAATATAGTTTTCCACTGATTCCGTCACAAGCGAAGAACACTTGCGTACCGATAGAATCGAGACGAGGCGGAAGCGTTAACGATGTGAGACGATGGCAAGAGTGCATAGCATTGCGAGGAATTATCGTGCAGTTTGTCTGCGAAAGGTCAAGGATGGTCTCATTGATCTTCACATCACGCAAAGTTCTGAAGTTCTGCGCATTTACCGACTGGAATATCAAAAAACAGATGCCAAGTACTGACACGACTTGTCCTATACATCTTCTCCGATAAGAGAATCCTTTGAACACATTCGTTTTGTTAATAAACTGTAGGAATTTCTGCCACAGATTTGCCCAAGAGGTTACACTCGTTGTAGCCATTTTTTGTTAGTTTTTAATTACGTAACTAAAGTTTCTCACCCTCAAAAAGTTGGCTTAAAATAACAGTTTCTCAATAATTATTGGTAACTTTGTCGTGCTTTATTACATTGATTATCAACAAATTAAAGAGTAACTGTTATGGATGCAAAATTATACAATTTAAGCGAGATATCCAAGCTTTTAAGTGTTAAAATTAAGATGAGTAGCGATATTCTCTCACTTTCCCTTAATTCCGCAGAACAAAATCTTATAAGAAACCCAAGTGCCTGAGCGACAAAGTCCTCAAAACACTTGGATATGTCAGAAATTTCACCTAACTTAGTGCTGTTAAATAAAAAACAAGCAAAACAACTGACATGACAAAGGTAGCAATTAAAAACGAGAATATCACTTCTTTCGGTGGAATTTATCATATTATGGACGTATTTTCAAAGTTGGGCTTAAAAAAACTCACCGAATCTGTCTTGGGTAAACGTGGTAGCAGTGATAAGGCTTTTAGTCATGGAAGCATTTTCGGTTCTCTCTTCTTCAGTTACCTTTGTGGTGGAGAATGTCTTGAGGACATCAATGCGCTTATTGGGCAGTTCAAGCAGAGACCTGATACGCTGTTACCCAGTGCCGACACCGTGGGGCGCGGACTAAAGGAGCTTGCCGAAGAGAACATTATCTACAAGAGCGAGACCTCCGACAAGTCGTATAGTTTCAACACGGCAGAAAAGTTGAATACCTTACTTTTACGAATGATACGGGGGATGGGGCTTATAAAGGCGGGTAGCCATGTTGACTTAGACTTTGATCACCAGTTTATTCCAGCCCACAAGTTCGATGCAAAGTATTCTTACAAGCAGGATTTTGGCTATTTTCCTGGTTGGGCTTCCATTGGGGGAATCATCGTTGGAGGTGAAAATCGTGATGGAAACACCAATGTGAAATTTCATCAGGAAGACACGCTTCGTCGCATTATGGACCGAGTAATCTCAGAACTTGGTGTGACAATAGAGCGTTTCCGTGCCGATTGCGGGTCGTTTTCAAAGGAAATCATCCAAACTGTAGAGCAGCGCTGCAACACGTTCTATATACGTGCTGCCACCTGTGGCAGTCGATGCGAGGACTTCAACCAGCTGAAAGAATGGAAGAGCATTGAAGTTGGTTATGAGAGATGCAATGTCACATCCATCAGCATGGACAACTTAATAGAAGGAAGGTCATACAGGCTTGTCGTACAGCGTAGTCCTTTGAAAGACAAGGATGGCAAGCAACAGACGGATATGTTCGGAGTGATATACACATACCGCTGTATCCTCACCAATAACTGGACATCTACTGAGAAAGACATCATTACATTTTATAATGAGCGTGGAGCAAGCGAAAAGAACTTCGACATACAGAACAATGACTTCGGCTGGTCGCATCTGCCCTTTTCCTTTATGGCTGAGAACATGGTTTTCATGATGGTTACCGCCATGCTGAAGAACTTCTATCTCTATCTCATCCGTCATATCAGCGAAAAGGTCAAGCCGTTGAAAAAGACAAGCAGGCTGAAAGCCTTTATCCTGCATTTTGTCAGTGTGCCAGCGAAATGAGTGCGCACAGGAAGGCAGAACATTCTAAACCTTTATACCAATAAAGCATACTACTCTGAAGTTTTCCTTGAATAAACAGCATTTCTTTGTGGCATTCATTTTCCCCATTGGCTTGGGTGGGGGATTTCATGCGCCTGCAAGGGCTAATACCAGTCTAAGGTCGCTTCCTTTCACATGTAGAGGCAAAAAGACACCTCAATACACAAAATCATCTCACAAGAAAAAGTGCTGCGGAATTGAGGGAAGATAGATTATAAACTTAAATAAATTGCTACTTTTTCACAACATACAAAGATTATTACGTCTTATAAGGGTGCAAAATTATATATTATATATAAAAACAACAAACTTTTAGCGTCTAAAATTACACTTTATATCAAAATTCGATTGATTACTTAGCAATTTCAATAAAATAACACATAAAATACTTATAATTGTTAACTATACGGATAAACGCATAGGAAGTAGATGTACAATAATAAGGTTATACCTTACAAAGAAGATTTCAACATAACAACCTTAAGGTGGGTTCTATTATTTAGCTTTGTCATATTTCGAGACTATCTTCGAGGGAAAATGCTATTGAACGAAGAAGTTATGCGATTATAACAACTGGGTGAACTGGCTATTTAAGCCGAAGGGAGTCCGAAAGATAACAAAGCAAGCCCCATGATTTAACGATTTGATATCGGTGGGAATTAATAGAACCCACCTCAACAGATGCTACGCCAACCCATTACCGTTTCTTATTCCACGCTTCTACATGCGACTTGTATTCTCATTTATTAAGAGCTGTAAATAATTTTCGCATATCCAAAAACGAACACATGCTCTTTTGGCTTCTTAAAGATGCCCAATTGGCTTGTAAAAGATGCCCTTTTGAACCCTTACTAACGCCCTTTAAGAAGCCAACTAAGCACCTCTTCGTACACCATATTATAACCATTTGATTTTCTGCCAGTTACAACCCCCATCTTTACACGTATTTTCCGGCTAATTTACATACTGTTAGCACAACGTTATGTAAATATTTTTCAAAGCATTAAAGGCGAGCGGAGATGTAGCACATGGGCTGTTAAAGCTTTGGCGAGAAACGCCATTTTATCAACATTACGAACAAGTACGCTAACAAAAAATTAAGCTTCCCTCTCATGCACCTATAGTATCAATAATATAGTAAGACCCAGCGTTTGATAAACCCAGTGCCCTCCCTGCCCCATTGATAATTACTTGAGTAGGTTCTCATCAACACAACAGATAACCTGACTGTAAATAATAAAACAAATCAATTCGGATGCCAATAATCGATTTGAGAAAAATGTTCTCCACTCCTCACTATCTTAATATAATTTAATATACACACCCACTTGAAAACAAAAAAAATCATGTAACTTTGCATCCGAAAATATTTTTTAAGAAAAAGAGGGCGCATATTTTGCACACGCAGAATAAGGATAAATCACACTTTATGTTTGGGATACACTATCAAAAAGAAACATTACAAGCTATCAACAAACATGATTTCTTACATAACGCAGAAGTCTCACAGGAAACAGTAATTTGTCTACAATTATAAACATATCACAATGAGAAAAAAACAAAACATGAGAACGGCTTACAGCAAGCCATCGATAGAAGTCATGCACGTCCACATGGATTGCCAGCTAATGGATGCATCTTACCCTGGCGACCACAAAAAAGGAAACCATAAACAGGGACCAGCAGAAGAAAGCAGCGAAGGTGCCAAACAGAGCTTCTTCTTCAGCAGTGACGAAAACAACACATCGAGTACTTCTTGGAATTAAGACAAAAAGACAATAAAAACATTACAAATGAATATTAAATTATCTTATCATTGGGCTATAGCAGCCTTTCTGACAGTATTTGCCAGCTGCTCAAGCGATGACATAACGACAGGAACAGTGACGAAACCAGATGCTGACAAGACCGAGACGAATCAGGTCAGCTTTGTTGCTGGAAATCAAGGTACACGTACATCGCTGAACTACAACAACAGCAACTTCTACTGGGAAGCTGGAGACAAGATCTTCGTAAAGGATGACGAAAACAAGTTCTATGGCAGCTCCAATGCCGTAACGGGCACGAACGTGCCGAGCTTCAAGTTCATGATGCCTGGAAAATACAGCAAGAACAAATACATGGTTTACTATCCAGGTAAGGACAAGACGAATGACAACGTGACAATTGCCGCAACACAAACGCAGAATGGAGCTGACAATACGATGCACTTTGGCACGTCAGGCGACTGCGGTGTCGGCGAGGCAACGCTGGAGGGCGGACAGTACAAGTTCAAGCTGACCCACTCTGCTGCCTACCTTTGCTTCAAACCTTCCTACGACCACCCGCTGGAGACAAGCTATGTAACTAAGGTTGAGGTGACTGCCGACCAGAACATCGCGGGCAACTACACGCTCGGCAGTGACGGCAAGCTGACCTACAAGGACGGCGGCAGCAAGACCATCACCCTCACGCCCAAGGAGACAGGCAACGCAGAGGGTTTCAAGCTGAAGAACAACCTGGTCAAAACAAGCTGCGAGACAGGTCGCATGTTCATGGTCATCGCGCCGGGAACGTACACGCTGACCGTGAAGTATTACATTACGGATACGCAGACAGGCACCACGGGCACCATCACCAAGACCTTCGGGTCAGCTGCCTATGCGGCTAACGAGTACTATGACATATCTGCCAAGCTGACCATGAGGGCGTTTGATGCAAAGTACTACACATGGGATGCACAGAAGGATTACTGGTTCGGACACGAGAATGACCAGCCAAAGGCAAATGGCTCAAACAACATCACGACCTTCCCGACCAGCAGTGACGCCCAGCGGTGGTATAACCCTCTCAAGTATCAGGTAGGTGTCAACAATGCTGCCAGCAACTCTGCGAAGAACTGCCCAAACATCAACGAGCTTCACTGGTACTGCCTGAAGGGTGGTCCACGCTGGGACACCACAACGATGTGGACAGTATGGGGACATATCTATACAAACGGTATGTGGTTCAAGAAGGCAGAGGTCATTGCCAAAGAGAACAACAAAGGCAGTGCTGCTGCGCTCAAGACTGTTTCGCCTGACGGCAGAAACCGTGTGATAAATGGTACATTCGAAACTCCTCGTAACAACAATAATGTTGCAACAGGTGCACCCACCAACCGCAAGGACTATTTCTTCATGCCTGCTATGGGATATTATGAGAATAATGAACTCAAAGATTTCAGAGCTGCAGGATTCTTCTGGACGAGTACGCCGGAGGCTTATGTTTCCCAAGGCGTATATAACCTGTATTTCGCATCAAATAACGTAGTTATAAGCAACCTCAGAGCCAGAAGCAACGGTCTCAAGCTCTGGACTTCTGAATAATATTTTTTATCATCTGTATATATTAATGACAGGTGTGTGGTTCGGGGATTTATCCCTGTCCACACACCTGTTCCCGTATTCTGAAACGTACCCGAATAGGTTTTAAAAGACTACGAATGACACGAATAAATATATTGAAAGCCCACGAATGACACCAATTGCGAGAATAGATATAATGAAAGACTACGAATGGAAATGAAAAGAAAAAGGGCTCGGTAGGAAATTGATAGGATAATTTCTTTAATTGATATTTTCTTTCACTTGTATCGTAGAAGAATAAAGGGTTTTAAGTATTTGACGTAATAAGTTTTACCTCGTGAGTTTAGTACTTTGAAGAAAGGTACACAGAGGCGGAGCGAACGGAGGATGATTTATCACAAAGCAAAGGTTGACACGGA